>CAYZFN010000152.1:0-12095 GCA_964477695.1 uncultured Enterobacteriaceae bacterium | reverse complement strand
TCCCGGCTTCGCTTCACCAGCGTGCCGTCGGCTTCGAGCGGCTCGATGAGCCCCAGGATGCCGTTCACGTCCTCGACCCGCGCCGCGCGCAGCTTCTCCAGCGTGTCGGCAGTGATCATCGTGCCGACCCCGGTTGAGGTGAAGAGCTCGAGGAGCAGCGACCCGGGAACGCGACGCGACACGACATGCGCCCGGCCGACGCCGCCCGCGAGCGCGCGCACTGCATGCTCGATGACGCGCGCCGTCTGAGGGGTGAGGCCGCCTTTCTTGACCACCGCCTCTGCCTCGCGGGCGGTGAGCTCGCTGACCACCTGCTCTCGGCGGTCCATCGGCAGGCGATCGGTGAACATGAGGAGCTTGTCGGCCTTGAGCGCGACGGCCACGTTTTCCGCGACATCTTCCCAGGTGAGGTTGAACACCTCGCCGGTCGGCGAATAGCCGACGTGCGCGACGAGCACGACTTCCCCCGCATCGAGGGCGCCGCGGATGGCAAAGGCGTCCACCTTGCGCACCGCGCCGGTGAACATGAAGTCGACGCCTTTGCGCACGCCGATCGGCCGCGCGGTGATGAAGTTGCCGGAGTTGACGCGGATCTGCGCGCCGGCCATCGGCGAGCTCGGCAGCCCTTGGGAGAGCACCGCCTCGATCTCGATGCGCAGCACGCCCGCGGCCTGCTTGACAGCGGTGAGCGCCGCCTCGTCGGTGATGCGCAGCCCCTGGGCATAGCGCGAGCGCACGCCGCGCGCCTTGAGCTCGGCCTCCACCTGCGGCCGCGCGCCGTGCACCAGCACCAGGCGGATGCCGAGCGCGGCGAGCAGGTTCAGGTCATGGACGAAGCTGAGAAACCGGGTGCGCTCGGTATAGAGCTCGCCGCCAAAGGCGACGACGAAGGTGCGGCCGCGAAACGCATGCACGTACGGCGCAACCTGGCGCAGCCAGCGCACGAACGCTTCGGGAAACTGGGCGGGTTGCAGCGACGTCGCCATTGTATTTTTTTCAAATTGTACGGCGTAAACGCGAGTGCCGTTGCGGGGTTATGCTTCGCTTTCGGAGGACAACATGATGCGCATTCTGCTCGCCGCCCTGATTCTCGCTTCCAGCATTCCCGCGCACGCCGTTGCCCCGGAAGATCAAGACTGGACCGCCTTCGGCCAGGTGCTCACGCTGGTTCAGACGATGGTCCGCATCGGCCTGCAGCCCAATCCCGACCAGGCCGTGGCCGATCTTCTCGCCGGGCGCAATACCGAGGCGAACGGCGCGATCGCCGGCCTGTTCGCCGGCGCGACGGCGGAAGTTCCGCCCGAATACCGCGACCGTATGGCCGCCATCGGTCGAGACATCGCCGCTTATGCCGCAAATCATCCGGTCACTAAGGCGATCGAGGCACCCTCGGCCGACCGCGCTCTGCAGGCGCGCAAGGACCTGACCGCGATGGGCCTTCGCTACTACGACGAAGGGCAGTTCCTCGACGCCGCGAAGCGCAACGACGCGCTGGCGGTGGAGCTCTTCATCGCCGGGCGCGGCGTGAACCTCGGCGCGACGACCTGGAACGGCCGCACGGCGCTCGACATCGCTCGCGACAACGGCAACACCCAGCTCGCCGACCTGCTCTCTAGAAGTCTCCCGCCAAAGCGCTGAGCGCGGCGAGCGCCGCGAGCGCCGCCGTCTCTGTGCGCAGCACGCGCGGGCCGAGCTTCGCCGGCACGAACCCCTCGCGCACGAACACCGCTTCCTCCTCGGCGGTGAAGCCGGCTTCGGGGCCTGCGGCGATGACGATGTCCTTGCCGAACTCCAGCTTCGAGAAGGCTAGCTCCGAGCGCGGCGAGAGAAGCACCCTGCCGTGCTTAAGAGTTGGCTCGCCGGCCGCTCGGTAATCGCCGGCAGGCAGCAGGGGCAGAACAGTGGGAATTCGGTTCCGGCCGCACTGCTCGCAGGCTGAAATGACGATGCGCTGCCAGTGGCCCTGGCGCGCGGCCGCGCGCTCGCCCTTCGGCCGGGCGACCGATGCGGCGGCCAGGACGGGCTGGATCTCGGCGACGCCGAGCTCGACCGCCTTGCGGATCGTGAAGTCCATCTTTTCGCCGGCCGACACGCCTTGCACGAGCGTTACGCGCAGCGGCGACTCGCGCTCGACGGGGTCGTACGACAGGACGTCCACCATCACTTTCAGCCGCTCGATCGAGGCGATGCGTGACGGATATTCGCCGCCCCGACCGTTGAACAAAACCGCTTGATCGCCGGCGCGGATGCGCAGCACATGGACTGCATGGTGTGCCGCATCTTCGGTCAAGAGGCAACTCGAGCCGGCGCGGAGCGCGCCATCGATATAGAAACGGGGCATCTAACCGAAAAAGGGGTCTGACCCCTTTTCCTTACATGGTTGCGCCGAGCGTCCAGGGCGCGAACTCGTCCTCGCCGTAGCCGAATTCCTCGCTCTTCGTCTTGCGGCCGGACGCGGTCTCGAGGATGAGCCGCAGGAAGCGCTCGCCCGCCTCGGCGATGGTCTCCGTGCCGTCGATGATCGTGCCGCAGTTGAAGTCCATGTCGTCTTCCTGGTGCACGAAGAGCGGCGTATTCGTCGCGAGCTTGAGCGAAGGTGCGGGCTTGCAGCCGTAGGCCGAGCCGCGTCCGGTGGTGAAGCAGATCATGTTGGCGCCGCCCGCGACCTGCCCGGTCGCCGATACCGGGTCGTAGCCCGGCGTGTCCATGTACACGAAACCCTTGGCGCTGACCGGCTCGGCGTACTCGTAGACCGCGACCAGGTTCGTGGTGCCGCCCTTGGCGACGGCGCCCAGGGATTTCTCCAGGATCGTGGTGAGACCGCCCGCCTTGTTGCCGGGCGAGGGGTTGTTGTTCATCTCGTTGCCGTTGCGCCGCGTGTAGTCCTCCCACCAGCGGATGCGCGCGATCAGCTTCTCGCCTACCTCTTTGCTGACCGCTCGGCGGGTGAGCAGATGCTCGGCGCCGTAGATCTCGGGCGTCTCGGAGAGAATAGCCGTTCCGCCGTGGCGCACGAGCAGATCGACCGCCGCGCCGAGCGCGGGGTTCGCGCTGATGCCGGAGTAGCCATCGGAGCCGCCGCATTGCAGGCCGAGGATGAGATGGCTCGCGGGCACCGGCTCGCGCTGCACCCTGTTTGCCTCCGGCAGCAGCTCTTTCACGCGCGCGATGCCGTTCTCGACCGCCTTGCGCGTGCCGCCCTTCTCCTGGATGGTGAAGGCGCCCAGGCGCTCGTTCCTCCTCAGTCCTTGGGAAGAAAGGAGGACGTTGATCTGGTTCGCTTCGCAGCCCAGGCCGACCAGCTGCGAGGAGAAGAAGTTCGGATGGCGCGCATAGCCGGCGATCGTGCGGCGCAGGACGTCGCTCGCCTCGCCTTCGCTTGCCATGCCGCAGCCGGTCTTGTGCGTAAGCGCGACGACGCCGTCGACGTTCGGGTAGTCCTCCAACCGGTTGCGGAAATGGTCGGCGATCATCCTCGCCACCGTGGCCGAGCAGTTCACGCTGGTAAGGATGCCGATGTAGTTGCGCGTCGCGACGCGGCCGACGGGACGCGTGATGCCCATGAACGTTGCCGGCTCGGCAAAATACTCGATAGGTTTTGCCAAGGAACAGAAGGCGTAGTCGCGCTGAAAGTCGCCCATCGCCACGTTATGCACGTGCACATGGTCGCCCGGCGCGATCGGCTGCGTGGCGAAGCCGATGATCTGGTTGTAGCGGTGCACGGGCTGGCCCTTTGCGAGCGCGCGGACCGCGATCTTGTGGCCGGCCGGAATGCGCACGGCGGCGCGCACGTTCTCCTTCGCGACGAGCGTCCCGGCGGGCAATTCGACCCGCGCGATGACGACGTCGTCGTTGGCATGCAAACGGATGGTGAGGTCGGCTTGTTGGAGCATCAGTGGTTATCCCTTGGCACGAATGAGCCGCTCTTGCCTACGAGGAAATCGAGGTCGGCGCCCTGGTGGGCCTGCAGCACGTGATCGAAGTACAGGCGCCAGTAGCCGCGCTCGAGCGGCGCCGCCGGCGCCTTCCAGTTCTTGCGCCTTTTTGCCAGCTCGGCCTCCGGGACCCGCAGCTCTATGCGTCCCTTGTCGACGTCGAGCTCGATCAGGTCGCCGTTCTCGACCAGCGCGAGCACGCCGCCCGCCGCGGCCTCCGGCGCGATGTGCAGCACGACGGTGCCGTAGGCCGTGCCGCTCATGCGCGCGTCGGAGATGCGCACCATGTCGGTCACGCCCTTCTTGAGCAGCTTCGGCGGCAGCGGCATGTTGCCGACCTCCGCCATCCCCGGGTAGCCCTTCGGCCCGCAGTTCTTCAGGACCATGACGCACGTTTCGTCGATATCGAGCTTCGGATCGTCGATGCGCCCGTGGAAGTCCTCGATGCTTTCGAACACCACCGCGCGGCCCTTGTGCCGAAGCAGCTTCGGCGTCGCCGCCGAGGGCTTGATGATCGCGCCGTCGGGCGCGAGGTTGCCGCGCAGCACGCGCAGGCCGGTATCGCGCTTGAAAGGCTTCTTCATCTCGAAGATCACGTCCCGGTTCCAGCACTGCGCGTCCTTCACGTTCTCCCAGATGGTCATGCCGTTGACCGTGAGCGCGTTCCGATGCAGCAGATCGCTTTCGCCGAGCTCGCGCAGCACCACCGGCAGTCCGCCTGCGTAGCAGAAGTCCTCCATCAGGTACTTGCCGGAGGGCATCAGGTTGAGCAGCGTGTGCATGCCCTTGCCGAGGCGGTCGAAGTCGTCGAGATCGAGCTTCACGCCGATGCGGCCGGCGAGCGCGATGAGATGGATCACGGCGTTGGTCGAGCCGCCGATCGCCGAGAGGGTACGGATGGCGTTCTCGAAAGCTTCCTTGGTCAGGATCTTCGACAGGCAAAGCTTTTCTTTCACCATTTCCACGATGCGCCGGCCCGCGAGGCGGGCGATGACATTGCGCCGCGCGTCCACCGCCGGGTAGGCGGCGTTGCCGGGCAAGCCGACGCCGAGCGCCTCCACCATGGAGGCCATCGTCGAAGCGGTGCCCATGACCATGCAGTGGCCGTGAGAGCGGTGCATGCACGACTCGGCCTCGTGGAACTCCTCGAGCCGGATCTTGCCGGCGCGCAGGTCTTCCGACATGGACCAGACGTTGGTTCCCGATCCGATGTCGGTGCCGCGGTACTTGCCGGAGAGCATCGGCCCGCCCGAGACGAGGATCGTCGGCAGGTCGACGCTCGCCGCGCCCATGAGCGTCGCGGGCGTGGTCTTGTCGCAGCCGGCGAGCAGCACCACCCCGTCGAGCGGGTTGCCGCGGATCGACTCCTCGACGTCCATGCTCGCGAGGTTGCGGTAGAGCATTGCCGTGGGTCGCAGCAGCGTTTCGCCGAGCGACATCACCGGGAACTCGAGCGGGAAGCCGCCCGCTTCCAGGATGCCGTTCCTCACGTGCTCGGCGAGCACGCGGAAGTGCGTATTGCAGGGCGTGAGCTCCGACCAGGTGTTGCAGATGCCGATGACCGGCCGGCCGTCGAACTGGTCCTGCGGCACGCCGCGGTTCTTGACCCAGCTCCGGTAGATGAAGCCGTAGATGTCCTGGCGCCCGAACCACTGGACGCTTCTTGGCTTAGCATCCTTCTTAGTAGGTGGCACGGCCGCCGGAGATGTCGAACACTGCGCCGGTGCTGAACGAGCAATCCGACGAGGCGAGCCAGCACGCGAGCGCCGCGATCTCGTCGACCTCCACGAACCGGCCCATGGGAATCTTGGCCAGCATGTAGTCGATGTGCTGCTGCGTCATCTGCGAGAAGATCGCCGTCTTCGCGGCGGCGGGCGTAATGCAGTTCACCAGCACGCCGGTCTGCGCGAGCTCCTTGCCGAGGCTCTTGGTGAGCGAGATGACGCCCGCCTTGGAGGCGGAGTAGGCGACCGCATTCGGGTTGCCTTCCTTGCCCGCGACCGAGGCGATGTTGACGATGCGCCCGTAGCGCGCCTTGGCCATGTGCGGCGCGACGGCGCGGCAGCAGAGGAACTGGCTGGTCAGGTTGACGCGCAGCACGCGTTCCCACTCGTCGATCGGATAGTCGATCGTCGGCACGTTCTTGCCGGCGATGCCGGCGTTGTTCACCAGCACGTCGATCTTGCCCAGTTCGCGCAGTGCGCGCTGCGTCGCCTGAGCAACCGACTGCGCATCGGTCACGTCCACCTTGGGAGAACCGTCCAGATCCCAGACGAGCACTTTCGCGCCCGACTGCTCGAGCCGCTGCACGATCGCCGCGCCGATGCCCTGCGCGCCGCCCGTGACGATCGCGGCGCGGCCAGCGAAATCGAATCGATTCATGGAAGCTGCGAAGTATAATCGCTGCCCCTCAAGGGTTATCTGCAATGGCTGGAAGACTCGCCGGAAAGGCTGCTTTCATTACGGCCGCGGGGCAGGGCATGGGACAGGCCGCAGCGCTCGCCTTTTCGCGCGAAGGCGCGCGCGTCTGGGCGAGCGACATCAACGCGGCGACGCTCAAGGCTATCGAAGGCAAGGACGGCATCCGTACGCGCGTGCTGGATGTGACCGACGAAGAAGCGATTGCCAGGACAAGCAAGGAAGCGGGCGATATCGACGTCCTCTTCAACTGCGCCGGCATCGTCCACCACGGCTCGATCCTCGACGCGTCGGCGAAGGACTGGGACCAGGCTTTTGCCGTCAACGTGCGCTCGATGTTCCTCGTCAGCCGGGCGTTCCTGCCCGGGATGCTGAGGAAGGGCCGCGGCTCGATCATCAACATGGCGTCGGTCGCCTCGTCGATCCGCGGGCTGCCGAACCGCTGCGTGTACGGCGCGAGCAAGGCGGCGGTGATCGGGCTGACCAAGTCGATCGCCGCGGACTTCGTGGCGAAGGGCGTGCGCTGCAACGCCGTCTGCCCCGGCACGGTCGACACGCCCTCGCTGCAGGGTCGCATCAACGCTTTTGCCGACCCGGTGCAGGCGCGCAAGGACTTCGTCGCGCGCCAGCCCATGGGGCGCCTCGGCACGGTGGACGACATCACCGGGCTGCTCGTGTACCTCGCTTCAGACGAGTCGCTGTTCGCGACCGGCAACGCCTATTCGATCGACGGGGGAATGACCATATGAAGCTTTGCCGCTACGGCAAGCCCGGCTACGAGAAGCCGGGCATGATCGACGGGGAAGGGAAGCTGCGCGACCTCTCCAAGATCGTCGACAACCTCGGCCCGAACGAGCTCTCGCCGCGCGGGCTGAAGGTGCTGACGCGCCTGAAGCCGGAGTCGCTGCCGCTCGTGAACGGCGCGCCGCGCTTCGGCGTGCCCTACGTCGGCATCGGCAAGTTCGTCGCCATCGGCCTCAACTACTCCGACCATGCCAAGGAAGCGGGCCTGCCGCTGCCCGCCGAGCCGATCGTGTTCATGAAGGCCACGACCTGCATCAGCGGGCCGAACGACGATGTCATCCAGCCGCGGAACTCGACCAAGCTCGATTGGGAAATCGAGCTGGGCGTGGTCATCGGCACCCAGGCGCGCTACGTGGACGAGGGCGCGGCTCTGAGCCACGTGGCCGGCTACTGCATCATCAACGACGTCTCGGAGCGCTCCTTCCAGATGGCGACCAGCCAGTGGGACAAGGGCAAGGGCTTCGATACCGCTGGTCCGATCGGCCCCTACCTCGTCACGGCCGACGAGATCACCGATCCGCAGTCGCTCGACATGGAGCTGCGCGTCAACGATCGCGTCATGCAGACCGGCAACACGCGCACCATGGTGTTCGGCGTGGCGAAGATCATCTCGCACGTCAGCCAGTACATGACCCTCCTGCCCGGCGACGTGATCGCCACGGGCACTCCTCCCGGAGTGGGGCTGGGCATCAAGCCGACGCCGGTGTTCCTGAAGATGGGCGACGTCATGACCCTTACCATCCAGGGGCTGGGACAGCAAAGGCAGAAAGTCGTCGCCTATTCGGCCTAGTCGCGGGTCGATTTTTCCGCGCTGCCGCACGCTAGCGGGCGGGGTATCCTCCCTCTATGAACAAGCGCGCAGAGCTCGAAAGTGGCCTGGAAGCGGCAGCCTTCTGGATGCCGTTTACCGCGAACCGGCAATTCAAGAAGGCGCCGCGCCTTCTCGCTCGTGCGGAGGGCATGCGCTACTGGACGCCCGAAGGGCGGGAGATCCTCGACGCGTGCTCGGGCCTGTGGTGCGTCAACGCCGGCCACTGCCGGCCGAAGATCGTTTCGGCCATCCAGCGGCAGGCGGCCGAGATGGATTTCGCGCCCACCTTCCAGATGGGCCATCCGCTCGCCTTCGAGTTCGGCGAGCGCCTGGCGGCCATCGCCCCCGACCGCTTCAACCGCATTTTCTTCGCCAACTCGGGCTCCGAGGCGGTCGACAGCGCGCTCAAGATCGCGCTCGCCTACCATCGCGCGCGCGGTGAGCCGGGCCGCTTCCGCCTGATCGGCCGCGAGCGCGGCTACCACGGCGTCAATTTCGGGGGTATTGCGGTCGGCGGATTGGGCCCGAACCGCAAGATGTTCGGCCCCGGGGTGGCAGGCGTGGACCATCTGCGCCACACCCACAACGTGCCGGGCAACGCGTTCTCGCGCGGGCAGCCGCCCCACGGCGTCGAGCTGGCGGAGGACCTCGAGCGCCTGTGCACGCTGCACGATCCGTCGACCATCGCCGCCGTGATCGTCGAGCCGGTGAGCGGCTCGGCCGGCGTGCTGGTGCCGCCGAAGGGCTATCTCGAGCGGCTGCGCGAGATCTGCACGAAGCACGGCATCCTGCTCATCTACGACGAGGTCATCACCGGCTTCGGCCGCGTCGGCCAGCCCTTCGCTTCGCAGCGCTTCGGCGTGATGCCGGACCTCTTCACCATCGCCAAGGGCATGACCAACGGCACGGTTCCCATGGGCGGCGTATTCGTGCGCGACGAGATCTACGACGCCTTCATGAAGGGTCCCGACGGCATCGAGCTCTTCCACGGCTATACCTACTCCGGCCACCCGCTCGCCTGCGCCGCCGGCATAGCCGCAATGGACGTCTACGAAGAGGAGGGCCTGCTGACCCGTGCCGGCTCGCTCGAGAAGTACTGGGAGGACGCCCTGCATGCCCTGAAGGGCACGCCGCGGGTGGCCGACATCCGCAACCTCGGTCTCATGGGCGCGATCGAACTCGAGCCCAAGCCCGGCACGCCGGGCGCGCGCGGCTATACCGCGCTCGTGAAGTGTTTCGAGGCCGGGCTGCTGATCCGCTATACGGCCGACACGCTCGCCTTCTCGCCGCCGCTCATCGTCGAGAAGGCGCACATCGACCGGATCTTCGACATCGTGCGCAGGGTGTTACCCACCATCGAATAAAAAGGGCGCCGAGGCGCCCTTTAATGGTGGTCTGTCCCTGGTTTCGGTTATTTGACCGCTGCCCGAACGACGCCCAGCCGACGGCCGCGCGCCGGCTGCTTCAGGCGCACCGGGGTCACCAGGTCGCGCACGTAGTTCGGCAGGGCGAACACACCCTCGTGCGTCTCGCCGTTGTAGAACTGCAGCGCCTGCAGCTTGCGTGCCTCGATGCGCCGGTCGATCTCGTCGGCCGTGAAGGCCTTGGGATCGAGCTTGTCGGAGCACACCGCCATCGCCCAGAGCGAGCCGTAAAGCGGAATGTACATGGTGTACACCCGCACGATGCGGAACACGCTGTTCAGGCGCTGCGCGAGGTCGGCGACGCGCTGCGGCTGCGCCACCGGCGAGCCGAGGTGCAGCGTTAACGCGCCGCCCGGCGCGAGCGCCGTGCGCAGCTGCTGGAAGAACTCGAGCGAGTAGAGCGCCGCCGCCGGCCCGACCGGGTCGTTCAGGTCGAGCGCGATCAGGTCGAAGCGCTCCTGCGTTTCGCGCACGAACTTCATCCCGTCGTCGACCAGGACCCTGAGCTTCGGATTGTCGAACACGCCGTTGTGCACCGCCTGGAAGTGTTCCTTGGCCACTTCGATGACGTCGGCGTCGATCTCCACCATGGTGACGCTCTCGAGCGAGGGGTGCTTGAGCGCCTCCTCCGAGGAGCCGCCGTCCCCGCCGCCGATGATCAGCGCCTTCCTCGGCGCGAGGTGGGCCGTCAGCGCCGGGTGCACGAGGTTCTCGTGGTAGACGAACTCCTCCTTCTCGGAGGTCATGTTGAAGCCGTCGAGGCGGAAGATCTTGCCGTAGTGCGGCGTCTCGTAGATCTGCAGCCTCTGGTAGCGGGTCTGCCAGTCGCCCAGCTGACGGCGTGCCTTGATGTAGAAGCCCGTCGAGTCGTTGAGCGGCTCCACGAGCGTGTGCGCGCCGCGCTCGACCTCGGTCTTCGCAACCTCGGTCGGCTGGAAGTAGGCCACGAGCTGGTCGAACAGCTTCCTCGCCTTGACCGAGTTGTCGGCGCTGTAGTTGCAGACGTAGACGTCGAGCGTCAGTCCCTGGCGCTCGGGCCAGGTGTGGATCGCGAGGTGCGATTCGGCGAGCACGACGGTGCCGGTGAAGCCGGAGCCCTCGAACTGGTGGAACGTCGCGTCCATGGTCGTGAGACCGGACGCGGCGACCATCTCGAGGCATTTCGCGCGGAAGCGCTCGCCGTCCAGAAGGAGCTGCGGATCGCAGCGGCAGCCGGTGAGGTCACCGATGAGATGCAGACCGTTCATTTCGTCACCCTCCAAAATGCGAAGGCGAAGCCCGCGGTAGCAGCCTCGCCTTCCATCCGCGCCTCGCGGCGCAAACAGCGCTCTTCAGTCGCGCTCAATTCGTGCAAAACCTCCTAAGTGCCAAAACGACGACGTCGACTGCTACGTTTGCTCGTTCGACTGTCCAACCAACTCTTGACAAACCGCATCGATCAATCTTCGAGCGATCGAGATTCTGCTTGGAAGTTTCGGCAATTGCAATACTTCGAACCACTTTGCGTCCTCGATTTCCGCGTCCTGCAGCTTGAGCTCGCCGTCGCGCCACTCGCAGACGAACGCGATCATCAGCGAGTGCGGAAACGGCCACGGCTGGCTCGCGAAGTAGCGCAGGCTCTGCACGCGCACGCCGACTTCCTCGGCGACCTCACGCGCCACGCACTGCTCGAGCGACTCGCCCGGCTCGACGAAGCCGGCGAGCGCGCTGTACATGCCGGGCGGAAAGTGCGGGCTGCGGCCGAGCAGCACCTCGTCGCGCCCCTCGTTTCTCCTATGGACGAGCGCCATGATCGCGGGCGCGACGCGCGGGTAGGCCGAGAGCTTGCAGGACGGGCAGATGCGCACCCGCTCGTCGGGCTTGGCGACGGTCGGCGTGCCGCAGCGGCCGCAGAACTGGTGCGTGCGGTCCCAGTCGACGAGCTGCAGCGCGCGGCCGGCGAGCGCGAAGTGCGCGTCGTCGAGCACGGAGAAGAGCGTGCGCAGCCCCTCGAAGGACATTCCGGCCGGCGCGCCGGCCTCCTTCGCCAGCTCGGCGGCCCAGCAGTCCGAGCCGCCGAGCCGCCCCAGATATAGCGTGCGCAGCGCGCCAGAGCCCAGCCAGTCGTGGTTTTTTTGCAACGGTAGCTTGGCCCACGCAGGGCGCGCTCTCACTCGCGGGTCGTCGCTCGGGCGCGTCAGCGGTCCGAGCTCGACGAGCAGCTGGTCGCCGCGGAAGACGAACCAGTGCGCTTCACCGGGCGCCTCGCAGGTCACGCGATGCTGGTAATCGATGGGGCTGGAGAAGGGGAGAGGGGTCACCCGCTGAGTATAATTTGCGCCCTCCGATGGAATCCCCCGTCACTGCCAAAGCCTCCGACGCCGAACTCGCCAATGCCATTCGCGCGCTGTCGATGGACGCGGTGGAGGCGGCGAAGTGCGGCCATCCCGGCATGCCGATGGGTAGGGCGGATATCGCGGTGGCGCTCTGGAAGCGCCACCTGCGGCACAACCCGGCCAACCCGCGCTGGGCCGACCGCGACCGCTTCGTGCTGTCGAACGGCCACGGCTCGATGCTGCTCTACAGCCTGCTGCACCTGACGGGCTACGACCTGCCGATCGAGGAGCTAAAGCGCTTCCGCCAGCTGCACTCCAAGACGCCGGGACACCCGGAGTACGGCTACGCGCCGGGCGTGGAGACCACCACCGGTCCGCTCGGCCAGGG
>CAYZFN010000151.1:0-5443 GCA_964477695.1 uncultured Enterobacteriaceae bacterium | reverse complement strand
CTGCCGGCATGGCGCGGGTCGTGCCACCAGCCGCTTTCCTTCTCGGCGGGCGCGTTCGCCGTGCCCGGCATGACGTTGTTCACCTGCTTCGCCTGGTGGCGGTCGTGGACGAACACGCGGTCGCAGCGCTCGAGCACCTCGCCGTCGATCTCCTGCGTCTTGATGCAGCTCACGTGCACGCCCGGCCTGAGCCAGCGCGGCTCGATCACGCGCACCATCGAGGAGGTCGCGGCGGCGATGACGTCGGCGCCCGCCACGCATTCCTCGATCGAGCTGACGAGCTGCACATCCGGAAATTCTTGCGCGAAGGCCTGGCGACTTTCCGCGCGCGGGCTGAATACCCGGACGCTTCGAAAACGGCGAGCGGCACGAGCCGCCATCAGCTGCGCGCCCGCCTGCCAGCCGGTGCCGATCAGCGCCAGCGTCTGGGCATCTTTTCTTGCGAGGTGCCTGAGTGCAAGTCCGCTGGCCGCCCCAACGCGCATCCGCTGCATGACGCCGTCGGGAAACAGGGCGAGCAGCGCGCCGGTTTCGGTGCTGAAGAGCAGCACCAGGCCGACCCAGCGTCCGTTGGCGAGCGGCTGCTTGACGCGACGTTTCTTGCCCGCGATCACCGGATGGGTGATGACGTCGGAGTTGATGCGCAGCGCCTGTATCCCCTGCGCCGGCCAGGTGCCGCCCATGTGCTTGAAGGCGTAATAGCCGCCGGGATGCGGGCTCGGTGCGATGTTGTCGACGCGCGGCGAGCGCAGGGCCTGGCCTTTCGCGTAGTCGCGGTACATCGGCTCGAGCGCCGCCATGCAGTCCTCGATCGTGAGGAGGCGGGCGATTTCTTCGTTCGAGAGGACGAGCATGGGGACGGATCCTGCGAACCGTGAAGATATCCGAAACGCGTCTTAAACGTGCTTTAAGTGATAATCGCGAAAAAATAGCACCACGAGGAGGATGCAGCGCGGGACGCTGGAGCGTTCGCGCGCGTTGGAATTTCATGCCCGACATTCCCTACCTGCGCGTCGACTCGCTGGTCAAGCGCTTTTCCGCCGACGGGCAGGGCGCCGCCGCGGTGAACGGCATCTCGTTCGCGGTGCCGAAGGGCCGGCTCTTCACGCTTCTCGGCCCGAGCGGCTGCGGCAAGAGCACCACGCTGCGCTGCATCGCCGGCCTAGAGCGCCCGGAAGAGGGCAGCATCTCCATCGACGGGCAGCCACAGGTCGATGCGAAGAACGATGTGTTCGTACCGCCGGATCGTCGCGGCGTCGGCATGGTGTTCCAGTCCTACGCCATCTGGCCGCACATGACGGTCTATCAGAACGTGGCGTACGCGCTCGAGGTGAAGCGCACGCCGCGCGACGAGATTCGGCGCCGCACGATGGAAGCGCTCGAGCGCGTGGGGCTTGCCGGCCTCGCCGAGCGCTCGGCGCCGCACCTCTCGGGCGGCCAGCAGCAGCGCGTGGCGCTCGCGCGCGCCATCGTCGGCCGGCCGAGCCTGCTGCTTTTCGACGAGCCGCTGTCCAACCTCGACGCGAAGCTGCGCGAGCGCATGCGCGCCGAGATCCGCGAGCTGCAGCAGCGGCTCAACCTCACCGCGGTGTACGTCACGCATGACCAGGCCGAGGCGCTCGCGCTCTCCGACACCATTGCCGTGATGGAGGCGGGCAGGATCCTCGCGGTCGGCACGCCGCGCGAGATCTACGGCGCGCCGGGCAACCGCTTCGTCGCCGACTTCGTCGGCTCGACCAACATCGTGCGCGGCCGCGTCCTGGCCCCACGCGCCGCGGACGGCACGGCGCCGGTCGAAGTCGCCTTCGGCGTGGTGCGCTGCCGGGTGAACGGCAGCGTCGGCGCGGGCGATGCGGTCGACTTGCTGATAAGGCCCGAGAGCGTCGCGGTGCTGATGAACCGCCCCGAGGCGAGCGAGAACGTCTGGGAGGCCGCGGTCGAGCGCGTCATGTTCCTCGGCGAAGTGCAGGACATCTTCGTGCGCGTGCGCGGGCAGGGCCTGCGCGTGCGCGTCGCGCCCTGGGTCGAGCTGCGCGCGGGGCAGCCGGTGTACCTCGAGATGGCGCCGCAGCGCTGCTCGGCCATCCGGGCGGAGTGAACAAGAAAGGGCGACTGTCGCCAATTAGGAGGATCGCAATGCAAACCAAGTGGCAATCGATCTGCGCCTCGGCCGCGCTCGCTCTGGCGTGCGCGCATGCCGTGGCGCAAGCGAACCTGGATGCGGCCAAGAAGGAAGGCAAGGTCGTGATCTACGGCTCGCTCGAGTCGGGAATCATGGACGAGATCGAGAAGGGATTCACCAAAAAGTACGGCATCCAGATCGAGTACTACCGCGCGGCCTCCAACAAGACGCTCGACCGGGTGCTCACCGAGGCGCGCGCCGGGCGCGTCGCCTCCGACGCGGTGGTGACGAACCGCGGGCCGATGCTGCTGCTCAAGAAAGAGAACATCTTCGCGAAATACATCTCGCCGGAAACGCAGAACTTTCCCGACGACGTGAAGGACCCGGACGGGCTGCTCTCGCCGATCTACCGCCAGGTGATCATCGGCATCCTGTACAACACCAAGCTGGTGAAGCCGGAGGAGGCGCCGAAGAAGCTCGAGGACCTGGCGACGCCGCGCTGGCAGGGCAAGTGGACGATGCCCGATCCATCGCGCCACTTCACCACCGGCGCCTGGCTCGCCAACTTCGACAAGCTCTACGGCAAGGATAAGATGGCCGTGATCAAGAAGCTGGCCGATGCCAGGCCGATCCTCGTCGAGTCGTTCATCCCGTCGGTGCAGAAGGTGATCTCGGGCGAAGCGCAGGCCGGCATCACCTACCTCAAGTATGTGCACATCTTCGGCAAGGACGGCGCGCCGCTCGACTACGTGCGCCTGCCGCAGATGCTGGCCGACGGCCACCAGATCGGCATCCAGGCGAAGGCGCCGCATCCGAACGCGGCGCGCCTCTTCGAGGATTTCTTCATCTCGCGCGACGGGATGGAGATCCTGGCGAAGGAGGGCGAGTTCGTCACCGCCAAGGGGCTCTATCCGCCGATCAAGGACGCGGACAAGATCAAGGCCGTGGCAATGGACGAGATGGACAAGCAGGAATACCGCAAGTGGGCCGCCGAGATGCGGCGGCTCTTCGCGCCGCGCTAGCGTGCGGCTGAGAGAGCCGGCCACGCCGGCCGCGATCGTCGTCGCGGCCGTCGTGGCGCTGCTCGCCGTGTATCCCACGGCGATGCTGCTCTACGGCAGCTTCACCACTGCCGACCTCGGGCAGCCGGGCGACCTAACCCTCGACAACTACGTCGCCGCCTATCGCGATCCGGACACGTGGCGCCTGCTGGCGGACTCCTTCGTCTTCGCGGCGGGAGCGTCGCTCGGCTCGCTCGTGTTCGCTGTCGCGCTCGCCTGGATCACCGTGCGCACCAACGCGCCGCTGCGCCGCGTGTTCGAGCTCACCGCGATCGTGCCGAACATCTTTCCCCCGGCGCTGCTCGCGATCGCCTGGACGCTGCTCGCGAGCCCGAGCGTGGGGTTGCTGAATGCATTATTGAAAAATTTATTGGGTTTGGAGCGCGGGCCGCTGAACATCTACACCATGCCCGGCCTGATCTTCGTCGAGGCGCTGGTCCTCACGCCGCTCGCCTTCCTCATCGTCGCCGCGGCGCTGCGCGGCATGGACCCGTCGCTCGAGGAATCGGCGCGCATGCTCGGCTCGAGCCAGTGGCGCATCCTGCGGCGCATCACCCTGCCGCTCGTGCGCCCGGCGATCCTCGCCGCGCTGACGCTCAACTTCGTGCGCGCGCTGGAAAGCTTCGACACGCCGGCGATCATCGCGCTGCCCGCGCGTATCGAGGTCTTCACCACCAAGATCTATCGCGAGGCGCTCGCTGCCTATCCGCCCGACTACAACCTCGCCGCGACCTACGGCGTCAGCCTGCTCGCGATCGCGCTATTCTTCGTCTACCTGTACCGGCGCTTCACCGTGCGCGTGGAGCGCTTCGCCACGGTGACCGGCAAGGGCTACCGGCCGAACGTGGTCGACCTCGGGCGCTGGCGCTACGTCGCCGCGGGCGGCGCGGCGCTCATCCTGGTCCTGATCGTCGTGCTGCCGGTGCTGATGCTGCTCATCACGTCGCTCCTGCCGTACTACCAGGTGCCGACGCTCGAGAGCGCCAAGCTCGCGACGCTCAAGAACTACGCCTACGTCTTCCAGAACGACCGCATCTACCAGGCGCTCGGCAACAGCGTGTTCCTCTCGGTCGCCGGTGCGACGGTGGCGATGCTGCTCGCCGGCGTGATCGGCTACATCACGGTAAAGACCAAGGTGCGCGGCCGCGGCCTGCTCGAGGCGCTCACCTTCCTGCCGTGGGCTTTCCCGAGCACCGCGCTGGCGATCGGCCTGCTCTGGGCGTACGTGCAAGTTCCGCTGCCGATCTACGCCACGATCTGGATCCTGCTCATCGCCTACGTGACGCGCTTCCTGCCTTATGGGCTGCGCGCGGTGACGAGCACCATCGTGCAGATCCATACGGACCTCGAGGAAGCGTCGCGCGCCGCCGGCGCCGGGCTCGGCACGACGCTGCGGCGCATCCTGTTCCCGCTCATGCGTCCGGGACTCATCGCCGGCTGGATCCTGCTCGCCACGATCTTCATGCGCGAGTTCAGCCTCTCGCTCTTCCTCTACTCGCCCTCGTCCGAGCCGGTCGGGCCGCTGCTCTACTTCCTGTGGCTCGACGGACAGACCGGCGCCGTCGGCGCGCTCGGCATGCTGGTCAGCGTCGTTTCAGCGGTGCTCGTGGCGGTCGCGAGCCGCTACTCGCGGGTCACCGCCTAATCGATCTTTGCGCCGACCGCCTTAACGATCTCGCCGTACTTGGCGTACTCCGAGCGCAGGAGCTCCGAGAACTCTTCCGGCGTGCTGATGTAGGGCTCGAGGCCGCCGAGCTTGCGGATGCGGCCCTGCATGTCCGGAGCGGCGAGGAGCCGATTCGTTTCCTGTCTCAATTTGTTCAGGATCGGGGCCGGCACGCCGGCCGGCGCGAATAGCCCGAGCCAGGGCGTGACCTCGAAGCCGGGAAATGTTTCGTTGAGCCTCGGCACATCGGGCAAAGCGGACGAGCGCGTCTTGCCCTCGACGGCGAGCGCGCGCACCTTGCCGGCCTTTGCCTGCGCGGTGACCGAGTTGCCGCCGAACATGGCGGCGACCTGGCCGCCGAGCAGCGCGGTCATCGCCGGGCCGCCGCCTTTGAAAGGGACGTGCAGCAGGTCGATGCCGGCGCGCTGCTTGAGCATCTCCATCACGAGGTGGTGCTGGCTGCCGTTGCCGATCGACGCGTAGGCGAGCGTGGGATTGGCCTTCTTTGCATACGCGATGAATTCCTGCAGCGTGCTCACCGGCAGCTCCGGCCGCACGACGAGCATCATCTGCGTATTGACGAGCGAGGCGACC
>CAYZFN010000150.1:0-10499 GCA_964477695.1 uncultured Enterobacteriaceae bacterium | reverse complement strand
TCCTGGCCGTTGCGCGCCTCGCCGACCACGGTGAGGTCCTGTTCCACCGCCAGCATCTGCCGCAGGCCCTGGCGGACCACCGGATGATCGTCGGCGATGATGACTTTCATGGCGTTCAGGCGGCTCTCCGGGTTGGAATGGCGACCGAGACGCGAGTTCCGTGCCCGGCCGCGCCGGTGATGCGCACCTCGCCGCCGAAGAGCAGCGCGCGCTCGTGCATGCCGAGCAGGCCGAGCGACTTCTTGCCGGTGCGCTCGGCGTCGGCGATGCCGACCCCGTTGTCGGTCACGTCGAGCGACACGCGATCGGCGTCGATGGCGAGCTCGATATCGACCCGCGTGGCGCGCGAATGGCGCGCCACGTTGGTCAGGATCTCCTGGAAGATGCGGAACATCGTGGTCGAGAGGTCGATGTCGATCTTCGCCGTCTCGGGCGGCAGCTTCGCGCGGCAGCGGATGCCGGTGCGCTTCTGGAACTCTTTCACCTGCCAGGCGACGGCGGCGACGAGGCCCATGTCGTCGAGCATCTCCGGGCGCAGGCCGGTGGCGATCTTGCGCACCGTCTGCACCGTCGAGTCGATCAGCTTCGCCATCGAGTCGGTCTTCTCGATCAGCTCGGGCTCCTGCAGCCGCTTGGCGAGCCAGCCGACTTCCATCTTCAGGCCGGTGAGCACCTGGCCCAGCTCGTCGTGGATCTCGCGCGCGATGTGCGCCCGTTCCTCCTCGCGGACCGAGATCAGGTGCGCGGCGAGGCGGCGCAGCTTGTCCTCCGACTCGCGCAGCCGCTCGCTCTTGCGGTGCAGGTCGACGAACACCGAGACCTTCGACTTGAGGATCTCGGGCACGACCGGCTTCATCAGGTAGTCGACCGCGCCCACCTCGTAGCCGCGGAACATCGACGTCATCTCGTCCGCCGCGGCGGTGAGGAAGATGATCGGCGTCAGCCGGGAGCGCTCTCGCGAACGGATGAGGCGCGCGGTCTCGAAGCCGTCGATGCCCGGCATGCGAACGTCGAGCAGGATCACCGCGAAGTCGTTCTTGAGCGCGAGGCGCAGCGCCTCCTCGCCCGACTGGGCGATCATCAGGTTCTGGCCGAGCTGCGAGAGCAGCTCCTGCAGCGCGAACAGGCTCTTCGGCTCGTCGTCGACGAGCAGGATCTTGGCCTGCGGCGCGGCCTCGCCCACCGCCTCGGGCCTGAGGTCGGCAATCGATTCGACGGCGCTGTTCACCGGGTTTGCCTAACCCACCAGCTGGTGGCGCACCGCGTAGTGCACGAGCGCGGCGTTGCTCGCCAGGCCGAGCTTGCGCAGGATGCGCGTGCGATAGGTGCTCACCGTCGAGGGCGAGAGCCCCATCTCGCGCGCGATCTCGCTGATCTGCTTGCCGGTCGCGAGCAGCCACATCACGCGGTATTCGCGATCGGAGAGCTTCTCGTGCAGGGCCTTCTGCGGATCGGAGGAGCATTCGCTGGCCAGAATCTCGGCGAGCGATGCCGATACGTACTTGCCGCCGTTCGCCACCTTGCGCACCGCGGTGGCGAGCTCCTGCGGCGCGCTGTCCTTGGTGATGTACCCGGCGCCGCCCGCGCGCAGCACGCGCGACCCGTGCACATCCTCCGAGTGCATGCTGAGGATCAGCACGGGCTTGCCGGGAAACTCCTTCTTGATGTCGCCGAGCAGATCGAGACCGCTGCGTCCGGGCATGGAGAAGTCGAAGATCGCCATGTCCCATTCCACCTTGCGCGCCAGCTCGAGCGCCTCGTCGCCGTTGGTTGCCTCCCCGACCACCATAGCGGCCGGGTCGGAAGCGAGCATCTGCTTCAACCCGTGGCGCACGATCGGGTGGTCATCTGCAATCAGGATTCTCATCGGTCTGTGCCTTTTCGCGTAGCTATTGGAGTGCTTGAATCCTTCTCCCAGGAACCGGTCGAGTATAGGCACGCGCGACACGCTTGACCATCCCGAATTCTCTTTTTCTTCAGGCGTGTAGTGAATGATCGACAGTTCTGTCGGAGCCTTCCCGACACGCGTCGTTCGCCGCGCGCCGCGAACGCACCCGGCATTCGCGAGTCGGGAACGGGCGACACATAGAGCGGCGCGGAAACAGTCACTTAAAAGATTCGTCGGGCGCTGCGTCGTCGTTTGACCACAGAAAATTAGCAATCCGCACTACAAGCTCGCGCTAACTCTCTGAAGCAGCGCGGATTGTCGGACCTGGCACGCCTCGTGCTCGCTGTCGTTCCGCGTACTACAAGCGGGACGCGTGCTCCAACTACGAAACGCCTACCCGCGCACAACCAATCCAATTCGAAACGAAGGGAGTGGAAATGCGCTTCAGCAAGTCTCCTATTGCACTCGCCGCCCTGGCGGTTTGCGGCGGCCTGCCGATTTTCGCGCAGGCGGCGCCGACCATCTCGTGGTCCGCGCCGCTCTCCGGCGCGACGCTGTCCGGCACGATCAGCGGATCAACGTGCGCGGTCAAGACGAGCAGCGATACCACGCGCGTCACGTTCTGGGCGGACAACTACCAGATCAACAACGACTATAGCGCGCCGTTCAACTGCACCTTCAATACCAAGGTGCTGGGCGACCGCACCTACACGCTCAAGGCCGTCGCGTACGACAAGAACAACGTGTCGACCAGCTCTTCGATCTCGGTCACGATCAAGAACAGCGGCACGACGACCACGACTAATACCGCTCCGAGCGTGGCGATCAGCTCGCCGAGCGCCGGGCAGACCGTCTCGGGTAGCAGCGTCGCCTATGCGGCCAACGCGAGCGACAACGTCGGCGTCAGCCGGGTCGACTTCTTCCTCGATGGCTCGAGCAGCGCGCTGCTCAGCGACTCCTCGAGCCCGTACGGCGGCACGCTGGACACCACGAGCCTCGCCAACGGCACGCACACCCTGAAGGCGACCGCGTATGACGGCGCGGGTCTCAACACCAGCACGCAGGTTTCGTTCAACGTCCAGAACAGCACGAGCACCAGCACCGGCTCGAGCGGCGGCACGACTACCGCGACGCCCGGGCCGTTCTCGGGCTCGCTCGACGTCTGGTACAAGGCGCCGACGATGGGCGCCACTATCAAGGGCGTCCTGAACGGCGGCACGAGCTGCTATGCCAATACCTCGGGCAGCCCGACGCGCGTCGTGTTCTCGCTCGACGGCACGGCGCTCAACACCGACAGCACGCCCGCCGACGGCACGCAGTGCGTGCTCGATACGACGAAGTTCGCGAACGGCACGCACAGCATGCGCGCCGACGTGTACGACGCGAGCGGCAACGTGAAGACCGACATCATCAGCGTCAACATCCAGAACCCGGTCAACCAGCCGCCCACGGTGTCGTTCGGCGCGCCGACGGCAGGCCAGACGGTTTCCGGAACGGCCGTCGCATACGCGGCGAACGCGGCGGACGACGGCGGCGTGGCAAAAGTCGACTTCTTCCTCGACGGCAGCGCGAGCGCGCTGGCGAGCGATAGCGCGGCGCCTTACGCCGGCACGCTCGACACGACCAAGCTCGCCAACGGCACGCATACGCTCAAGGCGACGGCCTACGACGCCCAGGGTCTCAGCACCAGCACCCAGGTTTCGTTCAACGTCTCGAACAGCACGAGCACCAGCACCGGCTCGGGCGGCGGCACGACCACGACCGCGACGCCGGCGCCTTTCTCCGGCTCGCTCAATGCCTGGTTCAAGGCGCCGCTCGGCGGCAGCACGGTCAGCGGCGTGCTGAACGGCGGCACGAGCTGCTACGTCAATGCGAGCGGCCCGGTCGCGCGCGTCGTCTTCTCGATGGACAGCACGACGCTCAACACCGACTCGACGCCCGCCGACGGCATGCAGTGCGTGCTCGACACCACCAAGTTCGCCAACGGCACGCACACGATGAAGGCCGTCGCATACGACGCCTCGGGCAACACCTACAACGAAGTGATCAGCGTCAACGTTCAGAACAGCGGCAGCACCAGCGGCGGCAGCAACACCGGCGGCAGCGGCAGCAACACCGGCGGCGGCTCGACCGGCGGTAGCGGCTCGACCCTCCCGGCGGGCGGCAAGGCCGTGACCACGTTCCATTCGATCGGCCTCTACTGGACGCCGACCTCGAATCCGGGCTCGGCCGGCTGCATCGTGCAGTACCGCAAGTCGGGCGACACGACCTGGAGCCCGGCGCTCAACATGTGGTACGACAGCCGCAACAACGAGTGCCGCGGCAGCATCGTCCAAGTCCAGCCGGGCACGAGCTACGACGTGCAGATGGGCATCGGCTCGACCTACTCGGTGCAGACCTCGGCGACGACCTGGAGCGAGCAGTTCCCGATCGGCCAGACGATCACCGTCGGCAGCCAGTCGAGCACGCTCAACATCACGCAGGGCGGCTCGGCGAGCGGCTACGTGCTCTACCAGGCCGCGCCGGGCGCGGTGATCGACGGCGGCTCGGGCGCGCAGGCGATCAGCGTCAATGCGAGCTACGTCATCGTGCGCGGCTTCACCGTGAAGGGCGGCGCGGACGGCATCGAGGTCCAGCCCGGCCAGCACGACGTGGTCATCGAGCAGAACGACGTCAGCGGGTGGGGTCGCTTCAACTACACCAACAGCGCCGGCTGGCAGATCGGCGTGGACGAGGACTCCGGCATCACCGCGAAGTGCTACAACGACAAGGGCGACACGGCCCGGCTGATCTTCCAGCGGAACAAGGTCCACGACCCGCGCTACGGCGCGAACAGCTGGGACTGGGGCCATCCCGCGGGTCCGATCGGCATCTCGTTCTTCGAGTGCGGCGGCAACAACGTAGTCCGCTACAACGAGGTGACCAGCGCGAGCCAGCAGCACTACTACAACGACTCGATCGGCGGCGGCAACAACGACAGCAACCTCGGCGCGCCGGGCGCGGACAGCGATATCTACGGCAACATCGTCACGGCCAGCATGGACGACGGCATCGAGGCCGAGGGCGGCGGGCAGAACGTGCGCGTCTGGGGCAACTACATGGACCAGACGGCCACCGGCGTAGCGACCACCCCGGTCGCGATCGGCCCGATCTACGTGTTCCGCAACGTCATCAACCGCCTGCGCCAGGACTATCTCAAGACCACCGACCAGGACGACCGCAACAACGCGTTCAAGTCGGGCTCCTGGACGGCGTGCTGCGGCTACGGCGACGGCCGGCGCTACATCTTCCACAACACCGCGCTGCAGGCGGTGGCGACCGACGGCTCGCAGTACACGCTCGGCGCGGGCGGCGGCATCTCCGCCTCGGGCTCCACCGAGCCGCTCACCAACACGGTGAGCCGCAACAACGTGCTGCCGATCTGGAAGACGTGGTGGAACTCGTTCGGCTCGCCGGGCAGCAACAACGACCTGGACTACGACTCCTACAACGGCGCCAACACCTTCTCCGGGACCGAGTCGCACGGCCTCGCTGCGAGCACCCCGGTGTACGCGGCGGGTAACGGCTGGCAGTCGGGGTCGGGCGGCATGTACCAGCTCGCTCCATCGAGCCCGGGCTACGGGGCCGGCGTGCGCATCCCGAACTTCAACGATGCGTACGCCGCGCCGGACTTCGGCGCCCAACAGTCGGGCGCGCCGGCGATGAAGTTCGGCGTCAACCAGTAACTCGCCAACGAGGGAAGCCGCCCGGCCCGCCAGAAAGGGCCGGCGGCGACCCGCCACCACGAAGGGAGGGAGCCATGGCGAAAACCAGAGGATTCACTTTGCTCGAGCTGCTCGTCGTCATCGTCATCATCGGCCTGCTCGCCGGCTACGTCGCGCCGCGCTATTTCGCGCAGGTCGGCAAGTCGGAAGTGCAGGTCGCGCGGGCGCAGATCGACTCGCTCGAGAAGGCGCTCGACCAGTATCGCCTCGACGTGCACCACTACCCGAGCGCCGAGCAGGGCCTCGACGCGCTCGTGACCGCGCCGCAGGGCGAGGCCGGCTGGGCCGGGCCGTATCTCAAGAAGGCCGTGCCCACCGATCCGTGGGGCCGGGCCTACGTCTACCGCGTGCCGGGGCAGAAGGGCGAGTTCGACCTCTTTTCGTTCGGCAAGGACGGCCAGCCCGGCGGCACGGGCGAGAACGCCGACATCGGCATCGGCGGACCCTCGCAGGTGACGCTCCGCTAATGCATTTCCACGTCCACGCCCTCGACGCGCGGCAGCAGGTCGTCACGCTCAGCCTCGACGCCGCGAGCGAAGCCGCGGCGCGCGAGGCTGCGCGCCAGCGCGGCCTGGAGGTTTTTTCCCTGTCGAAAAGATCCTCCCTGCGCGACGTAAAGCTGCGGCGCAGCGCGGCGTTCAGGACCGGGCTGTTCTCGGTCGAGCTGATGTCGCTCCTCGAGGCGGGCCTGAACCTGGTCGAGGCGCTGCAGACGCTCGCCGAGAAGGAAAGCGCCGGAGAGCGGCGCGACGTGCTCGCCTCGCTCTCGGCCGCGATCCACCGCGGCGAGCCGTTCTCGCAGGCGGTCGCGGCGCTGCCGCAGCACTTCCCGCCGCTCTATGTCGCGACGGTGAAGGCCGCCGAGCGCACCGGCAGCCTGAAGGAAGCGCTCGGCCGCTATATCGCCTACCAGGAAGAGCTCGACCGGGTGCGGAAGAAAATCGTCTCGGCGAGCATCTACCCGGCGATCCTCATTGCGGTCGGCGCGCTCGTGCTCGGCTTCCTCATGTTCTACGTCGTGCCGCGCTTCGCGCGCGTCTACGAGGACATGTCGAGCACGCTGCCGTTCTTTTCCCGCCTGCTCCTGGTGTTCGGCAACTTCGTCGGCCAGCATGCCTTGCCGCTCGCATTTCTGCTGATGACCATTCTCGGAATGGCGATCTGGGCCTTCACTCGGGCCGCCTTCCGCTCGTGGCTCAACCGCAGGCTGTGGGACATCCCGGCGATCGGCGAGCGCATGAAGGTCTATCAGCTCGCCCGCCTCTATCGTACGGCCGGCATGCTGCTGCGCGCCGGCATCCCGGCAGTACGCGCGCTCGAGATGGTGCAGGACCTGCTGGCCATGCATCTGCGGCCGCAGCTCGCAGCCGCGCGCAGATCGATCGAGCAAGGCCAGCCGATGTCGGCGGCGCTCGGCGCCGCAGGGCTCGCCACGCCCGTCGCCGCCCGCATGATGCTGGTCGGCGAGAAAAGCGGCGACATGGGCCGCATGCTGGGCGAGATCGCCCGCTTCCACGACGAGGAAGTGGCGCGCGCGGTCGACTGGTTCACCAAGGCGTTCGAGCCCGTGCTGATGGCGCTGCTCGGCGGCGCGATCGGCGTGGTGGTCGTGCTGATGTACATGCCCATCTTCGAACTCGCGGGGAACATTCAGTGATGCACGAGGAAGAAATGCGCGATATCGCCGAGCTTTCGGCGAAGCTGCACATGCCGGCGCTCACGCTCGAGGAGATGTGCGCCGAGAGCCCGGCGTTCGACCTGCTGCCCTACGCGGACGCGGCGCGGCGCGGCTGCGTGGCGCTGCGCAACGATCACGGCGTCGTCTCGGTCGTGCTCGGCGACCCGTTCGACCTCGACACGCAGGACTGGCTCGAGGAGCGGCTGCACTCGGCGTTCCGCTACCGCGTCGCGCATCCCTCGCACGTCGCCGACTACCTCGCGCGCGAGGAGGCGAAGATGCGCGCGATGGACGGCGTGGCCGCCACGCTGCACGCGGCGGCGAACGCCGACGACGCCGGCGAGGACCTTTCCTTCGAGGCGATCAGCGAGACCGACAGCCCGGTGGTGCGGCTCGTCGCCTCGACCCTCTACGACGCCATCAAGGCCGGCGCGAGCGACGTGCACCTCGAGTCGACCGCCAACGGCCTCACCATCAAGTACCGCATCGACGGCGTGCTGACGGCCGCCGAGTCGGTGCCGGGCGTCGAGATCGCCGAGCAGGTGATCTCGCGCATCAAGGTGATGTCGGAGCTCGACATCGCCGAGCGCCGCGTGCCGCAGGACGGCCGCTTCAAGGCGCGGCACAAATTCGGACCCGCCGAGGCAGGGCGGGACATCGACTTCCGCGTCTCGGTGATGCCGAGCGTGTTCGGCGAGGACGCGGTGCTCAGGATCCTGGACCGCCGAGCGCTGAGCGACCAGCTGCGCGGGCTCACGCTCGATGCGCTGGGTTTCGAGGAACAGACCATCGAGCGCATGCGCAAGCTCTCGGTCGAGCCCTACGGCATGCTGCTCGTCACCGGGCCGACCGGCTCGGGCAAGACCACCTCGCTCTACGCGGTGATCAGCGAGGTGAACAAGGGCCTCGACAAGATCATCACCATCGAGGACCCCGTCGAGTACCAGCTGCCGGGCGTGCTGCAGATCCCGGTGAACGAGCAGAAGGGGCTCACGTTCGCGCGCGGCCTGCGCTCGATCCTGCGCCACGACCCCGACCGCATCATGGTCGGCGAGATCCGCGACCCCGAGACCGCCGAGATCGCCATCCAGTCGGCGCTCACGGGGCACCTGGTCTACACCACCGTGCACGCGAACAACGCCTTCGACGTGCTCGGCCGGTTCATGCACATGGGCGTCGATCCGTACAACCTCGTCTCGGCGCTGAACGCGGTGCTGGCGCAGCGCCTCGTGCGTGTCTATTGCAGTCAATGCCGGGGAAGCGGCTGCGCCCCGTGCCGGGGTACGGGATTCAAGGGCAGGAAAGCGATCGGCGAGCTGCTCGTGCTGAACGACGACCTGCGCGAGCTGATCATCGCGCGCGCGCCGGCCAAGAAGCTCAAGGAAGCGGCGCGCGCCATGGGCAGCCGGTCGCTGCGCGAAGCGGCGCAGCGCCTGGTCGACAACGGTGAAACCAGCCTAGAGGAGATCAATCGTGTCACTTTTGTGGCGTAACAGAGAGCTGCGCATCGGCATCGCGCCGGAGCGCATTTTCGTGAGCGGCGCCAGGTCGATCGACCTTCCCGCCGGCGACGGCGGCTGGACGGCGGCGCTCGCGGCGCTGCCCGAGGTGCTGAAGGGCAAGAGCGGCATCGCCTCCGTGGTGCTCGCCGACCAGTTCGTGCGCTACGCGCTGCTCCCGCACAACGATACGCTGAAGAACGCCGAGGACTGGGCCGCGCTGGCGCGGCACCGCTTCTCGGTGCTGCACGGGCCGCGCGCCGAGGAGTGGGAGGTGAAGATCGCCGCCACGGCGCCTTACGGCGCGCGCCTCGCCTGCGCGGTCGACAAGGCGCTGGTCCGGGCGCTGGCCGAGGTTTTCGTCAAGAGCGCCCTCCGCCTCGCCAACGTGCAGCCATTCCTGATCGCGGCGTTCAACCGCCTGCGCCGGCGCGTCGGCAACGGCTCGTGCTGGATCGTGGTCGAGGAGCCCGGTCGCCTGACGCTCGCGCTCATCCAGCGCGGCGCCTGGGTGGCGATCCGCGCGCGCCGCTCGGACCCGCAGTGGCGCAAGGTGCTCGGCGAGATCCTCGAGCGCGAAAGCGCGTTCCTCGGCCTGTCGCAGCCCGTCACGCGCGTGATCGTGTGCGCGCAGGGCGAGTTCGATGCCGAGCTCGAGGAGCAGTGGCGCGCCGAGGCGATCAACTACCGAGACCTGGCCTTATCGAGGGAGTAATGCAGCGCATCGAGCTCAATTTCGCCGGCCGCGAGCGCCGCTCGCCCTGGGCCGGCGCCGTGCTTTTGGCCGTTGCGCTCGCCGTGGCCGGCGACGCGGCCTGGAGCTATGCCAACGCCAGGCGCACCGTCGTGCAGGCGGAGACCCTGATCGCGCGCTCGCATCCGCATGCCGCGCCGCGCGCGGTGCCGCCCGAGGAGATCGCCGTGGCGCGCGACACCGTGCAGCGGCTCGCGCTGCCCTGGCCGCGCCTGTTCGGCGCGATCGAGTCGGCGGCGAGCGACGACGTGGCGCTGCTCGCCATCGAGCCCGACCCGCGCGCCGGCAAGGTTACGCTTTCGGGCGACAGCAAGGACTATCTCGCCGTCCTCGCCTACGTCCTCAACCTGTCGCGCTCCGACGCGCTGTCGAGCGTCGAGCTGGTGCGCCACGAGGTGAAACAGAACGACCCGCGCCACCCGGTGGCTTTTGCGGTGAGCGCGGCCTGGAAGGAGGTCAAGCGATGAAGCTTCAGCTTCCCAAGTTCAATCTGCGCCGCGAGCTCGGCCCGCTCGGCATCGCCGCGTTCGCGCTGCTCGCGGCGACGCTCGCGTTCGTCGCGCTGGTCGTGCAGCCGCTCGAGGCAAAGAGCCGCAGCCTGGCCGAGCGCGTGGCGCGGCTGCCGGCCTCGCAAGGCGGCGGCGCGTCCTCCGCCGCCGAGCAGCTGGGCGCCGTGTACCAGTATCTCGCCAAGCCCGAGCAGACCACCGACTGGCTGGCCAAGCTCTACGCGATCGGCCAGGCCACGGGCGTCGAGCTGCAGTCGGCGACCTACCGCAGCGAGCAGGCCGGGCACATCGAGCGCTACCAGATCGTGCTGCCGCTCTCGGGCAGCTACGCGCACATGCGCGAGTTCCTCGACCGTGCGCTGGCCGACATCCCGGTGCTCTCGCTGGACCAGATGACGCTGCGCCGC
>CAYZFN010000149.1:0-18102 GCA_964477695.1 uncultured Enterobacteriaceae bacterium | reverse complement strand
ATTCAATCAAAGGTGTTGCATCGACGGGCTTACACCACCCGGAGCCCGAACTATCGCAGCGCCATGTCCGCTTTCGGCCAGACGCAGACGTTGGCTTAACGTCCCTCCGCCTTCGGGGTCTGCAGCCCGGTGTTACGCCCCTTCTCTCCGTAGTGGTCGAGCACCTTACGCATGTAATGCTCTTCTTGCCGCTGACCTTCGATGACGCGCGTTACGAAGTCACTGTTCATGTCGATGCCAGGGTTCCAATTCTCGGCTTTTGTGTGATCTGGGCCGCTAAATGGATTTTCCAGACGGTAGGCAACGGCGCGGCGTATCGGGCTGTCATCTACCGATTTCAGGTTCGGCCATAGCCATGACAGGCGGCTTTCCATGTATTGGCCGTGCAACGCGAGCTCGTGGTTAAGGGAGATTTCCTTTCCGGCGATGATCGGCTCAATGCGTCCCGACTTAAGTGCTCTGATTTCGGTAGAAAGGATCGACGCCTTGTATTGAGAGTCTGCCAGCAAGTATTGCCATGCGCCGACCCTGGCACCGAAGGGAAAGCCGATAGCTACCCCGAGGACAAATGCTGCTACGAATACGAGGATCTTCTTCATCGTTAGTTACGTCCGCTTCGGGTCGTAAGCGGACTATAGCCGCAAGCCAAGACGCCGACGCAGGATTAAGTCGGAAGGCGACGACCGAAGTTATCGATGCGGAGGGCGATCAGCGCAGCCGCGAGAGGTAATGCGCGAGCGCCTGAAGGCCGGCGTCGTTGAGGGGATAGACCGCATCGGGCATCGCCGCGACGCCGCCGCCGCGACGCTTGCCCGACTTGAAGTCGCGCAGCGACTTGAGGAGATAAGCCTCGTGCTGCGCGGCGAGGCGCGGGACCGCGTCGCGTCCGACGTAGCCTTGCTGGTGGCAGCTCTCGCAATGGCCCGCTTTCGCGAGCCGCTCGCCGGCCTCGGTGAGGTCGGGGTGCTCGTCCTTCGTTTGCGCGGGCTTCGGCGGCGGGAGCGACGCGAGATAGGCGCCAAGGTTCCGGACGTCGGCGTCGCTCAGGGACTGCGCGAGCGGTGTCATCGTGTCGTCGTGGCGCGTGTCGGTGCGGAAGTAGACCAGCTGCCACTGGATGAAGCCGTCCGGCTGGCCTTCGAGCAAGGGCGCAACCGCGCCCTGCGGCGCAGCGCCGCTTGCGTGGCAGGCGAGGCAAGGCTCGAACTTCGCCTTGCCGGCAGCCGGATCGGCCGCGCTCGCTACCGCGGCCGTCAGAGCCGCGGCAACGAGCGAAGCCGGAACTGCGAGTTGCCTGAGAAACAGAGCTACTTCTTGTAGCTGATCTGGTAGATCGCGCCCGCCCAGTCATCGGCGACGAGCAGCGACCCATCCTTCGCGACCAGCACGTCGGCCGGGCGGCCGAGGTAGCCCTGCTTGCCCTTGATCCAGCCCGAGGCGAATACCTCCTGCTTCGCCTGCTTGCCCTTCGGATCGACGACGATGCGCATGATGCGCGCGCCCTGGTACTGGTGGCGGTTCCACGAGCCGTGCTCGGCGAGGAAGATGTTGTTGCGGTACTCCGCCGGAAACTGCTTGCCGGTGTAGAACTTCATGCCGAGCGGCGCGACGTGCGCGCCGAGCTTGACGACCGGCGGCGTGAACTCCGAGCACTTGTGCCCCATGGCGAGCTTCGGATCGGGGATGTTGCCCTGGTGGCAGTACGGATAGCCGAAGTGCTCACCGATCCTCGTCACGTGGTTCAGCTTGTCGCTCGGCGTGTTGTCGGAGAGCCAGTCGCGCGCGTTCTCCGAGAACCAGTAGTCGCCGGTGCGCGGGTCGACGTCGCCGCCGACGCTGTTGCGCACGCCGAGCGCGACGAGCTCCGCGTTGCCGTCCTCCGGGTTGACGCGCCGGATCTGCGACACGCTCGTCGGCGGCAGGCACTCGTTGCACGGCGGCCCGAACGGCACGTAGAGCCAGCCGTGCTTGTCGACGACGAGGTATTTCCAGCCGTGCGCCGGATAGGCCGGCATGTCGTCGTAGACCACCTTGCCTTCGCCGAGGTTGTCGATGTTTGCCTCGGCGTTCTCGTACTTCAGGATGCGGCTGATATCCGCGACGTACAGCGCGCTTTTGTGGAACGCGATGCCGGTCGGCATCTTCAGCCCCTTGACGACGGTCTTCACCTGCCGGTTGCCCGCTGGCCCGGTGATCGCGTACACGTTGCCGACGCTGAAGGCGCCGACGAAGAGCGTCCCCTTGTCGCCCCACGCCATCTGCCGCGCGCTGTTCACGCCGGCCGCGTACAGGCTGATGTGGAAGCCGGACGGCAGCTTGATCTGCTTGAGAGTCGCCTGGATCTCCTCGGCCGGAATGCCGGTCGCCGGTCCGGCGGGCACGTTGAGGCCCTTCTGCGCCTGCGTCTCGTCGCCGAGGAACCAGTCGGCGGGCGGATGCTCCCAGAACTCCTTCTTGCTCGAGTCGTAATGCTTGAGATCCTGCGCTAACGCGCTCGTCGCCACGGCCGCGCCCGCGAGCGCCGCCGCCGCGAGCGATGCCTTGCCTCTCCAAGACATGGTCTTCTCCTTATGTAAATTGACCGGCGTCAAGGTTAGCGCACGGCGCGGGCCGCTCGACCGGCGATTTCGCAGCGCGATCCTTAAGGCTGCGGCGGCCGGCGGTGCTCGATGCCGTAGCGGCGATAGATGGCCGCGATCGTGCCGTTGCCGAGCATCGTGGAGAGAGCCTGGTCGACGCGCTGCACGAGCGCGTCGTCGGCGCGCCGCATGCCGATCGCCACTGACCAGCGGAGCTCCGGCTCGGAATCCTCGGCATGCGCGACCGTGAGCGGCGTCGCCGCATGCTGCTGGTTGAAGTACCCGGCCGATGCGACGGACACCGCACACGCATCGACCTCGCCTTTCGCGGTCGCGGCGAGCATGTCGTCCTCGAAGCCGAACGGCACCATCGTCGCCGCCGTGCGGCTCACTACCAGGCTCGCCACCGAGTTGTGCAGCACGCCGACGCGCGTGCCTTTGCCGAGGTCGCGATAGGCCTTCACCGCCTCCCGACCGGGCGCGAAGGCGAGCGCGACCCCGCTCATCTGGTAGGGCACGGAGGTCCTGAGCGAAGGCGGCTGCACGCCGGGCACGAGGATCGTGTCCATCAGCAGATCGCAATCGACCGTCGCGGCGCGCATGCGCGGGATGATCCACGCGGTGTGCAGCTTGACCCCGAGCTCTTTCGCGAGCGCGCGGGCGATCTCGATCTGGAAGCCGGGGACGTCTTCCTTGTCGGCGGCATAGGGCAGCGCGTTCGGGTTGGCGCAGACCGAGATCTCCCCGGCGGCTTCTATGTCCGCCCACGTCCTGGCGAACACAACCGTACTTAGCGTGCAGAGCGCCACGGCGAGCAAGATCTTCATTTGCTCGGGTCCTGAGGCTTGAGCGCGCGAATGTAGGCGACGATCGCCTGCAGCTGCTCCTCGGTGAACTGAGAGCCGAAGGCCGGCATCGCGCCGACCTTGCCGTTCTTGATGCGGTAGACGATCTCGCCGTCGGAGAGCGCCGTGCCCATGAGCTGAGGACCTTTGCCCGGCTTGCGCCCGGCGTCGAAGTGGCACCAGCCGCAGGTGTTGGCGAAAAGATTCGGCACGTCGAAACTCGCCGCTGCCGGCGCGACGTGCGTCCCCGACTGCATCGGGCCTTGTGCCAAGGCGGGGAAAAAAAGGAGGAAAAGCATGGAGGCGAAGGCTCCGCCTCCATGCCGTCTAGCGAAGATCAGGGCAGCGCGAACACCTTGATGATGCCCGAGTCCTTCGGCATCTGCGCGAACGTCCCGCCGAAGAAGGTAGCGTAATCGTCGCCCGCCAGGCCGCCGAAGCCGGTCATCACCGCCACGTACTGCTTGCCTTTCGCCTTGTAGGTGATGATGCCGCCGTTGTGCCCCTGGCCGTTGTTGTGCGACCAGAGCTCCTTGCCGGTGCTCGCGTCATAGGCGTGCAGCACGCCGCGCGCGTCCGGCACGAAGAGCAGGTTGCCGCCGGTGGAGAGCAGGCTCGCAAGCGGCGGCTCGGGGAAGGTCACCTCCCACTTCTTCTCGCCCGTGATCGGGTCGCGACCCGAGACGTGGCCGTGCGCCTTCTCGCCCTGCGGATGGGTGATGTTGAAGTCGGCGCCGATGTTGAGCTGCGCCATCGGCTCGAGCACCGGCGTGGTTTTCTTGACCTCGAGGTCCATGCACCACTCGTTGCCGACCTTGTAGAGCATGCCGGTCTGCGGGTTGTACGAGCCCATGTTCCAGCTCATGCCGCCGGCGATGAACGGGCAGAGGTTGGTGTGCTTGCCCGCGGTCATGTCGCGCCGCCCGACCAGCTCGCCGCTCTTGGTGATGTCCTTCACGAAGTTGATGTTCTTCACCAGGCGCCACACGTTCTGCACCTTCGCCTGCTCGTCGTACACCCAGACGAAGCCGCTCTTGCTCGGGTGCACGACGTAGCGCTTGCCGCCGCGCTCGAGCATCACGAACTCGCCGGTGGCGCTGTCGAAGTCCCACGCATCGTGCGGCAGCTCCTGGTGGAAGCTCTTCAGCTTGCCGGTATCCGGGTCGAGCAGGATCACCGAGGTGGTGTAGAGGTTGTCGCCGGGACGCGCGCCGCTCGACTTGTAATCCGGACCGGACCAGTCGTAGAGAGGCGCGGGGTTGGCGGTGCCCCACCATACGCTGTTCGTCTTCGCGTCGTAGCCGCCGGGCATCCAGCCGCCGCCGCCGCCCGTCTTCCACGAGTCGTTGGCCCACGTATGGCGAGCGTCGCCGTTCCCCTCCTCGCCGCCGGCGGTATAGAAGCGCCACGCCTGCTTGCCGGTCTTCGCATCGACGCCGAAGATCGGTCCGCGGTCGGGCCATTCGCCGCCCTGCGCGCCGATGATCACCTTGTCCTTCACGAGCAGCGGCGCGCCGGTGAAGCCGACCGTCACCTTCTCGGAATTGACGAGCTTGGTCTCCCAGGCAAGCTTGCCGGTCTTCATGTCGATCGCGACCAGCTTGCCGTCGAGCGTGCCCATGTAGACGTTGCCGTAGCCGAGGGCGATGCCGCGGTTGTACGGCGAATGCGTCTGCTTGGAAACGAGGTCCTCGTTCAGCTTCTGCTTGTACTGCCACAGCACCTGGCCGGTCGCGCCGTCGAGTGCCCAGACCTGGTTGTACGAGCCCGAGTAATAGAGCACGCCGTCCACGGCGAGCGGATAGGACTGCAGCCCGCGCACCGAGCGGCTCGCGACGTGCGACCACGCTTCGCGCAGGTTCGCGACGTTGCCGCTGTTGATGTCTTTCAGCGCGCTGTAGTGCCACGAGTCGTAGGAGCCGTGATACGTCATCCAGTTCTCCGGCTCCTTCGGCGCGTTCAGCAGGCGGTTGAAGTCGACTGGCGGGGTATCGGTCTGCGCGAACGCCGGCGCCGCGAACGCCAGCAGGACCGAACTCCAGAGTGCAGCCCGGCGGAAACGTGCATGCATACAACCTCCTCCGTGGTGGTTGGGCGAAGTTGCTGATGCCTAGCTGACATCCAGTCTATGCCCCTGCTTCGCCATAACTCAAGGAGTGCGGAGGACTGCGCAACCTGCGCGGCGTCTATTGCGCCGCCGCATGCCCGGAATCGGATAATCGGAAAGGCATGAGACCCCAGAAAAAGGACAAGCCGCTCGCCGTCTGCACCGTCTGCCAGGCCCTCACTGACCGGCACGAGTACCGCAACAATCGTTGCAACCAGATCGTCGCCGGCCGGCGCTGCTCCGGGCAGTTCCAGAGCGCCCTCACCCGCCTCTGGGACGAATGCCAGGGCTGCACGGGAACCGGGAAAGTCGGCACCCAGGTCTGCACCGAGTGCAAGGGCTTCGGCTGGAACCTCTATAGCTAGGCCATAATCGCCGGCCATGAGCAAACTGGCCCGCGTCTTTCTTCTCCTTGCCGCGCTCGCCGCTTCCTCAGGCGTGCCGGCGGCCGACTATCCGAACCGCCCGGTGAAGTGGGTCGTGCCCTATCCGCCGGGCGGCACCACCGACGTGCTCGCGCGCCTGACCGCGCAGTGGCTGTCCGACAAGCTCGGACAGCCGTTCATCATCGAAAACAAGCCCGGCGGCGGCAACAACATCGGCACGGAGTACGCGCTGAAGTCGCCGCCCGACGGCTACACGATGCTGCTCGTCAACCCGGCGAACGGCATCAACGCGACGCTCTACAAGAACCTGTCATTCAACTTCGTGCGCGATATCGCGCCGGTTGCCGGCCTCGTGCGCACGCCGAATGTCATGGTGATCAATCCGCAGATCCCGCCCAAGACCGTCGCCGAGTTCGTCGGCTGGTGCAAGGCGAACCCGGGCAAGGTGAACATGGCTTCGTCAGGTAGCGGCACCTCGGTGCACCTCTCGGGCGAGCTCTTCAAGACGATGACCGGCTGCAACATGGTGCACGTGCCGTTCAAGGGTTCGGGCCCCGCGCTGCCCGCCTTGATGGCCGGGCAGGTCGACGTGATGTTCGACAACCTGCCCTCCTCTATGCCGCACATCAAGAGCGGCCGCCTGCGCGCGCTCGCCGTCACCTCGGCGCAGCGCGATCCCTCGGTGCCCGAGCTGCCGACGGTCGCCGAGACGGTGCCCGGCTACGAAGCGACGGCGTGGTTCGGCATCGGCATGCCGAAAGGCAGCCCGCGCGAGGCGATCGACAGGATCAACGCCACCGTGAACGCCGCCCTCTCCGATCCAGGCATGCTCAAGCGCTATGCCGACCTCGGCGGCCAGCCGATGAAGGGCACGCCCGAAGACTTCGGCAAGATCATCGCCGCCGAAACCGCGAAGTGGGCGAAGGTCGTCACGGCCTCGGGCGCCAAGGCCGAATAGCTACGCGCCGTTCAGATACCTGTTGAAGTGAGCGATGGTCCGCTGCCACGCCAGCTTCGCCGCATCCTCCTTGTAGCGCGGCGTGGAATCGTTGTGGAAGCCGTGCTGCGTGCCGGGATAGACGTACGCCTCGTAGCGCACGCCCGCCGCCTTTAGCGCCTTCTCGTAGGCCGGCCACATCTCGTCGATGCGCGGATCGTTCTCGGCGTAGTGGATGAGCATCGCCGCCTTGATCTTGGCGACCGCATCGGTCGCCGGCGCGGCGCCGTAGAACGGCGCCGCCGCCCGCAGGTCACCTCCGAGCGCCGTGGCGAGGAAGTTCGACGTGCCGCCGCCCCAGCAGAAGCCGGTGACGCCGAGCTTGCCGGTCGATCCCGGGTGCGACTTCAGCCAGCGCGCGCCGTTCAGCATGTCGGTGCGCAGCTTTGCCGGGTCGAGCTTCGCCTGCATGTCGCGCCCGTCGTCGTCGTTGCCGGGATACCCGCCGAGCGGCGTCAGCCCATCGGGAGCGAGCGCGAGGAAGCCCGCCACCGCGACCCGCCGCGCCACGTCCTCGACATACGGATTGAGCCCCCGGTTCTCGTGCACAACGAGCACCGCCGCATGCGGCCCGGACGACGTTGGCTGCACGAGATAGCCGCGCATCGTGGCAGTGTTGCCGCCCGGCGACGGATACGTGACGTAGCTCGCCTTGATGCGCGAGTCGGTGAGGGAAACCTGCTGCGCCCTGGCATAGTCGGGCAGCAGCGAGATCGCCGCGGCGAGCACGCCCATCGCGCCGGCACGCTTCAGGAACTCGCGCCGGTCGATGCCGCCGTGGCAGTACTCGTCGTAGAGGTCGAACACCTTCTGGTCGATCTCGGCTTGGGTGATGACGGTCATGAAATCTCCTCGGGCTGGTGCAGCTAATGTAGCGCGACGGCCGTAAACTCGTCCTTCGAGGAGGAAACACCCGGGTGGCGCATAAATTTCAAGTGGTCTCGCCGCGCATGCGTCTGCGCTCGGGCCTTCTCATGCTCGTGCTCGCGACCGCGGTACCGCTCGTCGCGTTCGCGGTCCTCGCCTCGGCGCTGGTCGTGAAGCACACGCAGGACAACTATGCCATCGCGGTGAAGGACCGTAATCGTGCCTTCATGAGCGCAGTCGATGCAGAGCTGAAAGGCGCCATCGTCACGCTGCAGGCGCTCACCGCCTCGCGCGCACTCGCCGAGGACGATCTTCCGCGCTTCCACCAGTCGATGATCGCGGTGCTCGATACGCAGCCGAGCTGGTTCAACGTGCTGCTGCTTTCTGCGGACGGCGAGCAGCTGGTCAACGCGGCCGCGCCGTGGGGCGCGCAGCTTGCCGAGGCGCCGGCGCAGCCGCAATCCTTCCAGGCGGTGCTGCGCACGGGCGGCCCCGCAGTGGGCAGCGTGATCGCGCAGGGCGGTCCGTTCGTCAAGCGGCCGGGCATCCCGGTGCGCGTACCGGTCATGCGCCATGGCAAGCTGGCCTACGTCCTGACGGCGCTCATCAAGCCGGAAGTCTTCGAGCGCCTGATCCAGCAGCAGCGGCTACCGGCCGGCTGGGTCAGCGGGCTGGTCGATTCCGAAGGGCAGTTCATCGCCCGCGTGCCCGCCAAGCCGGTGGGCAGCCGTGCCAGCTCCGAATATCTCGAGCACGTGCGCACCTCCCCCGAAGGTTGGTATCGCGGGCAAACGGTCGAGGGGCTCGATACCTACACCGCGCACGTCACCTCGGAGCTGTCCGGCTGGAGCGTCGGCTTCGCCATCCCGACCAAGCTCGTGCTCGGCGGCGCGCAGCGCGCGGCATGGCTCATGGGCGGCGGCGTCGTGCTCTCGCTCGCGCTTGCGGTCGCGATCGCGCTCTGGCTTGGCCGGCGCATTTCCGGCCCGATCGCGGAGCTTTCGTCCGCAGCGCACGGCCTCGGCAGCAGCGCCGCGCCGATCAAGGTGCGCACGCCGATCCGCGAACTCCGAGAGCTCGCCCGCGCGCTGAACGACGCCTCACGCGCGATCCGCGAGCGGGCCGAGGCGCTCTCGCGCGCCGACCGCAACAAGAGCGAGTTCCTCGCCATGCTGTCGCACGAGCTGCGCAATCCGCTCGCCCCGCTGGTGAACGGCCTCGCGCTGCTCAAGGCGCGCGGCGACAAGGACAGCGCCACGGAGCTCGCGATGATGGAGCGGCAGATCCGCCAGCTCGCGCGCCTGATCGACGACCTGCTCGACATCAGCCGCATCGACCGCGGCAAGCTCGAGCTGCGGCGCGAGCGCGTCGGCGCCGACGCGATCGTGCGCTCGGCGGTCGAGATCGCCCGGCCGAATATCGAGCATCGCAACCACGAGCTGGTGCTGCGCTTCCCGGGAACGCCGGTCTACCTGGACGCCGACCCGGTGCGCATGGCGCAGGTGCTCTCGAACCTGCTCAACAACGCCGCCAAGTTCACCGCGCCCGGCGGACGCATCGAGGTCTCGCTCAAGGCCGAAGGCGAGGAAGTCGTGATCTGCATCGCCGACAACGGCATCGGCCTCGCGCAGGAGGACACAGAGCGCATCTTCGACATGTTCGTGCAGCTCGATTCGAGCCGCAGCCAGGCCGCCGGGGGACTCGGGCTCGGCCTCACGCTCGCGCGCAGCATCGTCGAGCGGCACCGCGGGCGCATCTGGGCGGAAAGCGAGGGGCCGGAAAAAGGCACGCGGTTCAGCATCCGATTGCCGCTCGCCCCCGCGCCGAAAGGCAAGCCGCAGCTGCGTCAGGTGCGGGACGGCGATGCCTCCGGAAGGCGCATCCTCGTGGTCGACGACAACGTCGACGCCGCGACGTCGCTCGCCAGCGTGCTCGAGCTCTCCGGCCACGAGGTGCGCACCGCATTCGGCGGGCTGGAAGCGCTCGCGGCCGCGGAGGAATTCCAGCCCGACTGCGTGGTGCTCGATCTCAACCTGCCCGGAATCGACGGCGTCGAAGTGGGCCGGCGCCTGCGCGAGACCGCCTGGGGCCGCACCGCATCGCTCATTGCGATGACCGGCATGGGACTGCCGGCCGACGTCGCAAGAACGCGCGAGGCAGGCTTCGATCACCACATGACGAAGCCCGTGGAGCCGCGTCAGGTGCTCGACCTGGTCGCAGCGCATCGCTGAAAAAACGCTCGGTTTCCGGGCATTTAGCACGTTTTCTGAACCTTTTTTCTGCGGTACGCGGGTAGACTCGCGTCACTCGATGGCCCGCGAAATTTCAGTGTCCGTGTTGCCGGTGGGCGCGTCGCCGATGCGCTTGCGCACGGCCCTCGTGCTGCTCGTGCTCGCAACCGCCATACCGTTGGTCGCCTTCGCCCTGGTCGCCTCCGCAATGCTGGTGAAGCACCAGCAGGAGGCCTATGTCACCGCAGTGAAGGACCGCAACCGCGCGTTCATGAGCGCGGTCGACGCGGAGCTGAAGGGCACGATCGCCGCGCTGCAGGCGCTCGGCGCATCGGGTGCGCTGAAGGAGGGCAACCTCGCGCGCTTTCACGCCACCACGCAGGACGTGCTCGCCACGCAGCCCGGCTGGCTGAACCTCATTCTGCTCACGCCGAACGGCCAGCAGGTGCTGAACGCGCTCGCCCCGTGGGGCACCGAGCTCAACCGCGCCGCTCGCGAGGTTCCGTCGGTCCGCAAGGTAGTGCAGACGATGCGGCCTGCGGTCGGCAATGTCGTTTATGGCGACGGCGTATTCACCAGCCGAGCAGGCATCGCCGTGCGCGTCCCTGTGCTGCGCGACGGCAAGCTCGCTTACATACTGACGGCGATCGTCCGTCCGGAATCGTTCGACCCGCTCATCGAGCAGCAGCACCTGCCGATCGGCTGGGTCACGGGCCTCATGGACGGCGAAGGGCAATTCATTGCCCGCGTACCTCCGAGGCCGATCGGCAGCCCGGCGAGCGCGGAGTTCATCGAGGCGGTGCGCGGCGCGCCCGAAGGCTGGTACCGCGGCAAGACGGTCGAGGGCTTCGACAGCTTCACCGCGCACGTGACCTCCGAGCTCTCCGGGTGGAGCGTCGGCTTCGGCGTCCCCAGCGCAGAGGTGCTCGGCGGCGCAAGGCGCGCAGCGTGGTTGATGGGCAGCGGCATGCTGCTGTCGCTCGCGCTCGCCGTGGCGATCGCGCTGTGGATCGGCCGGCGCATCGCCGACCTGCCGCGCTAGATCCGGTTCCGCTCGATCAGCTGACGCGCGATGATGATGCGCTGCATCTCGTTCGTGCCTTCGCCGATGCATAGCAGCGGCGCGTCGCGGTAGAGCCGCTCGACGACGAACTCCTTCGAGTAGCCGTAGCCGCCGTGGATGCGCATCGCCTCGTGCGCATTCTCGAAGGCGGCCTCGGTGGCGAAATACTTCGCCATCCCCGCCTCCATGTCGCAGCGCTCGCCGCGGTCGTAGATCTGCGCGGCGTTCCGCACCAGCAGGCGCGCCGCCTCGACGCGCGTCGCCATCTCGCCCAGCTTGAGCTGGATCGCCTGGTGCTCGCAGATCTTCTTGCCGAAGGTCTCGCGCTGCTGCGAGTACTTCACCGCCTCCGCGAGCGCCGCGGCCGCGACGCCGACGCCGCGCGCCGCGACGTTGATCCGCCCGAGCTGCAGCCCGCCCACCGCCTGGTGGAAGCCCGTACCTTCCTCGCCGATCCGGTTCTCCGCCGGCACGCGATGGTCCTGGAACACGAGCTCGGCCGAATCGATGCCCTTGTAGCCGAGCTTCTCGAGCTTGCGGCTGGCGCTGAATCCCGGCCCCTTCTCGCACAGGAACATCGTAATGCCCTTGTGCCTGGGCTGCGCTTCGGGATCGGTCTTGGCGAGCACGGCGAAGCAGTGGCCCTGGATGCCGTTCGAGATCCAGGTCTTGGTGCCATTCAAGACATAAGACTGCCCTTCCCGCTTCGCCCGCGTGCGGATAGCCTGCAGGTCGGTCCCGGCGTTCGGCTCGGTCAGCGCCAGGCCGCCCCTTAATTCGCCGCTCGCGAAGCGCGCCAGGTATTTTTCTTTCAACGAAGAAGAGCCGAATCGCTCGACCAGCAACGCCATCATGAGATGTGAGTTGAAAATGCCGGTGAGCGACATCCACACCTCGGAAATGCGCGTCACGATCTGCGCATAGACCTCGGCCGGGAGCCCGAGCCCGCCGTACTGCGGCGAGATCGTGGCGCCGAAGAGGCCGAGCTCTTTCATCTGCGCCACCATGCGCTCGGGCCACACGTCGTCGTGCTCGAGCTGCGCGGCGTGCGGCGCCACCTCGCGCTTCAGCCAGCGGTCGATCGCGTCGAGGATCTGGCTTTCCATCGTGCCGTCTTGCTGGCTATTTCTGCTTCAGCTTCGGTCGCGGATCGGGAAGCGAGAACGTGCGCTCCGGCGTCACCGACCAGTCGGGAAGCGCGCCCTTCAGCCGCTCGGCGACATTCTCGTCGGCGTCGATCAGGACCATGCAATCGGTCTCGTCGACCACCGCCGCATCCGGCAGCGCGCGAATGTGTTCGCGGGAGGCAGCCGGCGGCGCGCCGGTGCCCTTGAATCTCAGGACGTAGCGAGGCACCGAGGCCACGCTATCACAGCATCCCGCGGCCCTCAAACAGCGCGCCGAAGCCGAGCGGCTTCGCCGCGTCGAGCGCCGCGGCGGCCATCGCTTCCGAGCGCGCCTGGTCGCGCGCCATCGCGAGGATGTCGGGCTTGGCCGCGAGCAGCCGCGCCGCGGCGCCCGTCGCCGCCGGACACGCCATCGAAGTGCCGCTCATCACGCCGTAGCCGCCCGGCACGGTGGAGATGATGCCGACACCGGTGTCGGTGAGATCGGTTTCAGGGCCGATATTGGAGAACGCGGCGATGAAGTTCTTCTTGTCCGTGCCGTAGGGCGCAGCGACCTCGGCCGATTCGCTCGTGCCCGAAGGAAAGGTCCCCTTGCGGCCCATCGCCGAGATCGCGATCGCGAGCGAGTCGGCGGCCGGCCAGCTCACTGCCTGGCGGCCGTCGTTGCCGTTCGCGACGAAGATCAGCACCCCGTTGGCGCGCGCGTGCGCGAGCGCCGAGTGCACCGCCTCGTCCTGCGGCCCCCCGCCGAGGCTCATGTTGACGAGATCGCAGCCGTCCTCGACCGCGCGGTCGAGCGCCTTGGCGATCGCGTAGTTCGAAGCGCCCTCGCCGCTTTTGGGGAACACCCGGTAGCTGCGCAGCCGCACCGCGGGCGCCACGCCCTGGATGCCGGCCGGCGGCACGCCGCGCGCGGCGATGATGCCGCCGACGTGCGTGCCGTGTCCCTCGCCGTTGTCGCCGTAGTCCTGCGCGCTCTCTCCAGGCACCGTGTTCTCGCCGCCGTCGACATGCAGGTCAGGATGCGGGCCGACGCCGGTATCGACCACGCCGACGGTGACGCGGCTTCCCGCCCCGCTGGATGCCGCATAAAAGTGGCGCAGCGCATCGGTGTAGTCGAGGCGGATCGGCTGCACCGGGATTTTCGTGCCGGAAGTGAGCGTCGTATCTTTCTTGAGCGCGCTCCAGTAGCCGCTCTTCGGATAGACGTAGAGCCGCTCCACCTTCTTGCTCGCGCCGCCGAGCTTCAGGCTTACCATGCCCTTCGCGTCGGTCGTGCCTTCCGCACCGACGCGGTTCTCGAAATCGGTGAACGCGACGACCGTCGCCCCGGCGACCGGTGCGTCGTCGCTCGCCGAGACAATCGCCAGCCGGATCGCGACCATGACCTGCGCCTTCTGCGGCGCGGACAGCGGCTTCGGCCGTGGCAGGCGCGCCGGGTAGTAATAGACGACGGGCACCACGCGCAGCCCCGGCTGCTCGGCGCGCAGGAGCGGCAGCTGGTCCGGCGCCAGCTCGACCAGCTTCGCGCCCGTGTCGCGGATCGAATCGAGCACGCGCAGCTTGGTCCTTATCTTCGCCGCCGCGAGCGCCGCGATCGGCTGCGGCGAAGCGCGTGCCGCCTCGAGCGCGAGCAGGAACGACTTCGCGAGCGGCGTCGTCGGGCTGACGACATCCGCGGTCAGCCCGCGCGGCGGCTGGAGGATGTACTGCCTGAGCTTGGCCACTAGTAGCCGGCCTTCTCCTCCACGTCGTAGCCGCGCTTGGGGATCAGCATCGTGCGCTCGAACTCGCACACCACCTCGCCGCGCTGGTTCTTGCCGATCGTCTTGATCGTCACGATCCCCTGTGTCGGCCGCGACTTCGACTCGCGCTTGTCGAGCACCGTGGATTCCGCATAGAGCGTATCCCCGGCGAACACCGGCTTCGTCAGCCGCACCTTGTCCCAGCCGAGGTTGGCGATAGTCTTCTGGCTCACGTCCGAGACGCTCATCCCCGTCACCAGCGCTATCGTGAACACGCTGTTCACCAGCGGCTTGCCGAACTCCGTGTGCTTCGCATACTCCGCGTCGAAGTGGACCGGATGCTGGTTCATCGTGAGCAGCGTGAACCAGGTGTTGTCCGTCTCGCTGATCGTTCGCCCGGGGCGATGCTCGTACGTATCGCCGACTTTGAAGTCCTCGTAGTACCGACCGAAACGCTCGCGGTATCGGTTTTCGCCAACCTTTATCGATTCGCCCGCCATCTCGCTCTCCGGTTATCGGGCGAAATTCTAGGCCCTAAGTGCTAGATCGGGGACCACGCTTCCCGGCTACCACCTTCATGGTATTCCCGGCGACGCGGCTACGCGCCTAGCATGGCTCGGTCACTGGGGAAGGATAGTTGCATGGCGACTGAAGGAAGAACGCGCACATCGCTTGCCAATTCGGTACTGGGATTTCTTTTCGTCGGCACATTGATCTACGGCGGGCTTGCATTGTTCGGCTGGTTCGACAGCAATGCTGAAAAGGCGGAAAGCGAGGCACGGAAGTGCAGTACCGCTCGCAGGATCAACCTGATGACAGACGCGGAGCGTTACTGCGCAAATGCGATTACGTACTTGCGCACGGAACCCAATGCACCACCTTTAACTACCGCCCGTGTGCACACAGAAGCAGCGGCTTTAGCCATGGCGCAGAAACATCTTGATGACTCTGCCGATCATTGCAGGCTTGCCGTGGCAGCTTGGCACGACGCAAAGGATGATTCGTACAGGCGTGAACGTGAAGAAAGCGTGGATGCTTGCGAAAAAGTGATCGCGGCAGTCGCGCTGACCCAACGAGGGCCGAACGATAAGTCGGCACCGTTGACCGACCGTAACCGACGCGCAAACTGAAAAGGCCTAGGGTGTGCCGCGACGCGAGAAGGCACCTTCGAGCGTGCGCTGTTTTCGCTCCCACTTACCGCTGAGCGATCGCCGATCTTCCGACATTGTGTAAGCGACCTTGCTTCCATCCGCGAGGACTGCGCGCAAGGTGCCATCATCGCCAACCGTGCCGACAACGCTGTAGGTCCCCGAATCTCTGAACTCCGGCTGCTTGCCCGGGCCCCAAGTGAAATTGAGCCGCACGCTCATGCCTTCACCGCTCTCGACGACCAGCGTGTGGTCTCGAACGCCTGCCCACTTGCCGTCCCACGTACCCACGAACACGCTGGAAGACAGAGCTACTGCCGCGGCCACTACGACAGGCGGTGCCGCCGCTGCGTTCGCGGGTGTGGATGACTGGATTTCGTCTTCTATCGATATTTGATTCAAGAGGAACGGCTCTATCTTGGTGGACCATTCCTTCTTCACGTTTCCCGCGCTCATGTTCGCCAAAGCCGCTACCAATATGCCTGCCTTCGACTCCAAGTCGGGCTCCAGGGGCTTCAGATAGGACCAAAACCTCGGCTCATCCCTGGAACCCTTGTTCGGCAGCCAAATTCCGCCGTCAAGATACTTGGAGTAAGCAAGCGAGTTGTAGAGGCAATCCTTCGGGCCTTCATAATAGGTTCCGTCTTTGTCCACGAATACGGAGACGTACTTCCCTTGACGCAGACCGACAGAGTAGGTTGTCTTGCTCCCGAACGCGTTCGTTGAAACCATCTCTCCAATACCGTCGCTCTTGAGGGTGAACGAAGTAAGTTTGGCCGGCTTCGTTAGTTCTATTGGCGCGACTCCTTCCGTTGTTGCGCATCCAGCCAGAAGCGCACAAAGAGCCAGATTTATGATGCCTTTCATGAACTCTCCCGCTTACCGCTTAGTTCAATACTGCGTAACCGCGTCCCTTCAAGCAATTCCGAACGATCATCCGCTTCTCATCGCCTGACGCACCTGCGCCTTTAGCGCCGCCGATGACTGCGCCGCCACCGGCGGCCCGGCCGGCGGCGTCGGAGTGGCCGGTGGCGACGGCGAAGCCGGCGCCGATCGCGGCGCCGATGCCGGCGCCGCCGGCGACTTTACCGGCCGCGGGAGCCTGCTCGGCGTACTGGCGGCATTCGGCAAGGTCGGCGTCGAAGCGCTCGGGATGCGCGGAGGTCTTCGGGTCGATGATCGGGCGGTAGGCGCAGGCGGAGAGGAGAAGCAACGGAGCCAGAACGCTTACAAACGGTTTCATTGTTGTTGTCTCCCTGCTGTTCGGGTTAGTAGGGTGTGCCGTCCTTGTGCGTGTAGGTCATCTTGCCGTCGGCGATAGTTAGCGCGAGATCGTCGTCGGGGTAAATGACTTTTTCCCCGGGCGTGCGGTCGCCGATCTCGAGATAGAGGACATCGGCGTCGGTTTCGTTCACGAGGTGATGCGCGTTGCCGGTGCCGGCGGCGAAGCCGGCGCACATGCCGGGCCTGAGGTGCGTGCGGCCCTCATCGGTGACGAGCGTCGCGCGGCCTTCCAGGATGTAGACGAACTCGTCCTGCTTGGCGTGCGAGTGGCGCACCGAGGACACGGCTTTCGGCGCGAGGCGGGTCAGGTTGACGCCGAAGTTGTGCAGGCCGAAGAGATCGCCGAGCACGCGCTTTTCCCGGCCCTTCACCCACGTCGCGAAAGGCTCGGGATAGCGCGAGGCGATGGCGCGCGGCGGAACTTCGCGCGCGGTGACGGCGAGCGGGCGTTTGGGCTGGCTCATGGCAGGCCTATGACGTTGGCGTCCCTTGGATAGCTGATGGTGTAATCGGCGACGAATTTCAGGCTCTCGCCCGGCGAGAGCGGTTGCTCCCAGGCCACGACGCCGCGCTTGTCTTCCCAGTCCTTGATCTTCGGCATCGGTTCGAACTTGGATTCGACGCTGATCTGGTCGGACACGGGCACGGGCGAAGCTTCGAGCACGATCAGCTCGACCGGCACCTTGTGGCGGCTGGTCACGGTGTACTGGTCGGCGATCTGCCGCTCGCCGCGCCTGCTGATGATGCCGGTCTCGCCGCCGCGGTTTTTCACGCGGTCGCTCTTCACGACGATCCGGTCGTCGCGCCCGAACGGCAGGACGATCTTGTCCTTCGCCTGCGCGTTCCAGTAGGTCGTGCCGATGTAGCTGCCGTCGCGGTAGAGCTGCACTTCGCCCGGGATCCACACGCCTTCCGGCTGCTCGGCTTCGGCGGTGACCATGGCGTCGAGCCCGCGGCGCGGCACGACGCGGATGTGCTGCTTGACGGAGACGTTTTGCGACGCGAGCGACACGGCGACCTGCCGGCCGTCGGCCGGGACGTCCACCTTGCCAGGCACTTCGAACTCGGTGGCGTAGGTCGTCTCGAACTGGGCGACGATAGGCGCGTTGGCCAGATCATCGCGCGCCGCTTTGGCCGCAGGCGCTGCAGCCATCTCGGACGCCATGCCCCTCCGGGGTTCAGCCTGCAACGGAGGACGGATCACCAGCTGCCAGGGCTGCGGATCGACGATCGCGGTTGCGCGCGGCGCGCCGGTGGAGAGGCGCAGCGTGACGCCGCGCCAGTCTTCTCCGGTGCGCTGCATGACCGCAGCCTGGCGCTCGAGGTCCATTTTCGAGGCGCTCGAGTCGAGCGCGGCGCGGTACAGCGGCTTCCAGCCGGCGTTCGTGACGGCATAGGCGGCGCGCAGCTCGCCCGGCTTGGCGGCGTTGTAGCTCACCCAGAGGCTTCGCACATCGCGCGCCCCGGTGCGCAGGCGGCCGAGGTCGCGCTCGAGCGCGGCGATGCGCTTGTCGAGCTCGCGCCTCTTGATGTCGGCCTGGAGCATCGTCTTGTACGCGTCGGCGCCGCCGCGGCGGATGGCGTCCAGCGTTGCCGGGATCGATTTCGGATCGACGGCTGCGCGCGGCTTGTCGCTTTCGGCAGGCTTGCTCAGGGAAGCGAGGTAGTCGCGCACCAGCTCGGCGGTCTTCGCATCGACGTCGAGCGCCGCCTTCTCGTCCTT
>CAYZFN010000148.1:0-8416 GCA_964477695.1 uncultured Enterobacteriaceae bacterium | reverse complement strand
ACCTCCTCGGCTTCTCGATCAACATGCTGACGATGTTCGGCATGATCCTGGCCATCGGCCTGGTGGTCGACGACGCGATCGTGGTGGTCGAGACGGTCGAGGCGAACATGCATACGCACAAGCTCTCCCCGCTCGAGGCGGCGAAGCGCGCCATGAGCGAGATCGCCGGCGCCCTGATCTCGATCGTGCTCGTGCTGCTCGCGGTGTTCCTGCCCGTCGCGTTCCTGGGCGGCGTCACCGGCACGCTGTACAAGCAGTTCGCCATCACGATCGCGATCTCGATGGTCATCTCGGGCAGCATGGCGCTCACGCTCTCGCCCGCGCTCGCGGCGATCATCATCAAGGCGCACCACGGCGAGAAGAACCGTTTCTTTCGCGCCTTCGAGGCCGCCTTCGAGCGGCTGCGCAAGGGCTACCTCGCTGGTGTTGCGCGGCTGATCGGCGCCTGGCCCCTGGCGCTCGGCGGCTTCGGGGTCGTAATCGCCGCGATCCTGCTCATGTTCAGGATCCTGCCGGCGAGCTTCGTCCCGGACGAGGACCAGGGGTACTTCTTCGTCATCGTGCGCGCGCCCGACTCGGCGAGCCTGACGGTCGTCGAGCGGCTCACCCGCCAGGCGGAGAAGATCCTTGCCGACGACCCGGCGGTGCAGGACGCCGCGGTGGTCGACGGCTACGACCTCGTCGACGACCAGTTCTCGAACAACGGCGCGGTGATGTTCGTGTCGCTCAAGCCGTTCGACGAGCGCAAGGACAAGGCGCTGCTCTCGTTCGCCACGCTGAGCCGGCTCAACCGGCAATTCGCCGGCATCAAGGAAGGCGTGCTGCTCGCGCTCAATCCGCCTGCCATTCCAGGCCTCGGCACCACCGGCGGCTTCGAGTTCTATGTGCAGAACCGCGGCTCGGGCGCGCCGCGCGCCACCGGCGAGGCGGTGCAGGGGTTCGTCGAGAAGGTGCGGAGCCGCCCGGAGCTCGCCGGCGTGTCGACCACCTTCCGCGCCTCGAGCCAGCAGCTGTTCGTCGACCTCGACCGGAACAAAGCCGAGCTGCTCGGCGTTCCGGTCTCCGATGTGTTCCAGACGCTGCAGGCCTTCTACGGCTCGCAGATCGCCGGCCAGTTCTCGCAGTTCAGCCGCGTGTGGTGGGTCATCCTGCAGGCCGACGCCTCGTACCGCGGCAAGCCGGAAGATTTCGACAAGGTCTACCTGCGCTCGAAGAGCGGCGCCAACGTGCCGCTCTCCGCCCTCATCACGGTGCGCTATGTCGCCTCGCCGAAGATCGTGACCCGCTTCAACGGCTTCCCGGCGGCAAAGGTGACGGGAGCGCAGGCGGCGGGCTACAGCTCGGGCGACGCGCTGCTCGCGATGGAAGCCGTCGCCAGGGAGTCGCTGCCGGGCGATTTCTCGTACGCCTGGGCCGGCCAGGCGCTGCAGGAGCGCCAGTCGGGCAGCACCTCGTCGGCCGCCTTCATCTTCGGCCTGATCATCGTCTTCCTGCTGCTCGCCGCGCAGTTCGAGAAGTGGACGCTGCCGATCGGCGTCGTGCTCTCGGTGCCCTTCGCCGTGCTCGGGGCGCTGTTCCTGACCTGGGTGCTGCGCCTCGAGAACGACGTCTACTTCCAGGTCGGCCTCGTGACGCTGGTCGGCCTCGCGGCGAAGAACGCCATCCTCATTTCCGAGTTCGCCATCGAGCGCGTGAGGAAAGGCATGGCGGTGCGCGAAGCCGCGATCGAGGCCGCCGGCCTGCGCCTGCGCGCGATCGTCATGACCTCGTTCGCCTTCGTGCTCGGCTGCGTGCCGCTCGCCATCGCCACCGGCCCGGGCGCGAACAGCCTGCGCGCGATCGGCACCGGCGTGATCGGCGGCATGCTCGCCTCGACGCTGGTGGCGATCTTCTTCGTGCCGCTGTTCTTCTGGATGCTCGAATCGCTGAGCGAACGCTTCGGCGGTGCGAAGAAGCAAGCCGCCGCCGGAGGCGCAGTGCCCGCCGGCGCTCACGCGAAGCGCGAGGATGACTAGGTACCTGGGCCCCCGCCTTCGCGGGGGCGACGTCCTCTTCGCTCTTTTCTTCCTGACCGCCTGCACCGTCGGCCCGGACTGGAACAAGCCCGAGGTCGCGACGCCGCCGGCGTGGCGCATCGAGTACGCGCAGGCCGCGGAGCTCGCCAACGCGCGCTGGTGGCAGGGCTTCGGCGACCCGGTGCTCGACCAGCTGATCGAGGAAGCGCTGCACGAGAACCGCGACCTCGTGCAGGCGGCAGCGCGCGTCGAGCAGTTCGTCGGCGCATTGCGCAGCACGCGCTCGCAGCTCTATCCGCAGATCGGCTACAGCGGCGATGCGAGCCGCAACCGCGCGAGCGAGAATGGCCCGACCGCGGTGCCGGCGGGCCTGGACCGCAACTACTCGCTCTACCAGGCGGCGCTCGGCGCTTCGTGGCAGATCGACCTCTTCGGCCGCGTGCGCCGCCAGGCCGAGGCGGCGCAGGCGCAGGTCTACGCGAGCGAGCAGGGGCGGCGCGGCGTCGTGCTGTCGGTGGTCGCGGCGGTCGCGACGGCGTACATAGACCTGCGCTCGCTCGACCGCCAGCTCGAGATCGCGCGCGCGACCGAGAAGAATTACGCCGGGTCGCTGTCGCTCTTCGAGATGCGGCACAAGGGCGGCACGGTGTCGGAGCTCGAGCGCTCGCAGGTCGAGTCGCAGTACCGGCAGGCGCAGGCGGCGGTGCCGGGCCTCGAGCGCCAGATCCTGCAGCAGGAGAACCTGCTCTCGGTGCTCGTCGGGCGCAATCCCGGGGCCATTCCGCGCGGCGCTGCGATCGAGGCGCTGCAAGACCCGCCGATTCCGCCCGGGCTGCCGGCCGAGCTGCTCGAGCGGCGGCCGGATGTCCTGCAGGCCGAGGAGAACCTGCACGCGGCGAATGCCGCGATCGGCGTGGCGAAGTCGCTCTATTTCCCGACCTTGTCGCTCACCGGCAGCGCAGGCTTCGCGAGCACGTCGCTCAGCGATTTCGCGAAGAGCGGCTCGGCCACCGGCTCGCTCATCGCCGCGCTGTCCGGGCCGATCTTCACGTTCGGCGGCATCGCCGGCCAGGTGGCGGGTGCCGAGGCCGGCCAGCGCGAGGCGTTCGCCTTCTACCAGCAGGTCGTGCTGAACGCGTTCCGCGACACGAACGATGCGCTGGTCGGCGTGCAGAAGTGGCGCGAGGAGTACGACGCGCTCGCGAAGCGCACCATCGCGCTGCGCACCTATGCGCGGCTCTCGCGCGCCCGCTACGAGGGCGGCGCCTCGAGCTATATCGAGGTGTTGTACGCCGAGAACGAGCTGTTCTCGGCCGAGCTGAACGCCATCGCCACGCTGGCGCAGCGCCATGCGGAGCTCGTCAACCTGTACAAGGCGCTGGGCGGCGGCTGGATCGACGGCGTCGACCCGCTCACGCCGCGAGCCGCCACGCCATAACAGCTCAGGGCTTTGCCGCCGCCCCGGGCAGGGCGACGTGGAAAGTCGCCCCCGGCCCGGAATTCGCGCTGCCCCACAGACGGCCGCGGTGCGCGCGCGCGATCGCGCGCGAGATCGACAGTCCGAGCCCAAGGCCCTGGCCCTTGGTGGTGTAGAACGGCTCGAACAGCTGCTCGTGCTGCTCGGGGTCGAAGCCCGCGCCGGTATCGGCGACGCTGACCTGCACGCCGCCGTCCGGAGCCCGTTGCGTGCGGATCGTCAGCTGGCGCCCGCCCGGCGCGACGTCGCTCATCGCCTCGCAGGCGTTCATCACGAGGTTGAGCAGCAGCTGCTGCAGCTCCACGCGGTCGCCCTCGATGCCCGGCAGCCCGAGCGACAGCCGCAGTCCGACCTCGACCGAGCGCCTGAGCAGGTCGCCATTGACGATGCGCACCACGTCGCGCACGAGGTCGTTGATGTCAAGCGGCGCCAGCTGCGCCTCGCCGCGCTTGAAGAGCGCATGCAGCCGCCGGATCACGTCGCCGGCGCGCCGGTCGGCGGCGATGATGTCCTCCATGATCTCGGCGAGCATTCGCGAGTCGGCGGACTTGCCGGCCAGGAAATGCTGCGCCGCCTGGGCATTGCTGAGGATGGCGGTGAGCGGCTGGTTCAGCTCGTGCGCGATTCCACCCGAGAGCTCGCCGAGCATCGCCACGCGGCTCAGGTGCGCGAGCTGGCTGCGCTGCACGCGGGCGTCGCGCTCCGCGCGAGCGCGTTCCTCGAGCGCCGCGGCGAAGAGCAGCATCGGCACGGCCAGCGCGGTCAGGAAGAGCTGCACCTCCCAGGCGATCGCCTGCGGGCTGCCGACGGAGAACGGCCCGAGGCCCTTCGCCGTGCCGAAGATCGCCGCGAGCACAAGGAGCGCGAGCGCGCTCGCCAGGCCGCGCACGCCGAGGCGCACCGCCGCCCACAGCAGGAAGGGCAGCGGCAGATAGAAGAGCGCAGGCGTGGCGCGCGCATTGACTTGCGGCAGGTCGAACACTGCGAGGCAGGCGAGGCCGAGGCCGATGAAGAGGGCTGCGGCTTCCGCATAGCCCGCCGCCTGCTTCCGGCTCAGGGACGCGAAGCGGAAGGACGCCCAGCCGAGAACGAGTGGGGCGATCGTCAGCGCGGCGAGCACGTTGGACAGCAGGCGCGTCATCACAAGGTCGGAGAAGCTGCGCTCGCCCCAGCCGATGGCGCGCACGAGCGCCGCGTCGATGAACGATGAGAGAAGCGGTCCGGCGAGCGCGCCGCCGAGCAGGAACACGCCCATGCTGCGCACCGAGTCGAGGCGCAGCCTGCCGGGCACGAAGGCCCGCACCAGCACCGCGCCGATCAGGGCCTCGCTGCAGTTGCTCGCGTACCAGCCGAGCACCATCGCCATCGGCACGCCGCTTTGCAGCTCGGCGAGCAGGTGCGCCGGCAGCACGGCGGCGACGAGCAACGGCCACCAGGCAGTGGGTGCGAGGAGCAGCGCCGCGAGCAGCAGCGCGTTCGGCGGCCAGAGCAGCGAGATCGGACTGGGCTGCAGCGTAAACGCGAAGCCGAGCCGCGCCGCGAGGTAATAGGAGACGGCGACGGCGAGAGCCGGCCCCGCCCATGCCGGCGCGCGGACGAGCCGCGGGCGCTGGCTCAGGCCGAGGCGCTGGGACGAGGAGCTCGTGTAGACGTCCATGCGCGCACCAGCTCGGCGACCGAGCGAATGCCCATCTTGCCCATCACCCTGGCGCGATGGACCTTCACCGTCTTCTCCGCCATGCCGAGCTCGGCGGCGATCTGCTTGTTGCGCTTGCCGGCGATCACCGCATCCATGACCTCGTGCTCGCGCGGGGTGAGCGTGCGCAGGCGATCCTCGATGCAATCGCGCACCGCCTGGGCTGCGCGCCGGGCGCGATCCTTCTCGACCGCCGCGCGCACCGCCTCGAGCAGGCGATCCGCGTCGAGCGGCTTGGTGACGAAGTCGACCGCGCCCGCCTTCATCGCCGCGACGCTCGCCGCGATGTCGCCATGGCCGCTGATGAACAGCACCGGGCGCAGGTCGCCGCTGCGCGCGAGCGCCTGCTGCAGCTCGAGCCCGTTCAGGCTGGGCATCGAGAGGTCGACGATCACGCAGCCGGGCTGCGTGCGATCGTCGTGCGCGAGAAATCCGAGCGGCGAAGAAAACGTCTGCACCGAGAAGCCGCAGGATTGCAGCAGCCGATCGAGCGACCTCAGCACCAAGGCGTCATCGTCGACGACGGTGACGGTGACGCGCGCGCGGCCAGCATCCATGGCTCTCCCCCCCGAGAGCGTTTCCCTTGAGGACAGGCTACTCCGAAAGCCGCGCCAAGGGAAACCGGACGACCATTGCGACTAGATGGATTTGAGTAGCGCTTTTGCCGTCCGTCCGGTAAAGGCGACCTTTCAGAAGCGCGCTGTCACATAAAGCTGCGGCCCCCAGTAGCCGTAGTCGAAGCCGCCTTTCCAGTCCGCCTGGTTCATGTCGACGTCGACCTTGAACGCTTCGAGCGCGCCGCCGGCGGCGATGTGGCGCGAGAAGCGATATTCCGCATGCAGCCTGGCGCTCACGAGGCTGCCCTGGAAATGGAACGTGTCGCTGCCGAACTTGAGCGAGAAGGCGGCGGCGGAGGCGCCCGCGGACCAATGATCGGAGAAGCGATGGTCGTAGCGCAGGCCGATGAGGGGCAGCGGCACATCGGCCTTGGCGGTCGACTCCCGGCCGAAGGTCGCTGCGCTGAGCGACAGGGTGCCTTCGGTATGGAACGACAAGCGGCTCCAGTGCAGGCCGACCGTCAATGCGAGCTCGTCGTTGTCGCGCTTGAGCGCCGAGTACGAGTAGGTGATCGGCGTGATCTCGAGGCGCAGCTGCGAGGACACATCGGCGCCGACCGGGTAGATCTGGTCGCCGATATGCAGCTCGCGATCGAGCGTGCGCTCGCCACGCAGGGTGAAGCGGCTGTAGTTGAACCCGAAACGGTGGCGCGGCGCGAAACGCCATTCGGCGCTCAGCCAACCGCCGGAAGTGTTTTCGTCCACGCCGAGGTCGTTGCCGAGATCGACCCGGTCGCCGATGCCGCCCTCGTGGTTGTCGAGCTGCGCCTTGCTGCGGAACGCCGGCAGGAAGGCGCCGAGCATGACGGTCACCTTCTCCTCGCCCGGCTGGATGATGCCGTCTTCCGCGCCATGGCTCGCCCCTGCCGCAGCCGCGGCGGCGAGGAACACGCAGCAGGCCAGGGTACGCATATGCACTAACGTAACCCGTTGGCGGGCCGGGCGATGTTGGACCTTGGTCCCATATCGGGCGACCGGGCTTGCCCGCATCATGCCGTGGATGAGATCGCTGCTTGTCGCGACGCTGCTCGCCGTTGCTTCGGCGGCCTCGGCACAGGCGCCCGCGCCGGACGTGGGATGGCCGCGCCAGGTGAAGGCGTCCGACGGCGCGTTGATCCTGGTCTACCAGCCGCAGGTGGAGAGCTGGGCCGACAACAAGATCGCCGCGCGCGCGGCTGTCGCTGTCACGCGTGCCGGACAGTCCGAGCCGCTTTATGGCGTGATCGAGCTCACCGCCCGCACCGAGGTCGACAAGTCCGCCGACCTCGTCACGCTGACCTCCCTCAAGATCACGAACGTCAAATTTCCCGGCGCGAGCGACAACGACGCCGCGCAATACCTGTCCTCCCTGCGCCAGGCCATTCCGAACAAGAACTGGCCGGTGTCCGCGCAGGCGCTGCAGGCCAACCTCGCGATCGTGCAGGCGAAGGGCAAGCAGAAAGGCCAGGCGGTCAAGAACGATCCGCCGGACATCCTGTTCCGCAGCACGCCGTCGATGCTCGTGCTGATCGACGGCGAGCCGGCCCTGCGCGAGGTTGCCGAGGCGCCGGAGCTGAAGCGCGTCATCAACACCGGTGCGCTCATCCTCGTCGACGGCTCCTCGACCCGCTACCTCTGGGCGCTCGAACGCTGGTGGCAGTCGAAGGCGGCGGTGGGAAGCGACTGGGAACCGTCGGTGTCGCCGCCCGCTGGCCTCGAGAAGGTGCGGCAGTCGCTGGCCGGGAAATACGACCCGCTCGACGGGAAGAACGACGATGGCAAGCCGCGCTTCGATCCCGGCACGACGCCGCGCATCATCGCCGTGACGCGGCCGACCGAGCTGCTTCAGTCGAAGGGCGAGCCGCAGATGTCGCCCATTCCGGGCACGCAGCTCCTCTATATGGCGAACTCGCCGAACGACATCTTCCTCGAGCTCGGGCCGCAGACCTACTACGTGCTGATCTCGGGCCGCTGGTTTAACGCAAAGGCGCTCACCGGGCCGTGGAGCTTCGTGTCGCCGAAGAGCCTGCCGCCCGACTTCAAGAAGATTCCGCCGTCGCACGCAATGGCCGACGTGCTGGTCTCGGTGGCCGGCACGCCGCAGGCGCAGGAGGCGGCGATCGCCAACCAGATCCCGCAGACCGCAACCGTGCAGCGCGACATCCAGCCTACCGCGGTTGCCTACGACGGCGGTGCACCGAAGTGGACGACGATCGACGGCACGCCGCTCAGCTATGCGCCGAACACGCAGGCGCCGGTGATCCGTGTGGATGAGAAGTCGTATTACATGGTTCAGAACGGCGTCTGGTTCGTCGCCACCGCACCGGCCGGCCCGTGGGCGGTCGCGGTCACGGTGCCGGCGGTGATCTATACCATCCCGCCGAACTCGCCGGTGCACTACGTGACCTATGTGCGCGTCTATGGCAGCACCGCGACGACGGTGTATGTCGGCTATACGCCGGGTTACTACGGAACGGTCATGAGCACCGATGGCGTGGTCGTCTACGGCACCGGCTACTACTACCCCGCGTATGTCGGCGCGTATTGGTATCCGTATCCGCCGACCTACGGATGGGGCGCGGGCTTCACGGTCGGCTTCTTCTGGGGCTTCGCGGCGGGCGGCGGCTGGTAC
>CAYZFN010000147.1:0-23123 GCA_964477695.1 uncultured Enterobacteriaceae bacterium | reverse complement strand
CTTGATGTGATCTGCCGCGAGGTGGAGCGCATCGTCGAAGTGACCGACGAGGAAGTCGGCGCCGCGATCGCCGCCCTCTTCCAGTCGACGCACAACTGCGCCGAGGGCGCGGGCGCGGCGGCGTTCGCTGCCATGCGCAAGGAGCGCGCGAAACTGAAAGGCCGCAAGGTGGCAGGCGTGCTGTCCGGCGGTAACATCGATCGCCCCCTCTTCTCGAAGGTCTTGGCTTCGCCATGAATCTCGATTCGCTGGTCGCCATAGATGTGCATACGCACGCCTGGAAATCGGCGCTGCCCTCTAGTAATAATGAGGACGACGCGCCGAGCGAGTCGCAGGAGGCGATGGGGCGCTACTTCCGCTACCAGCCGCAGCATCAGACCGTGCCCGAAATGGCGGAGATGTACCGCAAGCTGAAGATGGCGTTCGTCGTCTTCACGGTCGACGGCGAGCGCGGCTCGAGCCGCAAGATCACCAACGAGGAGATCGCCGAGCTCGCGCACCAGAACTCCGATGTCGCGATTCCCTTCGCCAGCATCGACCCGCATCGCGGTGCGGACGGGGTTCGCCTCGCAAAGAAACTCGTCAGCGACTATGGGGTGAAGGGCTTCAAGTTTCATCCTTCGGTTCAGGAGTTCTTCCCGAACGACCGAATCGCGTACCCGCTGTACGAAGTGATCGCCGAGGCGAAGCTGCCGGCGCTCTTCCACACCGGACAGACCGGCGTCGGGGCGGGCACGCGCGGCGGGAGCGGGGTGCGGCTCAAGTATTCGCATCCGATGCTGCTCGACGACGTCGCCGTCGATTTCCCCGACATGCCGATCATCCTCGCGCATCCGTCGTTTCCCTGGCAGGAGGAGGCGCTCTCGGTGGCGACCCACAAGCCGCAGGTCTACATCGACCTCTCGGGCTGGTCGCCGAAGTACTTTCCGCCGATCCTCGTGCAGTACGCGAACAGCCTCCTCAAGGACAAGATCCTGTTCGGCTCGGATTACCCGGTGATCAGCCCCGAGCGCTGGATGGCCGACTTCGACAAGCTGCCGATCAAGCCCGAGGTGCGGCCGCTCATCCTCAAGGAAAACGCGGCGAAGCTGCTCAAGCTGCGCGCATGAAGGCGTCGCGCCTCGCGATCGTCGCCTGCGCGATGCTCGTCGCCGGCTGCGCCACGCGTCCTGCCGCGCCGCCCACGCGGACCTGGACGCAGCCGTGCGACGATTGCATCAAGGGCGTGGACAACTTCAGCAAGGTGACCGAGAGGCTGTGGCGCGGCGGTCAGCCCGACCCCGACGATCCGGAGGTGTTTCGCCGGCTTGCGGCCGCGGGAGTAAAGACGGTGATCGACCTGCGCAGTGACCACGACGACTATCGGCAGCTCCAGGGCACCGCGTTGCGCTATGTACGCATCCCGATGCATGCCTGGCACCCCGAGCGGGAGGACATTGTCCTGTTCCTCGCCGCGGTCGAGCGCGCGACCGCCGACCCGAGCGCCTGGCCCGTGTACGTGCATTGCGCAGCGGGGAAGGATCGGACGGGTTACGCCGTTGCCTCGTACCGCATCGTCGAGCAGGGCTGGGACGCCGATACGGCGATCGAGGAAATGTTCGACTTCCGCTACAACCCGCTCTGGTTCGGCAATCCGCGTTTCCTGCGCCGCCTCGCGGCCGACAAGACGGAAGTGCTCGACCGGGTAAGGAGGGCGCAATGAGCGAAGGCAGCGCATACGAGATGAAGCCGTCGACCTACATCGGCAAGCTGACCGAGGTCGGGCGCGGCACGCCGATGGGCGAGCTGCTGCGGCGCTATTGGCATCCGGTGGGCCTTGCCTCGCACGCCGGCGCGACGCCGCGCAAGGTGCGCATGCTTGGCGAAGACCTGATCCTCTTTCGCGACGGCAAAGGCCGCGCCGGGCTCGTGCACTCGCGCTGCGCGCATCGCGGCACGACGCTTTACTACGGTCGCGTGGAAGAGCGCGGCATCCGCTGCTGCTATCACGGCTGGCTCTACGACGTCGAAGGACATTGTCTCGATCAGCCTTGCGAGCCCGAAGGCGGCGCGAACCACAGGCACACTGTCCGGCAGCCCTGGTATCCGGTCGAAGAGCGTTACGGGCTCATCTTCGCGTACATGGGGCCGACCGAGCGCAAGCCGGTGCTGCCGCGCTACGACGCGCTCGAGGAGCTCGCGCCGGGCGAGTTCGTCGATGCCGACGACACGAGCATCGGCTCGGGCGGCGGCGTCATCGTGCCGTGCAACTGGCTGCAGCACTACGAGAACCTCATGGATCCGTACCACGTGCCCATCCTGCACGGGAGCTTCAGCGGGCCGCAGTTCGTGCCGATGATGGGCGTGATGCCGGAGGTGAATTTCGAGGCCACGCCGCGCGGCGTCAAGTCGACGAGCGTGCGCAGGCTCGAGGACGGACGGGTGTTCCATCGCGTCACCGAGGCCCTGCTGCCCACGTTGCGCGTCGTGCCGAACCCGCGCGTCGCGGGCTACGGCCGCGTCGAGTCGATCGGCTGGGTCGTGCCGCTCGACGACTCGAGCTTCCGCATCTACACGGCGGGGCGCGCGAAGCAGCGCGGCGAGCTCGGCCGCGGACGCTCCAAGATGAACGGCAAGTTCTGGTGGGACCTGACCGAGGAGGAGCACCAGCGCTTCCCCGGCGACTGGGAGGCGCAGACCGGGCAGGGCGCGATCAGCTTCCACTCGGACGAGCACCTGCGCACGAGCGATCGCGGCGTCGTCATGCTGCGCCGGCTGCTCGAACGGCAGGTCGATGCCGTGGCGAAAGGCGATGACCCGCTCGGCGTGCATTTCGACGCCGCCGCCGCTTACGTTCGGTTAGAGGCCGGCCAGCACATCGTGGAGAACGCGACATGAGGTTTTTGGCTTTACTGGTTCTGCTGCTTGCCGGGAACGCGGCCGCCGAGCCATTTCCGGCCAAGCCCGTGCACATTGTGCCCTTCGGTACCGCGGGCGGGCCGGTCGACACGATTGCGCGCATGTACGCGGAGCGGCTGCGCGAGCGCTGGCAGCAGCCGGTCGTCGTCGAGCCGAAGCCGGGCGCGAGCGGCACGCTCGCGGCCGACGCCGTGGCGAAGGCGCCGCCCGACGGCACGACGTTCCTCATTACGCTCTCGCTTACCCACATCAACAACGCGGTGCTGCAGAAGAACATCCCCTACGACCCGTTCCGCGACTTCGAGCCGCTCTCGCAGCTCGCGGTCGGCTACGGCCCGGCGCTCATGGCCCGCGCCGATGCGCCGTTCAGCGATCTGCGCGGCATGATCGAGTACGCGAAGAAGAAGGCGGGCGGCCTGACCTACGGCACCTGGGGGAACGGCTCGACGCCGCATCTCTTCGGCGCTCTGCTCGCGAGCGAAGCCGGCGTGCAGCTCGTGCAAGTGCCGTACAAAGGCGAGGCGGCCGCGCACCTCGATCTCATCGGCGGCGCGCTTGACCTCGCCTGGGCGAACTCCGGCACGGCCCGAAATCTCCTCAAGGCCGGCAAGGTCAAGGTGCTCGGCGCCACCGGCTCGCAGCGGAGCGATGTCCTGCCCGACACGCCGCTCTTCGGCGAGCAGGGCTTCAAGGGCTTCGAGCCGACCACGTGGATCGGCGCCTACGCCCCGGCAAAGACGCCGCGCCCGATCGTGGAGGCGCTCGCCACGGCGCTGCGCGAGGCGACCCGCGCACCGGAGATCGCCGCACGCTGGCACGACATCGGCTTCGAGCCGACGGCAACCACGCCGGAAGAATTCGCGCGCATTCACAAGGCGGACTTCCCCAAGTGGGCCGAAATGATCAGGGCGGCGGGCATCACGCCGGAGTAGACGAATGATCCGCAAGCTGCCCTCGGGCGTGTACCGTCTTTATTCGCGCAAGATCGATCCGCGAACCGGCAAGCGCCGCAATCTCGGCACTTTCAAGACGCGCGCTGCGGCGGAGAAGCACGAGCGCGCGGTGCAGTTCTTCAAGCGGCACTCGTAGCCGCGTGGTCCGACACGAGTTCAGCTATGAGCTCTCGGAAGATCTGCTGGGGCGCGGCGCGCGGCGCTACCTCGTCCAGAGGTTCGGCTGGCGGATCTTCGTCGGGCCGGCCCTCCTCCTCGTCGTCCTGCTGCCGGTCTGCGAGAGCGAAGGCGGCGGTTTCGTGTGCGGCGCGGGCGCTGGACTCCTGCTCTTTTACGTGCTGTTTCTCGTCGCCACGAACCTCTCGATCAGCCGGCGTGCCGGGTTGCTCGCGCGCCGGCTCGGCAGCCGCGAGGCGCATTGCATGCTGACTGACGAAGGCATCGGTCTCGAGAACGCGCTTTCGCACTCGTTCCTCAAGTGGCCGATGATCCAGAAGGTCGTGCGATCGACCGACGTATGGCTCTTGTTCCTAAACCGCGCGCAGTACGTGACGCTGCCCGGCGCCCCGCTGGACGGCGAGGCCGGGCACTTCATCGAGACGCGGGTTTCGGCCGCCGGGGGCGAGCTGCGCTAGAGATCCGCGTCGCGCGGATCCTGCGTCACCTCGTCGTACGAATAGGTCCGTTCGGACTCGCGGTGCAGCTTCTCGCGGTCGAGCGGCAGGGTGAAGACCGGCGTGCGCACGCCGCCCATGTCGATCCATTCCAGGATTGCCACGGCGCCGCCGTGCGTGAATATGAGCTCGGATTCCCGGGGTCCCTCGTCATGGCCGCCGCTGCGGTGCCGATGAATCACCTTCAGCCGGGAGCGCGGGCGCCGGCGGTCGTTGTCTGCTGAGGCCATTGAAAGCGCTAAGAGCAGGGGTCGTGCCAATCACTACAAAGACGACAGATATTCGCGAAGAACCGTGACGGCCGGCCGCAGGTCAAAATACGCCATGCCGGTAAGACAGGAGCTCGACGGCGGCCGGGTGCCGGTGAAGATCTACACCGGCGAGATCGAGCCCGCGGCCCGCGCGCAGCTCGAGAATGTCTCGCGCCTGCCGATCGTGCATCACCACGTGGCGGCCATGCCCGACGTCCATCTGGGCATCGGCGCCACGGTCGGCTCCGTCATCCCGACGGTGAAGGCGATCATCCCCGCCGCCGTCGGGGTTGATATCGGCTGCGGGATGATCGCCACGCGGCTTTCGCTCGGCGCCACGGAGCTCGACGAGCAGCGCCTGCGCAAGGTGTTCAACCAGATCAGCCGCGATGTGCCGGTCGGCTTCGGGCAGCACGACGATCGGGCCGTGCGCGCCGACGCGGTACGGCATTTCCGCAAAGGCCTGGACCGGATCCTCGCCAAGCATCCCGGCATAGGAAAACGCGTCGGCCGCAACTCCAGCTGGGTGCGCCAGCTCGGCACGCTGGGCGGCGGCAACCATTTCATCGAGGTCTGCCTCGACGAGGCCGAGCGCGTTTGGGTGATGCTGCACTCGGGAAGCCGCGGCATCGGCAATGCGATCGGCGGCCACTTCATCGAGCTGGCTCGAAAGGACTGTGAAAGGAATAACGTTCATTTGCCGGATCGCGACCTGGCGTACTTTTCCGAAGGCGCCCGGCATTTCGACGACTACGTCGAAGCGGTCGGCTGGGCGCAGGACTACGCACGCGCCAATCGTGCCGAGATGATGGAGCTGGTGCTCGAGGCGATGCGCCGCCACCTTCCGTCTTTCGAATCGAGCGAGCAGGCGGTCAACTGCCATCACAACTACGTCGAGCGCGAGTTCCATTACGGCGCCGACGTGTGGGTGACGCGCAAGGGTGCGATCCGCGCGGGGGCGGGCGAGCTCGGCATCATCCCGGGCAGCATGGGCGCGCGCAGCTACATCGTGCGCGGCCGCGGCGCCGCAGAGAGCTTCGAATCGTGCGCGCACGGCGCCGGACGCAGGATGAGCCGCAGCGCCGCGCAGAAATGCTTCTCCGTGCAGGACCTGGAGACCCAGACGCAGGGCGTGATCTGCCGCAAGGACAAGGGCGTGCTGGACGAGATCCCGGGCGCCTACAAGGACATCGACGAAGTGATGGCCAATCAGTCGGACCTGGTGGAAGTGGTTCACACGCTGAAACAGGTCCTGTGCGTGAAAGGATAGGTCGGCTCACGCTCGTCCTGGGGCTGGTCATGGCGATCGGCCCGCTCGCGGTCGATATGTACCTTCCGGCGCTGCCCGCGCTGCAGGCCGAGTTCCAGACGAGCGAATCGCGGGTGCAGCACACGCTTTCGGCCTACCTGCTGGGGCTCGCCTTGGGCCAGCTGCTCTTCGGCCCGATCGCAGATCGCTACGGTCGCAAGCCGCCTTTGCTCGGCGGCCTCACCGTGTTCGCGCTCGCCTCCGCCGGCTGCGCGCTTGCCGGGGCGATCGGCAGCTTCGTCGCGCTGCGCTTCGCGCAGGCGCTGGGCGGCGCGTCGGGCATGGTCGTAATCCGCGCGGTGATCCGCGACCGCTTCGACGAGATCCAGTCGGCACGCGTGCTCTCGCTGATGATGCTGGTCATGGGCGCGGCGCCGATCCTCGCGCCGCTCGCCGGCGGCTGGCTGCTCGTCAACGGCTCCTGGCACTGGATCTTCTTCTTCCTCGTCGCCTTCGCGTTGCTTTGCATAGCGCTGGTCGCGCGCTTCCTCGAGGAGTCGCATCCCGTGCACAAGCGGACCGCGACGCTCGGCCGGGCGCTCACGGGCACGCTGCCGCTCTTTCGCGATGTGCGCTTCCTCGGACCGGTGATCGTGTTCGTCGGCGCCTTCGGCTGCTTCTTCGCCTATATCGCCGCCGCGCCGTTCGTCTACATCCAGTACTTCGGCGTGCCGGCGGACAGCTTCGGCTGGTATTTCGGCGCGGGCGCCTGCGGCTACATCACCGTATCGCAGCTCAACCGCCGCATCGTTCTGCGGCTGGGCACGCGCCGAACCCTGGGGCTGGGCGTCACCTCGCTGGCTCTTTCCTCGCTCTGTCTGCTGCTTCTTTCGCTGACCGGCGCGCTGGGCTTCTTCGGCGTCTTCATCCCGATGCTCCTCATCGTCGGCTCAATCGGCCTCATCGCCTCGAATGCCACCTCGGTCGCCATGTCGCCCTTCGGCGAGCGCGCCGGCGGCGCTTCGTCGCTCCTCGGCGCGATGCAATCCGCCTTCGGCGTCCTGGCGAGCGCCGCCGTCGGCGCGATCACCGCGCGCGGCGCCGTACCCATGGCGACCGTGATCGCCGCGTGCGCCGCCCTCGCGTTCGCTTCTTACGTCCTGTTAATTCGGGGACGTAGCCCGAATTCGGGGTCAGGGTCGTAATTCAGTATGAACTTCGCTGTACCCCACCCCGCCATGTGAACAACTTGGCGGTACCGAGCCGAGCGTCGGCGTAATGTCCTCGCTCAGACCTCATACCGGAGCAGCCATGAAAACAATAATCGTAATCGCGGCAGCGGCCATGCTTGCCGGCTGTGGCGCGGACGTTGCCGAAAGCGCCGTTACCGCCGCTCGGCTCAGGAAGCAGGAGCTGGAGAATGGCGCAAAGACCATGCAGAGGGCACAGGAGAAAGTCCGGGACGCGATGCAACAGGAGCAGCAGCGCGCCGACAGGGATAACAACGAGAACTAGCAGGGCGCCCGTCGGTCCAGCCCGATGGACTCTAAGTACGCTCGGCATCTGACCTTCGCGCTCGCCGGGGCAACGGTGATTTGCGATGCGCTATACCTCATTTACCTGCGGCATCACCACATGGTCAGGGCTTGGTCGGGTACAACTAGCGTTCTTCTCGGTTTGTTCATGCTGGCGTGGTCGATATCGATGATAGGACTGCGACACCGCTGGGCTAGCATCGCAATCGCTTGTATTGGAATCGCCAACGTTGTAGTCGGCGCCGCATTCTTCTTTTGATCCACAGTGCTTTCTCATCTGATGGCCGGTTCGCGGGGCAAAGGCGTCCGCTCGAACAGGCTAGACTAATGACCGCTTTCGACGGTAGCGGACCTTAGCGTGGTAGCCGCCGAATCAGGGCTCTGACCCCGAATTCGCGGAGTTCGGGCACCGTCCCCGAATTCAGAAGCGGTAGAAGGCGGCGGGCGTGTCGACCATGATGTGCTCGCGCAGGCGCTGGTCGCCGACCCATTCGCCGAAGGCGTCGACGAGGTCGGCGTCGTTCGGGTTGGCAACGTACTTGTTGGGATGCGGCCAGTCGGTGCCCCACATGACGCGTCCGGGGCCGGCCGAGACGAGCGCGCGAGCCATGGGCATCACGTCGTCGTAAGGCGGCAGGTCGCCGCGGCTCACGCGATTGGCGCCGGAGATCTTGACCCAGGTATTGCCGGCGCTCACGAGCTCGAGCAGGGCCTGGAATCCCGGCGCGTTCACGCCCGCGCTTGCCGGCTGATAGGCGAAGTGCGCGATCGACATCGGCACGCTGACGCTGCGGAACAGCGGCATCAGTTCGAGGATGTCTTTGCCGGGAAACAGGAACTCCAGATGCCAGCCGAACGGCCGGATGCGCGCGGAAAGCTCGGGAATGTCGTCGAACGCGATCGGCATCCCGCCCTTGTTGTCGGTGTTGAGCCGCACGCCGCGCACGCCGGCCTGATCTAGCGCGGCGAGCTGCTTGTCAGTGAAATTCATATCGAGGGCAACGATGGCACGAGCCCGGTTTGGGGTCTCGCGGTTCAGCGCTTTCATGCCGTCCAGGATCGCCGAGTTGTCGATGCCGTAGACCGAAGGCTGGGTGAAGACCACCCGCTCGATGCCGAGCATGGCGTGCAGGTGCTTCAGGTCGGCGAGCTTCGAATGAGGCGGCGTATAGCCGCGCGCGGGCGAGAGCGCATAGCCGGGCTCGAAGACGTGCACGTGCGTGTCGATCGAGCCCTTCGGCAGGCGCGTGCGCGGACGGCGCGGGTTGCGGTCGGGAGGAATGCAGTCGCGGATTTCGCTCATGTAAGGCTCAAGGAAGGGTGTTTCGGTTAACCTAGGCGGCAAATTCTAAGGAGGAGGAAAGAATGGATCGACGTCGTTTCGTCGCCGGCAGCGCTGCTGCGGCCGCAGCGCTGGCCGTCAGGCCAGGTTTTGCGCAGGAAGCGTACCCGTCGCGGCCTGTGACGTTCATCAACCCGTTCCCGCCCGGCGGTGCGGCGGACGTGGTGGCGCGGCCGTTCGCCGCGTCGCTCGAGCCGCTGCTCAAGCAGCCGGTGGTGATCGAGACGAAGGCCGGCGCCGCCGGCCAGGTGGGCGCGCAGTTCGCCGCCAACGCAAAGCCCGACGGCTACACGCTGCTCGTGCACATCGTGTCCATCTCCGGCTTCGCCGAGGTCGACAAGCTATTCGGCCGCCAGCCCAAGTTCACGCGCGCCGATTTCATTCCTATCGCGCGCCTCACCGCCGGGCCGATGGTGCTCGTGGTCAACGACAAGCAGCCCTACAAGACGCTGAAGGAGCTGGTCGACGACGCGAAGAAGCGGCCGAACGCCATCGTCTTCAGCTCTTCCGGCCTGTACGGCGCGCTCCACCTGCCGACCGCGCTCTTCATGAAGGCGGCCGGGATCCAGATGCGCCACCTGCCGACCAACGGCGGCGGCCCGGCGCTGAACGCCATCCTCGGCGACAACGCGCAGGTGCTGGTTTCCTCGATCGCCGCGGCGAGCGCGCAGATGAAGGCCGGCAAGCTGCATGCGCTCGCGCAGTTCGGCGACAAGCGCGCGGCCTCGGCGCCCGACGTGCCGACGCTCAAGGAGCTGGGCTACGACGTCGAGTTCTCGCTCTGGGTGGGCCTGTTCGCGCCGAAGGGCACGCCGACGCCGATCGTCGATCGCATGCGCGCCGAGACGCGGAAAGCCGTCGCCACCGAGCAGTTCAAGGCGGCGATCCACAACATCGGCGACGAGGTGGCGTACCTCGACGAGCCGGAGTTCGCGAAGTTCTGGGACGAGGACGCGAAGCGCGTGGAGGCCGCCGTGCACTCGATCGGCCGGGTGCAAGGCTGACGCTGAGGCGGGACCATGCCGCCGGCGCGGCGTTCATCGCGCTCGGCGTGCTGATCCTCGCAGGGAGCGGCGACCTGCCGTTCGGCAGCCTCGCTGCTCCCGGGGCCGGCATGATGCCGAAGGTCATGGCGGCGCTGATGATCCTTTTTGCAGCGCTGCTGCTCTTCGGCGCACGCGAGAGCGGGCCGCTCGCGCAGGTCGACTGGAGCGATCGCGGTCACGCGGCGCTTGTGCTCGTCATCACCGGCGCCGCGGTCGCGGCCTACCAGGGCCTAGGCTTCCTGATAACGATGACGTTGCTGGTGTTCCTCCTCCTCGTAGTCGTCGAGCGGCGCCGATGGCTGCCGGCGGCGATCTATAGCGTGGGACTCACGCTGTTCGCCTACTGGCTGTTCGACAAGGTGCTTCGCTCGCCGCTCGAGCCCGGCCTGCTCTCGTTCTGAGATGGAGACGCTGCAGAGCCTGCTGCTCGGCTTCTCGGTCGCGTTGCAGCCGAGCATGCTGTGGTACGCGTTCCTCGGCTGCGTGGTCGGGACGCTGGTCGGCGTGCTGCCGGGCATCGGGCCGCTCGCCGGCATCAGCATCCTGCTGCCCATCACCTACGGCCTGGATGCGACGAAGGCGATCATCATGCTCGCCGGCATCTACTACGGCTCGCAGTACGGCGGCTCGACGACCTCGATCCTGCTGCGCATCCCGGGCGAGGCCGCCTCGGTGATGACCTGCATCGACGGCAACGCGATGGCGAAGAAGGGCCGCGCGGGGGCGGCGCTATGCATCGCCGCGGTCGGCTCCTTCATCGCCGGGACCTTCGGCGTGCTCGTGCTCACCGCGGTAGCGCCGCCGCTCGCCGCGTTCGCGCTCGGCTTCGGCCCGCCGGAGTACACGACGCTGCTCGTCCTCGGTCTCATCTTCCTTGCCTACATGTCGACGAGCTCGCTCGTGCGCACGCTGCTCATGGCGGCGTTCGGCCTGTTCCTCGGCACGATCGGCATCGACGTGATGACCGGGCACTTCCGCTACTCGTTCGACATCCCGGAGCTCGGCGACGGCATCGGCATCGTGCCGGTGGCGGTGGGACTTTTCGGCCTGGGCGAGATCCTCGCCACGCCGAGCCACCAAGTCAGTTCTCAGGTAATCAAACCCAGACTCCGCGAACTGTGGCCTAACCGCGAGGAATGGCGCGCCGCCGGCTGGCCGATCGCGCGCGGCTCGGTCCTCGGCTTCCTGATCGGCATCATTCCCGGCTCGGCGCACATCATCTCGAGCTTCATGTCGTACGCGCTCGAGCGGAAGATAGCGAAGAAGCCGGAGGAGTTCGGACAAGGCGCCGTGGCCGGCGTGGCGGGACCCGAGTCCGCCAACAACGCCGCGTCCACCGGTGCGTTCGTGCCGATGCTCGCGCTCGGCATTCCCACCGGTCCGGTGACCGCGGTGCTGATGGCAGCGCTCCTCATCCACGGCATACCGCCGGGGCCGACGCTCGTAAACGACCATCCGCAGGTGTTCTGGGGCTTCGTCGCCTCGATGTACGTCGGAAACCTGATGCTGCTCGCGCTCAACCTGCCGCTCGTCGGCATCTTCGTCAACCTGCTGCGCATTCCGTACGCTTATCTCTATCCGCTGATCATCGTGTTCTGCATGATCGGCGTGTACGAGGTGAACAACTCGATCGTCGACGTGTGGATCATGCTCATCATGGGCGTGGTCGGCTATGCGCTGAAGAAGTTCTCCTTCGACCCGGCGCCGCTCGTGCTCGGCCTCGTCATCGCGCCGATCTTCGAGATGTCGCTGCGCCAGGCGCTCATCATGTCGAACGGCGCCTGGACCATCTTCCTTCAGCGGCCGGTGGCGCTGACGCTCCTGATGCTCAGTATTGGCTTGCTGGCCCTGTCGGCCTACGGCTACTTCTCGCGCCGCCGCGACTGGCGCGCCCGGCTCGCCGCCGAGGGCGGCGAAGAGGCGTAAATTCGGGGACGGAGCCCGAACTCCCGAACTTCGGGGACGGAGCCCGAACTTAGGAGCCAAAAATGATTTTCAGCCGAAGGACATTCCTCGCCGTCGGCGTCGCGATTCCCGCTCAGGCTGTGGCGCAAGCATGCCGCGTCACTTCCCGGCAGACGGAAGGTCCTTTCTTCAAGCCGAGCTCTCCCGAAAGGAGAACGCTCGTCGAATCCGGTTCGCCGACCTTGGCGGTTGCCGGCCGCGTGCTGGGGAAGGACTGCAAACCGCTCGCGCATGCGCTGCTCGACTTCTGGCACGCCGACGAGCAGGGCGAGTATGACAACACGGGCTTCCGCTATCGTGGCCACCAGTTCACGGACGCGGAAGGCCGCTATCGGCTCGAGACCATCGTGCCGGCCGAATATCCCGGGCGCACGCGCCACATACACGTCAAGGTACAGGCGCGCAGCGGACCGATCCTCACGACGCAGCTTTACTTTCCGAACGAGCCCGCGAACGCACGCGACGGACTCTTTGCGCCCGAGCTCGTCATGAACATGGACCGCCCCGGCTACGGGGTGTTCGACTTCGTCGCGGCTTAGTTCGGGCTCCGTCCCCGAATTCGAGCAGCACGAGGTAGCCGCCGCCGAGGCCGCGTACGGCCAGAGCTCGACGATCAAGCGCCGCTACGCGAGGCCGGCGCTCCTCAGCGGCAGGCTGCGCACCGGCTTGCCGGTGGCGGCGAAGATGGCGTTCATGACCGACGGCGCCACCACGCAGATGGTCGGCTCGCCGACGCCGCCCCAGAAGTCGTAGCTCGGCACGATCACCGTCTCCACCTTCGGCATGCCGGCGAGGCGCAGGATCGGATAGCGGTCGAAGTTGAGCTCCGCCATGCGTCCCTTCTCGACCGTCATCTCGCCGTAGAACGCGGCCGAGAGGCCATAGGCCACGGAGCCTTCCACCTGCGCTGCGATCTGCCCGGGATTCACTGCGTGACCGCAATTGAGCGCGATGACGATGCGGTGGACCCTGACCTTCTGCTGCTCCATGGAAACTTCCGCGACCGCAGCCGAGTAGCTGCCGTACCCCATGAACTGCGCGATTCCGCGATGCACGCCATCGGGCAGCGGCTTGCCGTAGCCCGCCGCTTCCGCGGCGGCGTTCAGCACCGCGAGGTGCTTCGGGCGGCTCGCCATCAGCTCGCGCCGGAATTCGAGCGAGTCGCGCCCGGCGGCGCGCGCGACTTCCTCGATGAAGCACTCGACGTACACGCCGTTCTGGTTGGTGTTGACGCCGCGCCAAGGCCCGACCGGCACGTGCGTGTTGCGCATCGCGTATTCGATGAGCAGGTTGTCTACGCCGTAGCCGAACTGCGCGTCGCCCGGCTCCTTGTACATGCCCTGCAGCTGGCGCATGTCCTTGCCGCCCTTGATGCCGCCCGGATTCAGGTAGGCGTTGATCGACTGCCCGGATACGCGCAGGTGCAGGCCGAGCAGCCTGCCGCTCTCGTCGAGCCCGGCGGAGAGCTTGCACATCGAGATCGGGCGATAGAAGTCGTGCGCCTGGTCTTCCTCGCGGCTCCAGATCACCTTCACCGGCACGCCGGGGAACTGCTTCGCTATCGCCACCGCCTGGCGCGTGAAATCCTGCGTTCCGCCGCGCCGTCCGAAGCCGCCGCCGAGGTCGAGCTTGTAGACCTCGGCCTGCTCGAGCGGCAGCTCGGCTTCCTCCGTGGCCGCGGCGAGCGACGCCTCGGCATTCTGGGTCGGCAGCCAGACTTCCACGCGCTCCTTCGTCCAGCGCGCCATGGCGTTCATCGGCTCCATGGTCGCGTGCGCGAGGAACGGCGTGCTGTACACCGCCTCCACTTTCTTCGCGGCGCCGGCGATCGTCTTCAGGGCATCGCCTTCGCCCCAGCTCGCGAACGGGCCGTCGCTCGCTTCCAGCCCTTCCTTCAGCCGCGCAGCGATGGCTGCGCTCGATTGCTGCGCGGCCGGGCCTTCGTTCCAAACGATCGGCAGCGCCTCTAGCGCGTGCTTCGCACGCCACCACGTATCGGCGACGACCGCGATGGTGTGGTCGTCGACCTTCACTACCCGCTTGACGCCCGGCCTACCGAGGATCTTGGATTCGTCGTAGCTCGCGAGCGTGCCGGTGAACACCGGGCACTGCTTCACCGCGGCGAGCAGCATCCCGGGAAGCTTGAAGTCGATCGAGTAGACCTTCGAGCCGTTCAGCTTGTCGGCGGTGTCGAGACGCTTCAGCGGCTTGCCGGCGATCCGCCACTGGCGCGGATCCTTGAGCCGGATCGCCTTCTCGTCTGGCGGCGCGAGCTTCGCCGCGACCGGCGCGACGGCGCCGTAGGTCGTCATGCGCTTCGTGGGCCCGTGCATGATCATGCCGTTCGCCGTGGTGAGCTGCGAGGCGGGCACGTCCCATTGCCGGGCTGCGGCCTGCACCAGCATCAGCCGCGCGGCCGCGCCGCCGCGCCGGACGTAGTCGTGCGAGGTGCGGATGCCGCGGCTTCCGCCGGTCGACATCTCGCCCCACACTCGCTTGCGCGCGAGGTTCTGGCCCGCGGTGATCTGCTCGACGCTCACCTTCTGCCAGTCGCATTCCAGCTCCTCGGCGACGAGCTGCGCGAGGCCGGTGATCGTTCCCTGGCCCATCTCGGAGCGGGCGACGCGCACGACGGTGCTGTTGTCGGGCTTGATCACGACCCAGGCATTCACCTCGCTGCCGGGCGAAGCTTTCTCGGCAAGAGCGGGGAAATGGAAGCCCAATGCGAGCCCGCCGCCCGCGATGGCGGCGGAGTCGACCATGAACCTGCGGCGCGAAGGATTTTTCATGCGCTCCTCCCGGCCTTCGCGGTCTTCATGATGCCGGCCGCCTTGTGCACGGCCGCGCGGATGCGCTGGTAGGTGCCGCAGCGGCAGATGTTGGTCATCGCCGCGTCGATGTCCTGGTCCGTGGGACTGGGGTTCTCGGCGAGCAGCGCCGCCGCGGCCATGATCTGTCCCGACTGGCAGTAGCCGCACTGCGGCACGTCGAGATCCGCCCACGCCTGCTGCACCGGGTGATCGCTCTTCTTCGCGAGTCCTTCGATCGTGACGATGCGGTCCGTGGGCTTGAGCGCGCTCACCGGAACCGAGCACGAGCGCACCACGCGCCCGTTCAGGTGCACGGAGCAGGCGCCGCACTGCGCGATGCCGCAGCCGTACTTCGTGCCGGTGAGGCCGACCTGCTCGCGGATCGCCCACAGAAGCGGCGTCTGCGGCTCGACGGCGAGTTCGCGCGTCTTGCCGTTGATGTTGAGCTTTGCCACGGGAGCTCCTCCTCGGGTGGGGGCTAGCGCGCCGATTCTCCCATCGGGCGGATGAGCAGACCAGTCGTCGAGACGCGCAGCTCGAGGTCGGCGCGCTGCGTCACCGGCACGAAGCTCGCGGAGCCGTATTCGGCGTCGAGCAGCGGCGCGAGGAAGGCGTAGCGTTGGCGCAGGTCGAACAGGTCGAGGTCGCGGTCGCGGCCGAGGGAATAAACCGTGCGCGCCGCGGTTCGCTCCTGCCCGATGTTGCGGTAGCGGCCGGCGACCCGGCCGAGCTCGTAAGCCGTATGCAAGCCAAACAGGTTCGCCACCGGCTTCCACTTGAGGATGTGGGCGTCGACGTAGATCTCGTCGCCGGCAAGGTTGAACGCCGCTTCCCGGCCGTCCGGGAAGATGACCTTCGCCATGAAGCGCTGCTGGCCTTTGGGTTCGACGACCAGCCGCGCTGCCAGCTCCTCGCGCGTGAGCGCGCGGTAGCCCTGCATGCCGAGCGAGATGAGGCCGAGCGTCGCGCCGACGAACACGAGCACGAGGCCAAGGAGCGCGCGCAGCACGAAGGAGAAGAAGCGCGCGCGGAAGAGCGCCACCAGGCCCGCGGCGAGGAGCAGGGCCCCGAGCACCGCCAGGGCCGCCGCGACGACGATGAACAGCGGCGTCACTCCACGTTGCAGAGATAGGTGATCGACGAGATCCTGCGGCCGCTGCGCCGCATGCGCACCACGTCCTTGCTCTCGCCGATGAATTCCACGACGCCTCTGCCGTGCAGCTGCCGCGTGTCGACGTCGCCCACCTTGACGGGCAGCAGCGCGCCGACCCGGAACGGCCCGGAGATTTTCCAGCTGCCGGTGCTCACCTCCGCGGACATGACGCGGTAGTTCGCCGGGTCGAGCTTCTGGCGCAGGATGGTGAGGCGCAGGCCGTGGAAGCTGAGCTCGCGCTGCTCGGCGCCCGGCGCGGGACGGAGCGTGCCCGGCAGCACGCGATCATCGCGCAGCGTGCCGATCTTGCGCAGCGCGTCGTATGACTCGGGCAGGCGCAGGCCGTAGGCGCCGCCGCTGCAGCTCACGGCCTCGGCGTAATAGGACGAATCCGACGCGTGCGCAGCGCCGAGCAGCGAAAGCAAAGCCACGAAAACGCGGCCAGGCACGCGCATCACCGGCGCCTCAGGTCGGCTTCGCGCTTGACCTCCGCTTCGACCTGCGCGCGGCTTCGCTCGTAGACGATCTCGCGTCCGCGGACGTTGCCGGCGTAGGCGAGGCCGTTGCGCGTCGGCATGAGCGTGGCGCGCACGCTGTGCACGCCTTCGCCGACCACCACCTCGATGGCCTCGGCACGCTTGCTGAACACGGTGACCTCAATTTCCTGCCCGGTGCTTGTCAGGCGCACCTTGATCTTTTCTATCTGCATTTCGCTCCCCCGACGGGGAGGATACTACGTCAGGCGGCGAGCTTCGTGCGCAGCATTGGCGCGACGATGTCGGCCGGATTGGGCGCGGCGAACAGGTCTCCCTGGCAGACGCGGCAGCCCGCCTCGGCGAGGAACTCGCGCTGCGCGTGCGTCTCGACGCCCTTCGCCACCACGTCGAAGTTGAGCCCCCGCGCGAGCGCGATCAGCGCCTTTGCCAGGCCGGCGCGCTCGCCGTTGTGCGGCAGGCCCGACACCAGCTTGCGGTCGATGCACACCGCGCTCGCGCGCAGGCGCTGCAGGGCAGGCAGCGCGGCGTAGCCGGTGCCGAAGTCGTCCACGCCGAGGCGCGCGCCGAGGCTGGTGACGGCGGCGAGCGCCGATTCCACCGGGTCGGTGAGCTGGCGTACCACGGTCTCGGGCACCTCGAGCAGCAGCGACTCGGCGGGCAGCCCGCTGGTCGCGAGCGCCTCGCGCACCTGCTCGGCGATGTCGCCGCCGCGCAGCTGCCGCGCGGTCACGTTGACCACGACGCTGAGCGGCGTGATGCCCTCGTCCATCCAGCGCCGCCCCTGCGTGCAGGCTTCGACGAGCGCCCAGCGGCCGATCGGCACGAGCAGCCCCGTATCGTCGGCGAGCGGCAGGAAGGCTTCGGGCGAAAGCACGCCGTAGCGTGGATGGCGCCAGCGCAGCAGCGCCTCGGCGCCGACCACCTGCCGCGTCGCGATGTCGATGCGCGGCTGGTAGACAAGGAACAGCTCGCCGCGCTCGATGCCCTTGCGCAGCTCGTCCACCATCTGCGCCGCCGCCGCCGCATCCTCGTTCAGCATGGCGGAGAAGAACTGGTAGCCGTTGCGGCCGAGCTCCTTCGCCCGGTACATCGCGAGGTCGGCGAGCCGCAGCAGCGTCGCGACGTCGTCGCCGTCCTGCGGCACGCAGGCGATGCCGATGCTCGCGCCCGAGGTGACCTTGTGCTCGCCGATGCGATAGGACTTGCCGAGCTCGTGGATCAGCTTCTGCGCCACCGCCGCCGCTTCGCGCGGATCGGCGATGTCCTGCAGCAGCACGCAGAACTCGTCGCCGCCGATGCGCGCGACGAAGTCGTCGCCGCGCACCGAGGCGCGCAGCCGCGAGGAGATGATCTTGAGCAGCGCGTCGCCCACCTCGTGGCCGAGCGTGTCGTTCACCTCCTTGAAGTTGTCGAGATCGAGGAACAGGAACGCCGCGGTCTTCTCGTGCCGGCGCGCATGCGCCACTGCCTCGCGCGCCCGCTCGGAGAACATTGCGCGGTTGGGCAGTCCGGTGAGCGTGTCGTGGTGGGCGAGGAACTCGAGGCGCCGCGCATCGTGCTGCAGCTGCACGGCGGCGAAGCGCAGGTCTTCCTGCGCGCGCTTGAGCTCGGTCACGTCGTTCGCCAGCATGTAGAAGCCGAGCACACCGGCCGCGTCGCGATGCGGCACGCAGGCGACCTGCAGCGTGCGGCGCCGGCCGTTCTCGTCGATGGCGAGCTCGAACTGGACGTTTTCCCCGGCCAGCACGCGCTCGACGTCCGGACGCATGCGCGCGTAGGCGGTCGGGCCAAAGACCTCTTCCACCGTGCGGCCGCGCATGCTCTCGTGCGCGATGCCGAACCAGTGGTCGTAGGTGCGGTTGCTGAACGCGTAGCGCTGCTCTCGGTCGACGTAGGAGATGAGCGCCGGGACGTTGTCGGCGATGAGCCGCAGGCGCTCCTCGCTTTCGCGCAGCGCCTGCTCGGCCTCGTGCGTGCGCTGCGCGGAACGGCGCGTCATGATCACCGCCGCGGCGAGCAGCAGGGCCGCGCCGACGATCAGCACATGCAGCATCAGCTCGTGCGGCCACGGGCCGCCGCCGCCCGCCCAGCCGCGCATCTCTTGCATCGCCTGGGCGCCGGCGGTCAGAATCAGGATCACCGCGCCGGCGGTGACGAGCAGCGGCGCCAGCGGTGTGAGGAAACGCTTCATGGGAGCCCGCCATGATCGCGCCGCGCGCAGAGCCGGGCAATGGCTATATTCCGTATGGAGATCAGGTAATTCCCTGTAGATCGAAACCGTACGGCGGCGTCGACGAAGCGCTACGTGCGATAATGGAATTGTTCGAAACCCCCCTGCAGACAAAAAGATAGCGCGATGACCTACGTCGTCACCGAAGATTGCATCAAGTGCAAGTACATGGACTGCGTGGAAGTGTGCCCCGTGGACTGCTTCTACGAGGGCGACAACATGCTCGTGATCCATCCCGACGAGTGCATCGACTGCGGCGTCTGCGAGCCCGAGTGCCCGCCGAACGCGATCATCCCGGACTCCGACGGCAGGGCGGAGAAGTGGCTCAAGCTCAACGCCGACTTCGCGATCAAGTGGCCCAACATCACTCGCAAGGGCACGCCACCGCCGGATGCCGACGAGCACAAGGGCGAGCAGGACAAGTACGAGAAGTACTTCAACGCCGAGCCGGGCAAAGGGGAATAAAACCCCCCGTTCGCCTGTGGGCTCACGACCCCCTTAACAGGGGGTCACTACCGTCAGAGCAGCTTCCTTAGCTCGGTCTTCAGCACCTTGCCGTAGTTGTTCTTCGGCAGCGCCTCGACGAAGCGGTATTCCCGGGGGCGCTTGAAGCGAGCGATGTTCTCCAGGCACAGGCGGTCGAGCTCCTCGCTCGATAGCCTTGCCGTGCAGACGACGAAGGCCACCACCTCTTCTCCCCACTCGGCGTGCGGCCGGCCGACCACCGAGCATTCGGCGACGCCCGGGTGGCGCAGCAGCACCTCCTCGATTTCGCGCGGATAGATGTTCGAGCCGCCGGAGATGATCATGTCCTTCGAGCGGTCGCGCAGCGTAAGGAAGCCCGCCGCGTCCATGCTGCCCACGTCGCCGGTATGCAGCCAGCCGCCGCGCAGCGCCTTTTGCGTCGCTTCCGGGTTGTTCCAGTAGCCCTGCATGACGCACGAGGAGCGGGTAACGATCTCGCCCACCTCGCCGGGCGGCAGCTCGCAATCCTCGGCGTCGAAGATCTTCACCTCGACGCCGGTGCGGGCGACGCCGGCGCTGTCCAGATGTCTTCGCTGATGATGAAAAGCCTGGTCGAGCCCCGTGATGGTCATCGGCGCCTCGCCCTGCCCGTAGAGCTGGTAGAGCCGCGGCCCGAAGAGCTCGATGGCGCGCAGCGAGTCGGCGACGTACATCGGCGCGCCGCCGTAGATCAGCGTGCGCAGGCCGCGCGGCGAGCGAGCCGCCTTGCTCGACAGCAGCCGCACCACCATCGTCGGCGCGGCGAAGAACGAAGCGCTCGACCAGTGGTCGAGGAGCTCGAAGATCTCCTCGGGCTCGAAATGGCCGCTTTCCGGAATGACGTTCACGGCGCCGGCGGCGATGTTGGGCAGCGAATAGCAGCCCGAGCCGTGCGAGAGCGGCGCCGGGTGCAGCACGACGTCGCCGGGTCCGAGCTTGTCGATATCGGCGAAATAGGCGTGCGTCTGGAAAAGCAGGTTGCCGTGCGTGAGCACCGCGCCCTTCGGCACGCCGGTCGTGCCGCTCGTATAGAAAAGCCACGCCGCGTCGTCGGGCGATTGGTCGGCGGGTTCAGCCGGATTGCCGTAGATCGTCTTGAGTTCCTTAAGCGGCAGAGCTTGCGGAATCGCCGCTTCGAGCTCCGGTGTCACGAAGCACGCGCTTGCCCCGGAGTTCTCCAGGATGAAGGCGAACTCTTTGGGATGCAGCTTGGCGTTCATCGGCACGGCGACGAGCCCGGCGTGCCAGCAGGCGAACAGCACCTCGAGGTATTCGGGGCAGTTCTTCATCGCGATCGCGACGCGCTCGCCCCGCGCGAGCTTCAGCCTGCTCCGCAGACCGTTGGCCAGCCTTGCCGAGCGGTCGGCGAGCTGGCCGTACGAGATGACCGGTTGCTTGCCGAGCGCGATCGCGGTCGCGTCAGGCCGAAGCCGCGCGCTGCGCTCGAGCAGAAGTGCGAGATTCATCGAGTCGGAAGAGCGTCATCGCGTTGCCGGCCGTTTCGGCGGCCACTTCCCCCGCCGGCCGGCCGAGCGCCGCGGCGACCGTCCGCAGGATGTGCGGCAGGAAGGCGGGCTCGTTGCGCCGCGCCTTCGGCTGCGGCCGCATGTCGCGCGGCGTGAGATAGGGCGCGTCGGTCTCGAGCAGCAGCCGCTCGCGCGGAATCTCTCGCACCAGCTCGACGAGATGCCGGCCGCGCCGCTCGTCGCAGATCCAGCCGGTGATGCCGATGTAGAGATCGAGCTCGAGATAGGCGCGCAGCTCCTCGCGCTGGCCGGTGAAGCAATGGGCCACCGCTTTTTTCACGCCATGGTGCTTCAGTATCTGGGCAAAGCGTGGATGTGCGTCCCGCGAGTGCAGGAATAGCGGCTTGTCGATGTCCAGCGCGAGCTCGAGCTGGGCGATGAACCACTTTTCCTGGTCGGGATGGGGCGAGTAGTTGCGGTTGAAATCGAGGCCGCATTCGCCGATTGCCACGACGCGCGGATGCTGTGCGAGCTTGCGCAGCTCGCTGATGGTCTGCGGGCCGCAGTCGCGCGCGTGATGCGGATGCACGCCGGCCGTGGCGTAGAGGTCGAAGCGCTCGGCGATCTCGGCGGCCATGCGGCTTTCCAGCACCGTGGTGCCGGTCACGACGATCGGATCGACTCCCGCTGCGCGAGCGCGCGCCACGGCCGCGTCGAGGTCGTCGTGAAAGCTCGCGTGCGTGAGGTTGGCGCCGATGTCGATCACTGGAGCTTCTTCAGCCGGTAGAGGAGCTCGAGCGCCTCGCGCGGCGAGAGGTCGTCGGGATTGATCTTCTGCAGCTCTTCGCGCAGCGGATCGCTCGCCGGCTCGATTTCCTTCTCTTGAGTCCTGGAGAACAAATCGCTCTGGCTGCCGCGAGAGATGCTCGCGTCCTCGAGCATCTGCAGGTAGCGCCGCGCCTGGCGGATCACCGCCTTCGGCACGCCGGCGAGCGAGGCGACCTGCAGGCCGTAGCTCTGGCTCGCCGGGCCTTCGGCGACCGCGTGCAGGAACACGATGCTGTCCTTGTGCTCCACCGCGTCGAGGTGCACGTTCGCGGCTTCCTTGTAGTCGAGCGCAAGGCGCGTCATCTCGAAATAGTGGGTGGCGAAGAGGCTGAGCGACTGGTTCTTCTCCACCAGGTGGCGCGCGATCGCCCAGGCGAGCGCCAGGCCGTCGAACGTCGAGGTGCCGCGCCCCACCTCGTCCATGAGCACGAGGCTCCTGTCGGTCGCGTTGTGCAGGATCGCCGCGCTCTCCGTCATCTCCACCATGAAGGTGGATCTTCCGCCGGCGAGGTCGTCCGCCGCGCCGATGCGGGTAAAGATCTGGTCGACCGGCCCGATGCGCGCCGCACGGGCGGGCACGTACGATCCGGCGTGCGCCAGGAGCACGATCAGCGCGACCTGCCGCATGTAGGTCGACTTGCCGCCCATATTGGGCCCGGTCACCAGCAACAATGTCCGTGTCGGCGACAGCCGGCAGTCATTGGCGATGAAGTGATCGCTCATTTGTTCCATTTGCGCTTCCACCACCGCGTGGCGGCCGCCTTCGATGTCGATCAGGCGCTCGTCGACGAACTGCGGTCGCACATAGTTGCCACGCGCCGCGACCTCCGCAAAGGCGGCCAGGACGTCGAGCTGCGCGAGCGCACGGGCGATTTTCTGCAGCTTGGGCAGGTGGGCGCCGGCCTGTTCGATCAGCGCCTCATACAGACTCTTTTCCAGCGCCAGCGCGCGCTCGCGCGCGGAGAGCGCCTTGTCTTCGAAGGTCTTGAGCTCGGGCGTCACGTAGCGCTCGGCGTTTTTCAGGGTCTGGCGCCGCCGGTAATCGACGGGAACTTTGGCAGCCTGGGCGTTGCTCACCTCGATGTAGTAGCCATGGACCGAGTTGTAGGCGACGCGGAGATTGGCGATACCCGTCCTTTCGCGCTCTCTCTTCTCCAGCTCCAGCAGAAACTCGCCGGCGTTCGACTGGAGCCCACGCAGCTCGTCCAGCTCGGCGTTGTAGTCCGCAGCGATGACGCCGCCGTCCACGATGCGCGCGGCGGGCTCAGCCGGCAGCGCTTTCTCGAGCAATGCGAGGCAATCGGCCGGCACGGCGAGGTCGGCGACGAGCTGCTGCAACAAGGCCGGTGCCTGGTCCCGCGCGAGGATCCCGGTTAGCGCCGGCAGCAGCCGCAGGCTGTCGCGCAGGCCGGCGAGCTCGCGCGGCCGGACGCTTTTCAGCGCGATGCGCGCGCTGATGCGCTCGACGTCCGAGAAGCCGCGCAGCGCTTTGTGCACTTCCGGATAGCTGTCCCACAGGCAGGCGACGGCCTCGTGCCGATGCTTGAGGATCGACGTATCCCGGAGCGGATGATGCAGCCAGTGCCGCAGGCAGCGGCTGCCCATGCCGGTGGCGCAGGCATCGAGGCGCGAGAAGAGGGTGGGCGAGCTCTCGCCGCGCAGCGTCTCGGTGATCTCGAGGTTGCGCCGCGTCGCGGCGTCGAGGCGCACGTATTCGCTTGC
>CAYZFN010000146.1:0-11977 GCA_964477695.1 uncultured Enterobacteriaceae bacterium | reverse complement strand
AGGCTCTATTCGAGCCTCCATTACGCGGGTCAGCGGTTTCGGCGGAACTTCGCGTTACTGCCCATCTGTTTCATTTGAAATAACAACCCGCGCCGACTGTTCTTCGTCCGGTCGGGGAATGTCGAGCAGCGCGGCCCAGTCGGCCGGCCACGCGCACTCGACGCCGAGCGCTTCCGGATAGCGGTCTTCTAGCATGGGGCTTACCCGCCGGTATGCAGGCCGCGGCATTCCGGAGATGCGCCGGAATACGTGCAGCCGAAGCTGCGGGTCGAAGAGCTGCCGGCCCCGGCCTGCAGGGTCGAGCAACCGGCAAGCGCGCCGGCGACAAGCAGCGCGGCGAGAAGGCGTCTGTAGAGCATGTAGATCTCCCGTGTTGAAGTCCACAGGATGCGCGGCCGGGGCTGCGGGCAGATTTCAACGCACGGCCGTCGTATTACGACTGCAACAACTACAGGCGCGTTCTCCAGCCCGCAGGCAGCATGGAACGAAGCACGTCGTCGCGCAAGACAAAGTGGTGGAAGAGCGCAGCAGCGGCGTGCAACCCGGCGACCCAGAGAATCGTGTCGCCAAGCCAGGTGTGCAGCTCGGCGATCTGCTGGCCCACGGAATGTTTCTTCGCCAGCAGAGGCGGAATATTGCCCAGGATGCCGAGCGTGAGCGGGTGGCCTTCGAGCCATGCCCCGGAGATTGCGGTGAGCGGCACGGCGAGCAGCAGCGCGTAGAGCAGTCCTTGCACGATGCGTGAAATGACGTGCATCCAGCGCGGCGAAGGCGGGAGCTCGGGCGTCCCGGCAAAGGCGCGCCAGCCGAGGCGCAGCAGCGTGAGAAGAAGAACGGTGAGGCCGAGCACCTCGTGCCACTGGCGGTCGAAGTCCTTCGCTGCGGAATAGACGCGCGTCTCGGAGCCGCCCGGGCCGAGGGTGAACGCGATGACGACCAGCACGGCGGTCAGCCAATGAAAGGCGATGGCGCCGCCGCCGTAACCCGCGCGAGCGTCAGCGTTCCACGTCACGCAGCTTTCCTTGCCACACCGCGAGCACCTGCGGCAGCGCGGCAGCGGCTCGGGCGCGGATCTCCTCGTCGGTGAGCGAGCTCAACGGATGCGGGATCACCACCGGCACGATGCCCGCCATGCCGAGCGCCTCGCGCTGGACCCGGGCTTCGCGGACGAACTCGGAGGTGACGATCACGGCCGTGGGCACGCCGCGCGCCTCGAGCTCGATGGCGTCGTGCATACAGCACGACGTGCACGAGCCTCAATCGCCGACGGCAGTGAGCGCGACGTCGCTCCCGGCGGCGATCGCGTCGAGCAGCTTCGGCTCGGCGAAGCGCGAGAAGCTCTCCTTGCGGTGGTAGCCGGCGGGCGCGAGGCGGTGCGCCGCCTGCAGCTCGTCGCGCAGCGCGCGCAGCAGCTTGTTCGCGTTCCACTTGGTGTTGTCGAGCACGCCGAGGCGCAATCCTTCGATCGCTGGCACTCGCGCGGCGATGGGCCTCAGCTGCCCTGCAACGACGCCACGCGGGTCATACACGGTTCTCATTTGGCTTGCTCCTCAAAGTTGACAGGTCCCATCGACGCAGCGCTCGATGCCGGGATTCGCGCCGCCGATCTCGCGCAGCACCGGGCTCGACATGTGCCCCCAGCCGGGAATGAACGCGGAGAAGCGGCCCGCTTCGCCGCCGATCACGAAAAGGTGGATGTGCTCCGCGCTCGGCACGATCGGAATGCGCGAGTCGGGCTCGCGCCGGTACCACGCGGGCAGGTTGCGGTTGTAGACCTTGCCGTAGCGATGATCGAAAGAGATCTGGCCGAAGGTGTTGCCCGAGTACATCCACAGGTAATTGCGAATGTCGGCGCGCTTCCATCCCGAGCGGGCGATAGTCGCGGCGTGCTCCGGGCCGAGCACCACGGCGCAGTGGCCCTGGCTCACCGCGTTGTTGTGCGCGAAGGTGCTCATGGCCGAGCAGATCGAGTCGAGGATGCCTTGCGCGTCGTTCGCCACGTGGTTCGTGACGCTGTGCGGCGCCTCGCCGGCCATGACGAACACGGTTGAATCTTCCGCCTTGAAACCCTTCTCCACGTGGTAGGGCGCGAACGGGCTCGTGTCCTCGTTCTCGCACACGGCGAAAGTGTATTTGCCGGGATGCCCGAGCGTCGCCTTGTCGAGGTCGCCGGGCCAGCCGCCGCCGACGTTGAGCAGCACGAGCCGGATCGCCCGGCCGATGGTGGCGTTGGCGCGGTTGCCCGAGCCGAAGGCGTTGCAGCCGCCGTTCATGCCCGCCTGCTTCGCGGCCGGGCCGTTCACGATCAGCAGCGGCGCCGCCATGTGCGTCGTAGCCTGCACCCCGTTCAGGTTGAACGCCGGCTCGCAGAGCGCGCGCAGCGCCGCGCGCACGATCGCGGCGTGCTGCGGCAGGCAGCCCGCCATGACCAGGTTGATGGCCAGGACTTCGCGCGTAAGGCCGCCCCAGCGGGGCGGCACGCGGCACTCGAGCCATTGCGGCTCGCCGCCGAGCGCGGTGAGCATCGCGGCGATCTTCTCGGGCGTCGGCGGCACGACGGGCAGCCCGTCGCTGAACCCGCGCTCGTAGTAGTACTCGACGAGGTCGATGTCCTCGTCGACGCTGGAGGGAACCGCCGCCATCGCGGCGATTCTACGGCCTAGCGCTCTACTTTGAGCTTCAGTGCCGCCATGCCGCGGCGGTACGCGCGCACCGCGCGTTCCACCGCAAGATCGAGGCGCTCCGCGTGCCAGAGCTCGAGCGCATAGCGGGTTCGTACGTCCTTGGGAAGCGAAGCGGCGGCGCGGCGCCAGAACCTGGTCTCAAGCATGGCGCGCTCCTTTCACCCGGATGCCACTCTCGGGATGGACGAACAGGCCCTTGATCCCGGCAAGCGCGGCCTTCGCGAGCCGTGCCAGCTGTTCTGCGCGCGCCTTGCGCGCTGCGTGCTCGAGGGTCTGCAGTTCTTCGATGCTCGGATATCGGAAGTTCATCGCGATCTCCTGTGAAGTTGCCTTCCTCCACGCATCGCAAGATAGGTCCGGCGCGGCGCTACGACAAACGATCTTTATTCACGCCTGCCATGAGAAAAACTCAAACCAGCGACGGCCATGCGGCGCGCGTGCACGAGCTGGGACTTGAGCGCATAGTCGAAAAGGGCCACGCGCTGCGCGAACACCTCGCCGAACAGGCTCGCCGCGTCGGCCGGCGCGAGCGCGAGCCAGGCGTCGGCTTCGCCGGCTTCCGCGACGATTGCCATGTTCTGCCGGCGAGCGAGATGCATCATCGCGGCGTTCTCGTTCAGGCAGTGCATGAATAGCGCGCCCACCCCCCAATTGCGGGCCCGCATGCACGCTCGCTCGAGCAGCGCGCCGCCGATGCCGCGGTTGCGATGTCCGGCGAGCACCGACACGCCGAGCTCGGCGTGGCCATGGCCGCGCGCGACATGCGCGGCGCCGAGCAGCTGCAGCTCCTCGTCGAGAATGCCGAACACCACGTCGCGCTCCAGATCGATGCGCGCCACGTAGCCGCGCACCGCGACGTCGCCGAGCGGGATGCCGAAGCGCAGCCGCCGGTCGTCCGCTTCGAGCGACAGCAGATGACGCTCGAGCGCCGAGCGCTCGAAGCGCGAAAGTTCCCTGACGGGTGCCAAGATCGGGCTGTTCATCGCCGATCTGGACGCAAACATCACGCCAGAGAACGGCGTCTATGCCGTCACTTCCACCATCGCCGGCTCGGCCAGCAGCTGGCGCAGCGTCTCGCGCAGCTCGGAGGCCGATACTCCGGCCGTCCTCGCCCAGTCCCAGATCGCGCACGCCTCGTCGAGATCGGCTTGCTCGTAGTCGCGAGTCTCCATGCCGCCGATTCTCGGCCTCGAGGATTACGTGAGCATTGCAGCGCCTGCGATGCCTGTTGCAGGCGTAATGAAGCGTTAATGCCGCCGCTCGGCGAGCCGCTCCACCGCCGTAGGCTCCTGCGTCCGCGCGAGCATGGCCGCTTCGCGCGCGGTTGGCGTGCGCAGGTGCGGCCGAAGCGGGTGGCGCAGCGTCCGTCGCACGAGCAAAGTCTTAAGCCGCTGGTCGTCGAGCTCGGATTCGCCGAGCCGGCGCACTGCGCCGCCTTCGAGCGCCGCGACCGGCACGCCGTCGCGCAGCAGGATGCGGTTGCGCTGGATCGCCGCCACGCGCTCGTGCGGCGTAAGGATGCCGACCAGGTTGAGCGGGTCGGCTCCACTGAGCACGACCCATTCGTCCGCCTTTTCCATCTTGCGCACGGACCGCAGTCGCCCCACCGCATCCGCCGCAGCGAACTGCTCGCCGCCGAAGCCAGCAACGAAGCGGCCGCCGCGGATCTCGCCGCGCGCCTCCAGACGGCGGAAGACGCGCACCAGGTCGCGCCAGGGCGGCAGGTGCGATTCGCGCTGCAGCAGCACGCGGAACACGACGCCGTAGCGCTTGAGCAGCGTGCGCGCGACCGCCTCCACGTCGTCGGCATGCTGCGCTTCGAGCAGCGACCAGCGGCCAGCGATCTCGATCAGCCCACGGCGCTTGTCCGGTGGCGCGAGCAGCGCGCGGAGCCCCGCGAAGCTGTCGGCCGTGGCGATGCCCGCGCCGGCGAGCTCGGCGAGCGCCCGCTCGACGAACGACGGCAGCAGCCCCGCGCTCTTCACGAGCTCGTGGAAAAAAGAGGCGCCCCGCTTCGTGAGCGCTTCTTGCACAGCTCTTGCCTCCGACGAGAATCCGTTTGCCGGATCGGCGGGCGCCTTCCAGACGCCGAGTTGCTCGCGCAGCATGAGCGCGATCGGCGAGGAGCGAAGCGGCGCCCGCGTGCCCGGCGTCAGGCGACCCCACGCGACGCGCCCGCTCATGCAAAGGCGGTCGAGCTGCTCGGCGTCGTAGTCGGCGACTCGCGCGGGCAGCACGTCCGCCTCCCACGCCGCCGCGCCGATCTCGCATCCTTCGAGTTGCTCGACCACCGCGGCGAGCCCTTCCGTTCCCTTCACCTGGTCCTCGCCCGCGACATGCTGCCAATGCGCGAGGAAGCGCAGGAAGTCGGCCGCGCTCACCGGCTCGATTTCCGATCTCAGCTTGTTGAGGGTGTACCTGTGGATGCGCGCCAACAGGCGGCGGTCGCACCACTCGAGCGCCATGCCGCCAGGCGTGAAGCGGCCACGCAGAACGCGTCCCTGTCCCTCCAGCGCAAGAAGCTCCGGCGTCGGCTCCGAGACGACCGGCCCGAGCACTTCCAGGCGGCTCGCCTGCAGCTCGACCGGGTCGTCGTCCAAGCGCTCGTGGGCGAACCACACGCCTCCTCGAAGCACGGCCCTCTGTCCCAAAGACGTCAATAGGGAATTCCAGTGCGGCGCAAGTTCCGCCTCGCGGATGTAGCCCGCCACCATGAGGGCGTCGTACATCTCGTCGGGCGTGGCGGCGATCGGCCACGCCTCCTCGCGCACGCGGCGAATCGCGTCGCCATCCAGCGCGCCGAGGTCTTCGGCGCTGCGCAGCTCGGTCGCGCGACGCGTGTACACGGCGCGTGTGCGGCGCTCCTCGAGCGGCGCATCGTCGAGGAACGTATAGACCGCCGAGTTGAGGAGCTCGTGCGAGAGCACCGAGGGCTCGGGCGTGTCGCGCGCAACGGTCTGGATCTGTCCGGAATAGAGGTCGCGCAGCGTGCCCTCGAGGCCGTGGAAATCCACCGCCTCCTCGAGCGCGTCCTTGAGCGCCTGGTCGACCAGCGGATGCTCCGGCACCTCGCGCGCTCCCGGCAGGTTGTCCTGGCAGGCGACCGCGTCGGGGAAGACCGCCTGCAGCAGGTCCTCGGCATACATGCGCTGCAGCTGGTTCGGCACGCGTGCGCCGCCGCGGTTGCGGGGCACGGCGAGCGCGAGCGTCGTGCTCCAGCGCCAGCGCGTCTCGAAGATCGGCGAGGCGAGCAGCGCCTGCACCAGCGTCTCGCGCAGCGTATTGGGATGCAGGTAGCGGAATACCTCGTCGAGCGGAAAGGAGTGCGAGGTGTTGAGCGACAGGATCACGCCCTCCTCGGTCGCCGCCGCCTGCAGCTCGAAGTTGAATCCCTGGCAGAATTTCTTGCGCAGCGCCAGCCCCCATGCCTTGTTGATCCGGCTGCCGAACGGCGCGTGCAGCACGAGCTGCATGCCGCCTGATTCGTCGAAGAAGCGCTCGAGCGCGATCGTCTTCATGGTCGGCACGACGCCGAGCGCGCGCTTCGCCTCGGCGAGGTATTGCGCAATCTGCTCCGCCGCCGCTCTTCCCAAACCGTAATCCCTTTCGAGATAGGCCACGGCGCTGTCCAGCTCGCCCTCTTTGCGCGGCGTATCCGGCCCCGGCAGCAATGCATCGACCGCGGCGCGCAAACGCGACACTGCGGCGCTCATCTCGTCGGAGCGCGCCGGCGCTTCGCCGAGCCAGAACGGCATCGACGGCGGCTGGCCCTGCGCGTCGGCGACGCGCACGACGCCGTTGCCGATGCGGAGAATCCGCCACGAGGTATTGCCGAGCTGGAACACGTCGCCGGGCAGCGATTCGATGGCGAAGTCCTCGTTCAGCGTGCCGATCATGTGCCCTTCGGGCTCGAGCAGCACCCGGTAATCGAACACCTCCGGAATCGCGCCGCCGTTGGCGATCGAGATGAGGCGCGTGCCTTTTCGCGGCCGCAGCTTCTTATCCAGCGCATCACGATGGATGAGCGCGGCGCGACGGCCCCTGCGCGTCGCATAGCCGCGAGCTAGCATCTCGATCGTGTCGTCGAACTCGGCTCGTGCCAGGTTGCGATAGGGATAGGCAGCGCTGAAAAGCCGATACAGCGCTTCTTCGTCCCACTCGCCTTGCGCCGCGGTCTCGGCGGCGACCTGCTGCGCGAGAACATCGAGCGGCTTGTCGGGCACCGCAACCCTGTCGAGCTCGCCGTCGTGCACCGCGCGCACCATCGCCGCGCACTCGATCAGGTCGTCGCGCGTGAGCGGGAAGATCCTGCCTTTCGGTACGCCCTTGACGGTATGCCCGGAACGACCGACGCGCTGCAGAAGCGTGGCGATGCGATGCGGCGAGGAGATCTGGCAGACGAGATCGACGTGGCCGATGTCGATGCCGAGCTCGAGCGATGCGGTCGCAACGAGCACCTTCAAAGAACCATCTTTAAGTCGGGCTTCCGCGTCGAGGCGCGCTTCCTTCGCCAGGCTGCCATGGTGGGCGGCCACGTTCTCCGCACCCAATCTCTCCGACAGCTGGTGCGCCATGCGCTCGGCAAGGCGTCGCGTGTTCACCGTGATGAGCGTCGTGCGGTGCGCCTGGATCAGCGCGACCAGCCGCTCGTAGTACTCGCCCCAGACCTCGCCCGACATCACGGCCTCGAGCGGCGAGCGCGGCACTTCGACCGCGAGGTCCATGCGGCGCTTGTGGCCCTTGTCGATCACCTCGCAGGGACGACCCGGAGCCAGGTATTCCTTTACGGTCTCGATCGGTTTCTGCGTGGCGGACAGGCCGATTCGCTGCAGCCTGCGCCCGCAGGCGTGCTCCAGCCGCTCGAGCGAAAGCGCGAGGTGCGCGCCGCGCCGCGACTGCAGGACGGCATGGATCTCGTCGACGATGACGACCCGCGCGGTTTTCAGCATCTCGCGCGAGCGTTGCGCCGTCAGCAGGAGGTAAAGCGACTCGGGCGTCGTGACCAGAATATGGGGCGGCGTACGCAGCATCGCGGCGCGCTCGCCTTGCGGCGTGTCGCCGCTCCGCACGGCGGCGGTGATCTTGACGTGCGAAAGTGCCTGGATCTCGCGCCGCGGCACGGCGAGGTTCTTGTGGATGTCGGCCGAGAGCGCCTTGAGAGGCGAGACGTAGATCACCCGCACCTCGTCCGGCAGCCCGCCCTTCTCGAGCGATTCCCGGACCAGCTGGTCGAGCGAGATCAGGAAGGCGGCGAGCGTCTTGCCTGAGCCGGTCGGCGCGGCGATCAGCGTGTCGGCGCCGGCGCGGATGGCCCGCCAGCCTTCGAGCTGCGCTTCGGTGGGTTCGGCGAACCGGCCTTCCCACCAACCACGCAGGACAGGATGGAAGTCGGCTGGAAGATTCGCGAGGGGTAGCAAGGTCGCCATTTTGACACTAGATTTCGCCATTCATTCATGCTGAGCCCCTCCGACCGCAAGGCGCTCAAGGCGCGTGCGCACAAGCTCGAGCCGCTGGTCATCGTCGGCGCGAAAGGCCTCACCGACGAGGTGGTGAAGGAGATCGAGGTCGCCCTGAAGGCGCACGAGCTGATCAAGGTGCGCGCCCCCGCCCTGGAGCGCGAGGCCCGCGAGGAAGCGCTGCATTCGATCTGCCAGCGCACCGGCGCCGAAGCGGTGCAAAGCATCGGCAAGGTGTTCGTCATCTACAGGAAAAACGATGCAGCTCGATGAGCTCGCAAAGCTGGCCAAGGCAGGCGAGATCGAGACCGTGCTGGTCGCCTTCACCGATCACTATGGCCGCCTGCTCGGCAAGCGCTTCGATGCCGAGATGTTCGTCGAGGCGATCGCCAGGGACGGCGCGCATGCCTGCGACTATCTCCTCACCGTCGACATGGAGATGGAGCCGGTTCCGGGCTACAAATTCGCGAACTGGGAGCTCGGCTACGGCGACTTCCACCTTGTTCCCGACCTGGCGACGCTGCGGCCCGCGACCTGGCTGGAGAAGAGCGCGCTGGTGCTGTGCGACGTGAAGGACGAGAAGACCCACGAGGCCGTTGCGGTGGCGCCGCGCTCGATCCTGAGACGTCAGGTAGCGAAGGGCGAAAAAGCCGGGTACAAGGCCTTCGCAGCGACCGAGCTCGAGCACTATCTGTTCCGCACGAGCTATCGCGAGGCCGCGCTCCAGGGCTATCGCGAGGTCGAGCCGGCGGGCTGGTACCTCGAGGACTATCACATGCTCCAGGGCGCGCGCACCGAGAGCTTCCACGCCGCGGCGCGCCGGCATCTCAAGCGCTCCGGCGTGCCGGTCGAGAACTCGAAGGGCGAATGGGGCAAGGGCCAGCACGAGCTGAACATCCGCTACGCCGAGGCGCTGGAGATGGGCGACCGGCACGTGATCTTCAAGCAATGCCTGAAGGAGCTCGCCGAGGCGAGCGGCATGAGCGTCACGTTCATGGCCAAGCCTTCCGCGGGCGGCGCGGGCTCGAGCTGCCATATCCACCTTAGTCTCTGGCAGGACGGAAAACACGTCTTCGAGAAAGACGGCGACGCGTTCCGCTGGTTCCTCGGCGGCTGGATCGCGCACGTGCCCGACGTCATGCCGTTCTATGCGCCGACCATCAACTCCTATAAGCGCTATGTCGACGCCTCGTGGGCGCCGACGCGCCTGGCGTGGAGCTACGACAACCGCACGGCGGGCTTCCGCGTGGTCGGCGACGGCCCGAGCCTGCGCATCGAGTGCCGCATCCCGGGCGCCGATGCCAATCCCTATCTCGCGCTCGCCGCGTCGCTCGCTTCGGGCCTGGACGGCATCGAGAAGCGCATCGAGCCGCCCGAATGCTTCGTCGGCGACGTCTACGCCGCGCGCAGCCTGCCGCGGGTGCCTTATACGCTGGCCGAGGCCGCGGCCGCATTCGAGAAGAGCGAGTTTGCGAAGCGCGCGTTCGGCGAGGACGTCGTCGAGCACTACGCCCACTTCTTCCGCACCGAGGTGCGCGCGTTCGACAGCGCGGTCACCGATTGGGAGCGGCAACGCTACTTCGAGAGAATATGAGACTGAAAGACAAGGTGGCACTCATCACCGGCGGCGGCAGCGGCATCGGCCGCCAGGCCGCGCTCCTCTTTTCGCGCGAAGGCGCCTCGGTCGCGGTCGTCGACGTGAACGAGCAGGCGGCAAAAGAGACCGCCGCGATGATCCCGAAGGCGATCGCCGTACGCGCCGACGTGTCGAAGGCCGGCGATTGCCAGCAGATGGTCGCGGCGGCCGAGAAGGCGTTCGGCCGGCTGAACGTGCTCTTCAACAACGCCGGCATCATGCACGCCAAGGACGACGACGCGGTGGCGACCGACGAGACGGTCTGGGACCTGACGCTCGACGTCAACGCGAAGGGCGTTTTCCTGGGCTGCAAGTACGGCATCCCGGCGCTCCGGCGCGCGGGCGGCGGCTCGGTCATCAACACCGCCTCGTTCGTCGCGCGCCTCGGCGCGGCGACGCCGCAGATCGCCTACACCGCGAGCAAGGGCGCGGTATTGGCGATGACGCGCGAGCTCGCGGTCATCCACGCGCGCCAGAACATCCGCGTCAACGCGCTCTCGCCCGGGCCGCTGCGCACCGAGCTCCTGATGAGCTTCCTCAACACCGAAGCGAAGAAGCAAAGGCGCCTCGTGCACGTGCCGATGGGCCGCTTCGGCGAGGCGGAGGAGATCGCCAAGGCGGCGCTCTTCCTGGCCTCGGACGAGTCGTCGTACATGACCGGCACCGAGTTCCTGGTCGATGGCGGCCTGACCGCCGCCTACGTCACCCCTGAATGAGTACGCTGCGTGCGCTGAGCCCGATCGACGGCTCGCTCGTGGCCGAGCGGCCGCTCGCGCCTCCCCTGGAAATCCAGACCACCCTCGCGACGGCGGCGGCCGCCCAGCGGCGCTGGCGAACCGTGCCGGTCGCCGAGCGCGTACCGATCGTGCGTCGCATGGTCGAATGGTGCGTGGCGCGCGCCGACACGCTCGGCGAGGAGCTCACGCGCCAGATGGGCCGCCCGGTCGCCTACACGCCGAACGAGATCCGGCGCGGCTTCCAGGAACGCGCGCTGTACATGGCTAGCGTCGCCGAGGAAGTCCTGAAGGACCTGTCGATCGAGGAAGGAAAGCGGTTTATCCGCCGCGAGCCGCTCGGCGTGGTCCTGGTCGTCGCACCGTGGAACTATCCCTGGCTCACCTCGGTGAACGCCGTGGTGCCGGCCATCCTCGCCGGCAACGCGGTGATCCTGAAGATGGCGCAGCAGACGCCGCTCGTCGCCGAGCGCTATGCCGAGGCGTTCACGGCCGCGGGCCTGCCCGACGGCGTGTTCCAGTTCCTGCATCTCAGCCACGAGCAGACCGCGCGCGTCATTGCCGATCCGCGCGTCGGCTTCGTCGCCTTTACAGGATCGGTTCCGGGCGGGCACGCCGTGCAGCAGGCAGCCGCTACGCGCTTCGTCGCCACCGGCCTCGAGCTCGGCGGCAAGGACCCGGCCTACGTGCGCGCCGATGCGCGTTTCGACGACACGGTCGAAAACGTGGTCGACGGCACGTACTTCAACTCGGGCCAGTCCTGCTGCGGCGTCGAGCGCATCTATGTGCAGCGCCCGCTCTTCAAGCGCTTCGTCGATGCGTTCGTCGACCTCACGCGCAAGTACCAGCTCGGCAACCCGCTCGAAAAGAGCACGACCCTCGGCCCGATGGTGCGAGCCGAAGCCGCGGCCCTCGTGCGCACGCAGATCCGCGAGGCGGTCGGCAAAGGCGCCAAGGCGCTCATCGATCCGAAGAGCTTCCCCGCCGACCAGGAAGGCACGCCCTATCTCGCGCCGCAGGTCCTCGTCGACGTCGACCACGGCATGCAGGTGATGAGCGAGGAGAGCTTCGGACCCGTAGTCGGCATCATGGCGGTCGATTCCGACGAGCAAGCGATCCGGCTGATGAACGACAGCCGCTACGGGCTGACCGCGTCGATCTGGACTTCCGACGCCGATGCGGCGCTGCGCATCGGCGCCGAGCTCGAGACCGGCACGTGCTTCATGAACCGCTGCGATTACCTCGACCCCGCGCTCGCCTGGACCGGCGTCAAGGACTCGGGCCGCGGCTGCACGCTATCGAAGCTCGGGCTGGAAGCGTTCACCCGGCCGAAGTCGTTTCACTTCAAGCGCTGAGCAGCCCGAGCTGCTGCAGCACGCTCAGCCGGTCGACCACGCCCCACTGCTCGACCATGCGGCCGGCGGCGAAGCGCATGACGTGGACTTCGCGCCACGTCGCAAGGCGGCC
>CAYZFN010000145.1:0-13935 GCA_964477695.1 uncultured Enterobacteriaceae bacterium | reverse complement strand
GCCACGGTGCGCATCACGGCGCTCGTGCGCGAGCTGCTCGACGAGCTCGGGCTGCGCGATCTCGTGGTCACGATCGGGCTCGACTTCCACGTCGGCGTCGCCGGCGCCCGGCTTTCGGTCGGCGACCGGCAGAAAGTGGCGCTGGTGCGCGCGCTGCTCAAGCGGCCGGAGCTGCTCGTGATCGACGGGGCCGATGGACCGCTCGACCCGACTTCCCAGCAGCGCGTGATGGAAGGCGTCCTCGCCGAGCGCAAGGGCCAAGGCGTCGTCTGGGTGCTGCAGCGCGCCGACCTGGCGGAGCGCTTCGGCATGGTGCTGGTCATGGAGCGCGGCAAGGTCACCGAGAAGGGCCGCTTCCAGGAGCTGAAGGCGAACGGCGGCGTGCTGCACCGCCTGCTGATGGCCGCATGAGGACACTTGCGAAAGGACAGCCATGAGCCTCGAGCAGGAAGTCGAGCTGATCCGGCAATTCCCGATCTTCGGCAAGATCCAGCCGGCGATGCAGAAGCTGCTCTGCTTCTCGGCCGAGCGGCTCGCCTTCGATCCCGGGCAGACCATGTTCAACGTCGGCGAGTCGGCCGACGCGGCCTACATCATCATCGAGGGCTCGGCCGAGGTGTCGCTGCCCACGCCCTCGGGCCCGATCGTGGTCAACAGCGTCGGCAAGAACGACATCGTCGGCGAGATCGCGATCTTCGGCGACGTGCCGCGCACCGCGACGGTCAAGGCGGTCACGCGCCTCGAGACGCTGAAGATCTCCAAGGAGCTGTTCGTCAAGATCATCCGCGAGAACCCCGACGCCGCGATCGAGCTGATCCGCATCCTCGCCGCGCGCCTCGCCAACACCACCAACCAGCTCACCCGCACCCGCGGCGGCCCCTAATCAGGGACTACAGTTATTGCACTTTCGCGGCCTGCGGCAGCATGTAGCGCAAACATTGCTCAATGCCGGACGAACTAAGTTCAGCGCCCGGCCTAGCGGTAAGGGTGAAGAGAGCGCACCCGCCGGCTACCTGCTCCGCAATGGATTCAATGTTCATGCACTCGCCTGAAGGGCAGGCCCACGCGCTCTGCCGACAACGGTGTATCGCTTCGATCACGGCGCGTTCCTGACCCTCTATGCCGTCGATACGCACTTCGAGCCCACCATCCCGTTTTTCGATTCGGAGCTTCATAGTCGCCCTCCTCTGTAAGCGGGACCGTACTCCCCACTCGGCGCTCCGGTTTGATACGGATCAAGAGCGTTAAGCGCGCCAGTTCCTCGCGGCGGCGGCTAGCCGATCACCAGGGTTCGGGGGTCTGCGAGTGCATAGACGGCAAGCCGCTCGCGCCGGCCGCGCACACGCACCTGGTGCAGCGGCGCCTCCTTCGGCTCGACGCCGGCTTCGGCGAGCGTGTCGGCCGAGACCACCAGCACGCAGTGGTACGCCTTGGTCATGCCCTCGAGGCGCGCGGCGATGTTGACCGTGTCGCCGATCGCGGAATGGATCGGCGCCTCGGGCGGGCCCATGGTGCCGACGATGGCCACGCCCGCGTGCATGCCGATGCCGATGCGCAGCGGCTCGGCGAGCTCGGCGCGCAGGCTTTGCGAGAGGCTCTCCACGCGCCGCTGCATGTCGGCCGCGCCGCGCAGCGCGGCGCGGCACGCCGGCGCGAGGTCGCTTTCCAGCCCGTAGAGCGCGAGTAGCCCGTCGCCGCGGAACTGCGCGTAGTAGCCGCCGGTGGCGCGCAGCGCGGCGTACATCTCGGCGAAGAACTGGTTGAGGATGAACACCGCGTCGTAGGGCAGGCGCGACTCGCACAGCTTGGTCGACTCGCGCAGGTCGACGAACATGGCGACCACGGGCCGCTCGCGCCCCTGCGGCGCGCCGGGCGCGCGCGCCGCCGCGGGGTCGGAGCCCGGCGGCAGGAGGGGCGCGATCGCCACCGAATGACGCGGCCGCGTCTGGCAGGCGAGGCGCACGTTGGACGGCGCTTCGATCCGCGCGAGCGCCTGCTGCTCCATCGCGGAAGGCGCGGCGAGCGCAGCGAGGCCGTCGGTGACGCGCACCCGGCAGGTGGTGCAGCGCGCCCGCCCGCCGCACACGGATGCGTGCGGCACGCCTTCGTCGCGCAGCGCCTCGAGGATCGAGCGGCCGATCGGTGCGCTGATCACGCGGCCCGAGGAATGGCGCAGCTCGTAGGTGCCGCCGAGACGAAAGCGCAGCCAGCGCGCGAGCAGCGTCGCGGCGAGGAGCGACCAGAACGCGAGCTCCAGCCCGCCGCGCCATTCGACGAGGCGCGCACGGTCCTCGGGCGTCATGTTGCCGACCTCGGGGTAGAAGACGTACAAGCCGCCGGCGCCCTGGATGCGCGGCCAGATCTCGTTGCCCGCGGCAGCGAAGCCGGCGAGCGCCATCGCGGGGATGAGCAGCGCCATGGCGAACGCCGCGGGTTCGGCCGCCGGATACCAGCGCTTCAGCCTCAGCCAGTAATGGATGCCGAACGCGAGGTGCAGCCAGACGATGATCAGCAGCGCAGACTGGCGCAGCGCGGCGCTCGGATCGGACCAGAGCAATCCGACGATGCGCTCGTAGCCGATGTGGTGCCCGAGCAGGAACCAGCTGAAGCGCGTGCCGACGATGTGCGCGATCAGGAGCGGCGGGATCGCGAGGCCGAGCACGAGCTGCATCGCTTCCCAGGCCGGCATGCGCAGCGTCGTCCGCCGGTAGAGCGAGAGCAGCGCGAGCGCGAAATGGGTAAGCAGCGCCCCATAGAGGAGCGCGGTGCCCACCGGCGAGCGCCAGCCCGCCGCCAGCACCGTGCGCAGCCGGTCCATCGCGTCGATCGACACGACGCCGAGCGAGTGGTTGAGGAAGTGCGGGACGACGAAGCAGGCGATCAGCAGCCCGCTGATCAGCCGCAGGCGTCGCTCGAGCTTGCGCATCTAGGCTTGTACTGGCCGCTGGCGCCGAATAATCCCGCGCAAGGCAGCGGCGGATCCGGCCTCGATCGTCAGCCTTTCAGCTGAAGCGATTTGTATTCCAGGAACTCTTCCAGCCCGTACACGCCAGCCTCGCGGCCGTGGCCCGACTGCTTGAAGCCGCCGAACGGGGCGTTCATGTTGAACGCGCCGCCGTTAATGTCGACCTGCCCGGCCCGGATGCGCCGCGCCACGCGCTGCGCGCGCGCGTCGTCCTTCGACCACACGGCCCCGGCGAGGCCGTACAGGGTGTCGTTGGCGATGCGCACTGCCTCTTCCTCGTCCTTGTACGGGATGATCGAGAGCACCGGGCCGAAGATCTCTTCCTGCGCGATGGTCATGCTGTTCTTCACGCGGCCGAACACCGTAGGCCGCACGTAGTAGCCACCCGCCGGCGCGCCCTGCGGCGGCTCGGCGCCGCCGGCGACGAGCTCGGCGCCTTCGTCGAGTCCCTTGCGGATGTAGCTGCGCACGCGCTCGAGCTGCGCCTTCGAGGAGAGCGGGCCGAGCCTGGTGGTCTCGGCGAGCGGGTCGCCGACCGTGAACCCCGCCGCCGCCTCGGCCGCGAGCTTCTTCGCCTCGTCGTATTTCGCTTCCGGAACGAGCATGCGCGTGAGCGCTGTGCAGGTCTGCCCGGAATTGAGGTAGCAGCCGTTCACCGTGCCCTTGACCGCCGTCGGCAGGTCTGCGTCCTCAAGGATTACCGACGCGCTCTTGCCGCCCAGCTCGAGGGCAACTCTCTTTATTGACTGAGAAGCCAGCTCGGAAATGCGCTTGCCCGCCCGCGTCGAGCCGGTGAAGGAGATCATGTCCACCGACGGATGGCGCACCAGCGCCTCGCCGGCCTGCGGGCCGTAGCCGGTCACGAGGTTGAAGACGCCTTTCGGCAGTCCCGCCTGCCCGATCACTTCGGCGAGCACGAACGCGTTGAAGGGCGCGACCTCGGAGGGCTTGAGCACGACGGTGCAGCCGGCGCCGAGCGCCGCCGCGACCTTGAGCGTGATCTGGTGCAGCGGGTAGTTCCAAGGCGTGATCGCGCCCACCACGCCGACCGGCTCGCGCACTACAACGGAATTTCCTACGCGGCTCTCAAACGAATATTCGCCGGTAATGCGGGCATAGTTGGCAAAGTTGGCGATCGGCAGCCCGACCTGGATGCGGCCGGCCATCTTGAGCGGCATGCCGACTTCCTGCGCGATGAGCCGCGCCAGCTCGTCGGCGCGTGCCTTGAGGCCGGCGGAGATCTTCTCCAGCGCCTGCGCGCGCTCGGCGGCGCTCGTTGAGCTCCATCCCTCGAACGCGCCGCGCGCCGCCTTGACCGCGGCGTCGACGTCCTTCTCGTCGCCGGCGGGCACGCGGCCCATGACCTCGCCCGTGCCGGCGTTGTGCACCTCGATCGTTTCGCGGCCCGAGGGCGCGCGCCATTCACCAGCTATGAAGAATTTGTCGCGGATATTCATGGAAGGATTGTAAGCTTGCGGCTTCAGACCGGACGCAGAAGATCCGGAAAAGGGGGCGGGGCCATGTGGTTCATCGGCGCGATCGTCGGCGCACTGCTCGGCGCAATGCTGGGACACCTCGAGGGTTTCGTTGTGGGCGGCCTGCTCGGCGGGCTCGCCGGCTGGGCGATCACCAGCCAGAATCGCCAGGCGCGGCTGGCCGATATCGAGCGGCGCCTTGGCGATCTCGAGAAGGCCTTTGCCGCGATGGCGGCTCCCGAGGCTACGGCGCCGGCCGCTGTCGTCCCGGAACCCCCCGTGGCTTCCGAGCCCGTCGACGATATTCCGGTAGAACCCGAACCGGCGCCGCTCATGCCGCCGCCTCCGCCGCGCACCCCGCAGGAGCCATCGGGCCCGAGCATGTGGGAGCGCGCCTTCAGCGGCAACGTGGTGGTGAAGGTCGGCATCGTCGTGCTCTTCTTCGGCGTCGCCTTCCTGCTCAAGTACACCTACGAGCGGGTCCATGTGCCGATCGAGGTGCGCCTGCTCGCGGTGGCGATCGGCGCGATCGTGCTGCTGGTGGTGGGCTGGCGCCTGCGCGCGTCGCGTCCGGGCTACGCGCTTGCGCTGCAGGGCGGCGGGGTGGCGATCCTCTACCTCGTGATCTTCGGCGCGTTCCGACTGTTCCACCTGCTGCCGGCGCCGCTCGCCTTCGCGCTGCTTGTCGTAGTCGCCGTCACTTCGGCCGTGCTCGCAGTCGCGCAGGACTCGCTCACGCTTGCGGCGATCGGCGTATCGGGCGGCTTCCTCGCGCCGATCCTCGCCTCGACCGGGCAGGGCAGCCACGTGATGCTGTTCTCCTACTACGCGGTGCTGAACGCGGGCATCGTCGCCATCGCCTGGACGAAGGCCTGGCGCGTGCTCAACCTGCTCGGCTTTGCGTTCACGTTCCTGATCGGCGTGCTGTGGGGCGTGAATGCCTACCGGCCGGAGTATTTCGCGAGCACCGAGCCCTTCCTGCTGCTCTTCTTCGCGATGTATCTCGCGATCCCGCTGCTTTTCGCGCGGCGCCGCGCGGTCGAGCTCAAGGATTATGTGGACGGCACGCTCGTGTTCGGCGTGCCGATCGTCGCCTTCGGCCTGCAGACCGCGCTCGTGCGCGACATCGAGTACGGCGCGGCCTACAGCGCGATCGGCCTGGCGGCGATCTACCTCCTGCTCGCGGCTGCGCTCTACCGGCGCACCGGCGCGGGGCTCAAGCTCCTCGTCGAGGCGTTCATTGCGCTCAGCCTCGCCTTCGGCACGCTCAGCATCCCGCTCGCCTTCGAGGGGCGGCTCACCTCCGCGGCCTGGGCGCTCGAAGGCGCGGCGGTCGCCTGGATCGCGGTGCGCCAGGGGCGGCTGCTCGCGCGCTGCTTCGGCTATGCGCTGCAGTTCGCGGCCGGCCTCGCCTTTCTGTCGGACGCCGCCATCGTGCCGCGCGAGGCGACGCCAATTCTCAACGCCACCTATCTCGGCACGGCGTTTCTCGCGCTTGCGGCTTTCTTCTGCGCGGCCTACATCGAGCGCAATCGCGAGCGCCTGCACCCGGCCGAGCCGGCCGTCGCGGCCGTCCTCACCGCCTGGGGGGCGCTCTGGTGGTTCGGCGGCGCCATGCACGAGATCCTGCGTCACGTCGACTGGAACTACCGCACCCAGTCATTGCTCGTGTTCTTCGCGGCCTCGAGCGTGGCGTTCAGCCATGTCGCCGCCTGGACGCGCTGGTCGTACGGCCGCTTCCTCGCCCTCGCGCTCTACCCGGCCGCGCTCGCCGAGGTGATCGTCGAGGTGATGAAGGGCGTGCATCCCTTCGCCTATCTCGGCGGCGCGGCGTGGGCGATTGCGTTCGCCGCGCATTTCTGGCTTCTCAGGCGCCATGAGAGGGAGGCGCGCAGCCTGGTGGAAGGCCTGCATGCCGCCGGCACGTGGGTCTTCGCGATCATTGGCGCGCGCGAAGTCGGCTGGCTCATCGACACCGCGGTGGAAGGCAAGCGCGTCTGGCCGGCGATCTCGTGGGCGATCGTGCCGGCGCTGCTCGTCGCCGCGCTCTCGGCGCCGCGCGTGCAGCAGCGCTGGCCGGTGGCCGGCCACGAGAAGAGCTACGTGGTGCATGGCGCGGCGCCGATCGCGATTTTCCTGGCGCTCTGGACGCTCTACGCGAATTTCACGAGCGATGGCGACCCCTATCCGCTGGTGTTCGTGCCGCTCGTCAATCCGCTCGACATCGCGATCGGCGCGGTGTTCGTGGTGCTCGTCGCCTGGCTGCGCGCCGCGGCGCGGCACGGCCTCGCCGCGTGGCTGGAATCGGCGCGCTCGACGCTCTACGTGCTGTTCGGCGCTGCCGGCTTCATCTGGGTGAACGCGATCCTGCTGCGCACGCTGCACCACTGGGCAGGGCTGCCTTTCGCGCTCCGGCCGATGCTCTCCTCGCAACTCGTGCAGGCGTCGTTCTCGATCCTCTGGATGCTGCTCGCCATGGGCGCCATGGTGGTCGCCACACGGCGCGGCATCCGCGCGCTCTGGATCACCGGCGCGGCGCTGATGGGCGTGGTGGTCGCCAAGCTGTTCGTCGTCGACCTGTCCGGAATCGGCACGATCGAGCGCATCGTCTCGTTCATCGGCGCGGGCGTGCTGATGCTGCTGATCGGCTACTTCTCGCCCGTGCCGCCGCGCGCGGAGGCCCGCGCATGAGGCTCATCCTCCTTTTCGCGGCGCTGGTTTCGACCGCCTGGGCGGGCGAGCAACCGAATGATTTCCCGTACCGCGCACCGATCGCGACGCCCGGCTCGGCCTCGCACTATCGCTTCGCCGTTCCGGGCGCGACGTACCTCGGCGCGTCGCGGCGCGATCTCGGCGACCTGCGCGTGTTCAACGCGGCGGGCGAGCCCGTGCCGCACGCCTTCGTGCCGCGCGAAGCGCAGAAGGCCGAGCCGCCGGTCGTTCCGGTGCGCCTGTTTCCGCTCTACGGCGACCCGGCAAAGAGCCTCGACACCACGTCGGTGCGGGTCGAGCGCAATGCGCAAGGCACGGTGGTCAACGTCACCGTGCAGAACGGCGCGCCGCCGCGCCGCCGGGCGCTTGTCGGATACCTGCTCGACGCGTCGGAGCTCAAGCAGCCGCTCGATGCGCTGCTGCTCGATTGGGACGCCACCGATCCCTTCACCGGCTGGACGCGCGTCGAGGCGAGCGACGACTTGCGGAGCTGGAACGCGGTGGTGAGCGGAAGCCCGATCCTCTATCTCGAGCACGACGGCGCGCGCCTCGAGCGCCGGCGTGTCGAGCTCGGCGGCGCGCGCGCCCATTACCTGCGCGTCTCCTTCATCGGTGTGCCATCGGCCTTCAGGCTCCGCCAGGCGCGCCTCGAGCTGCATCCCGAGAAGCCCGAGGTCGAGCGCGAATGGCGCTCGCTTGCGGGAGTGGAAGGCAAGACGCACGGCGAGTGGAGCTTCGACAGCGCCGGCCACTTCCCCGCGGACCGCGTGCGCCTGCACCTGCCGCAGCCGAACACGGTGGTCCAGGTGCAGGTCCTCACGCGCGAGCGCGCCGACGATCCGTGGCGCATGGCGGGCGCGGCCGTGGCCTATCGCCTGTCGCGGCCGAACGGCGAGATCACGAGCTCCGACATTCCGGTGCGCAGCGTCGCTGACCGCTACTGGCTCGTCAGGGTGGACCAGAAGGGCGGCGGCGTCGGCGCCGGCGAGCTGCGCCTGGAGATCGGCTGGGTGCCGCACGAGATCGTCTTCGCCGCGCGCGGCGCCGGGCCGTTCCTCCTCGCCTACGGCAGCCGCAAGTCGGCCGAGAAGGGCGGGCCGCTGCCCATTTCCGCGGTGCTGCCGCGCGCCGGCGACGGCGTCGATGCCGTGACGCCCGAGCGCGCGAGCGTCGGCGCGGTCTCGGGCGAGGTCGCCGCGCCGCCTTCGTTATTCCGCGACCCGCTGCGCTTCGTGCAGACGTTCAGCGAAAACCGCGACGCAAAGAAGTGGACGCTCTGGACCGTGCTCGTCGCCGGAGTCGGGCTGCTCGCCTGGATGGCATTCCGCCTGCTCCACGAGGTCGGCGGGGACGGCAAGCGCCGGCTTTAGCCTTTTGTCCGGCTATACTCGTCGGAGAAGATCTTTCGAGGAAATCCAATGTCGCGCAAGGCCCGGGCCGTCGTTTGCCGGGAGCACAATCAGCCGGTGCTCGTCGAGGACATCGCCGTCGACCCGCCCAAGCGCGGCGAGGCCACCGTGCGGCTCGGCGCCTGCGGCGTCTGCCATTCCGACCTTTCGGCGATCACCGGAACCATCGCGCTTCCCCTGCCGCTGGTGCTCGGCCATGAAGGCGCCGGGGTGGTCGAGGAGGTGGGCGAGGACGTCGCCGATCTCGCGAAAGGCGACCATGTCGCCTTCTCGTTCATCTACATGTGCGGCAAGTGCCGGTTCTGCGTCTCGGGGCGGCCGGTGCTGTGCGTCGAGCAGGGCCGCGCGCTGACGACGCCGCTCGAAGGCACGCCGCGCGTGCACGACGCTTCGGGCAAGCCGCTGAACATCTTTTCCGGCTGCGGCTCAATGGCCCAGTACGCCACCGTCTCGGCGCAGAACCTGATCAAGATCGACCCGAAGATCCCGCTCGAGTGCGCGGCGCTGGTCGGCTGCGGGGTGACGACCGGCGTAGGTGCCGTATTCAATACGGCAAAGGTGACCCCGGGCTCGAGCGTCGCGGTATTCGGCTGCGGCGGCGTCGGCCTGTCCGCGATCCAGGGCGCGCGCATCGCCGGCGCGGACCGCATCGTCGCGGTGGACACGCTCGAGGCGAAGCTCGCGATGGCCAAGCAGTTCGGCGCGACCGATACGCTGCTCGCCAAGCCCGGCGAGGACGTGGTGAAGGCGCTTAAGAAAATGACCGGCGGCGGCCCCGACTACGCCTTCGAGTGCGTCGGCTCGGGCGAGCTCGCCGCAACCGCGTACCGGGCGATCGCGCGCGGCGGCGTCGCCGTCGTGGTCGGCGTGGCGAAGCCGAGCGACAGCACCTCGGTGCGCAGCATGACGCTGGTCTTCGAGGAAAAGACGCTGACCGGCAGCTACTTCGGCTCGTGCGTGCCGCGCGTCGACTTCCCGCGCATGTTCGCGCTCTACCTCAAGGGCGAGCTCAAGCTCGAGGAGCTGATCACGCGGCGCTATCCGATCGACCAGGCGCCGCAGGCGTTCGCCGACCTGCAGTCGGGCCGCAACGCCCGCGGCGTAATAGTCTTTTGATGCACGTTTCCTGATGGCTGCGCGAATCCTGGTCGTCGACGACCAGCCCGCCGTGGTCGAGATGATGGCCGGCGTGCTGCGCGGGCGCGGCTACACGGTGAGCACCGCGTTGAGCGGCGAGCAGGCGCTGGAGCAGATGCGCGCCGCCCTGCCCGACCTCGTCGTCTCCGACATCCTGATGCCCGGCATGGACGGCTACGAGCTGTGCCGGCGGGTTCGTGCGGCGCCCGAGATGGCGCTCATGCCGCTGGTGCTCGTCACCTCGGTCGATGCGCACCAGAACGAGCGCGTGCGCGGCCTCGAGGCCGGCGCGGACGACTTCCTCTCCAAGCCGGTCAACTGGGAGGAGTTGTTCGCGCGCGTGGGCTCGCTCTTGCGCATAAAGGCGCTGCAGGACGAGCTGAAGGACCTGAACGCCAAGCTCGAGCAGCGGGTGCGCGACCAGGTGTCGGAGCTGCAGCGCCTGTCGCGCCTGAAGCGCTTCTTCTCCCGGCCGGTGGCCGAGGCGATCGTCGCCGGCGGCGAGGAGATGCTGAAGCCGCACCGGCGCGAGATCACGGCGGTGTTCCTCGACCTGCGCGGCTTCACCGCGTTCACCGACCGCGCCGACCCCGACGAGGTGATGGAGCTGCTGCGCGCCTACCACGTGACGCTCGGCGTCACGGTGGACCAGTTCGGCGGCACGCTCGAGCACTTCGCGGGCGACGGCATGATGATCTTCTTCAGCGATCCGCTGCCCGTGGACCGGCCCGCCGAGCGGGCGGTGCGCATGGCGCTCGCCCTGCACCAGGCATTCACGCCGATCTCGGCCGCCTGGTTCAAGCTCGGCCACCACGTGGGCCTGGGGATCGGCATCGCGCAGGGCGAGGCGACGCTCGGCGTGATCGGCTTCGAGCAGCGCTGGGAATACGCGGCGATCGGCAACGTGCCGAACCTCGCGGCGCGCCTGTGCGGCGTGGCGCAGGCGGGCGAGATCATCCTCGACGCGCAGACCGAGCAGGAGATCGCGCCGATCGCCGACACCCAGCCGATCGGGCCGCTCACCCTGCGCGGCTTCCAGCAGCCGATCGCCGCCTTTCGCCTGCTAGCGGTGCGCGAACGCTAGCGGCGCAAAGAAAAAAGCGAGCAACCCAGGGTCGCCGCCCGCGCCGCCCGCTCGAAAAAGGGGTGGACCGCGGGAAAACACCGCGCCGGCGGCGCCGGAGGAGTTGGGCGCTTGGCGTGGCTCGAAGTTTTGAAGCGGTCCATGGCGGCAAGGTACGCCGCCGGCCCGCCCCCGGATACGCCGTGTTACGCCGCTGCGGTGTGACGCATTACCAGCGCGGCGGAGGGCGGCGCATGATGATGAGCTGGCCGTTTTCCTTGCGCACGTAGCCGCCGTCGTTCAGGTCGGAGAAGATGCGGCTGATCATCTCGCGCGAGGCGCCGACGCGCGAGGCGATTTCCTTGTGAGTGAGCGCTTCGCAAATCACCAGCCGGCCGTTCTGCTCCTCGGCGAGCTCGAGCAGCAGCCGTGCCACCCGCCCGTAGACATCCATGAGCGCGAGGCTGCGCACGTCCTCCGTCAGGCCGCGCACCCGGTGCGCGAGCTTGCGCACGATGTGCAGTGCGAATTCGGGCTGCCGCTCGACCAGCGCGAGCAGCTCGCCGCGCTTCACCACCGCGCAGCGCGTGTCCTCGAGCGCCATGACCGAGGCGGAGCGCGGGCCGCCGTCGAGCGTCACCTCGCCGAAGTATTCGCCCGGCCCGAGCTGGTTCAGCGTCACCTCGCGCCCTTGGGCGTCGGAGAGGAAGACCTTGACGCGCCCGGAGAGAAGCACGAACAGCGAGTCGGTCTCGTCGCCTTCGCTGACGATGATGGCGTTCTTGGCGTAAGCGCGGGTGGCAGCGCTGGCGCCCACCTGCTGAAGCAGCTTCTGCGGCAGCACCTCGGCGGAGCGGTCTTTCATGGCCTGCGATTCTGCCTTGGCCCGGGCCGGAGGTGAATCGGTCACAGCGCCGGCTGGCCTTCCTGCGCTGAGCCGGGCTTTCCGCGGGCTTACCCTTTTGTCCGAGGGGAATGGCTGGAGGTAGCAGATGAACCTGATAGAGAGGCTCGTACCGCACCTGATTTTCCTGGCGGCGCTGCTGCCGACCGTGCTGCTGCTGCTCGCCGCGGCCCTGTCGTTCGCGAGCCCGGGCCCACTGGTCGAGTACCCGCTCACGGTTCAGACCGCGGCCGCCTGCGAGCCCTGCCAAGGCGGCGCGGCGTACCGGTAGTAATGCTTTTTCGCCGGGGGAAGGCCATACTGCCCGGGCAAAAGGGAGGGCAGCGATGGCCAACCGCAACCGGCGCAGGCTGTTGCTCGGCGGCGCCGCGGTGCTGCCGGTGCTCGCCTTCGGGGCTGCAAAGCTTCCTCGTATCGGTGTGCTCCTTGCCGGTCCAGCTGACGGCGACGAGTCGCGACGCTTCCTTCAGGAATTCAGGGAAGGCTTGCTCGAGCTCGGGCGCGCCCGTGGCCGGGACTACGCCCTGGCGGTGCGCAGCTATGGCAACGAGCCCTCGCGCATCGCGGCCGCCGCGGCACGTCTTGACGCCGAGCGCTGTCAGGTCGTGGTCAGCGAGACCTCGGCCGGGGCGGCGGCGTTGCACGCCAAGGCGCCCGGCGTGCCCATCGTCGTCGCCGCCGCGCTCGACCCGCTCGGCGGCCAGGTGACGGGCATCCGCAGGTTCGACAGCCGCCAGGATGCGAAGCTGGCGCAGCTCGCGCACGAGCTCTTTCCCCGTGCGGCGCGGCTCTGCTTCGTGTGCACGCCGGCGCAGCGCCTGGAAGATCCCGAGAGCGTGCGGCTCGAGCTCGGCGGCGCCGCCGAGATGCCGCGGCTCGCCGAGCGCCTCGCCGCGCTGCAGGCCGATGCGCTCGTCATCGCGGCCGATGCGCGACTCTTCGCGCTGCGCGATCCGATCGTCCGCGCCTCGCTCGCCGTCGGCGTCCCAGCATTCGGTCCGGCGGGCGAGTTCGCCGACCTCGGCGCCCTGGCGAGCTTCGGCTGCGACCTCGGCGGCAGCTTCCGCGCCGCCGCGCACTTCGTGGACCGCATCCTGAAGGGGGCGAGCCCGAGCGAGCTGCCGGTCGAGACGCCGAGCCGCTTCGAGCTCGTGCTCAACCTCAAAACGGCGCGAGCGCTGCACCTCGAGCTCCCGAGCGAGGCGCTGCTGCGGGCAGACCGGGTGATCGAGTAGGCGGCTTCGTGGGCACGATCCTCATCGTCGAGGATAACGAAAAGAACATGAAGCTCGCCCGCGACATCCTTAGGGCGAAGGGCTACGACACGCTCGAAGCCACCACGGGCGAGGAGGGAGTGAAGCTGGCGAAGGAGAAACTGCCGGGCCTCGTGCTTATGGACATCCAGCTTCCCGGCATCACCGGCATCGAGGCTTTCCGGCAGATCCGCGCCGACCCGCGGACTGCGCGCATCCCGGTCGTCGCGCTGACCGCTTCCGTTACGCCGACCGATCGCTCGGCGGTCAACGCCGCCGGCTTCGATGCGTTCGTGAGCAAGCCGATCAGCCTCAGGGAATTCCTCGATACGGTAAAGCGGCTGGTCGACGGAGCGGGGAAATAGATGGCGCAGCGCATCCTGGTCGTCGACGACACGCCGCAGAACGTCAAGCTTCTGTGCGATCTCCTGGCCTCGCGCGGCTACGAGGTGGCGAGCGCGGCGAGCGGCGAGCAGGCGCTCGAGCTCATCGCCCGCCAGGCGCCCGACCTCGTGCTGCTGGACATCATGATGCCCGGCATCAATGGCTACGAGGTGTGCCGCAAGATCCGCGAAAATCCCGCGACCGCGCTGCTTCCGGTCGTGCTCGCCACGTCGCTCGATCCGCATCAGGAACGCGTGAAGGGCATCGAGGCGGGCGCCGACGACTTCCTGCCCAAGCCCGTCAACCAGGCGGAGCTCTTCGCGCGGGTCAAGTCGCTGCTGCGCATCAAGGGACTGCAGGACGAGCGCCTGGCACGCCTCAAGAGCTTCTTCTCGCCGCAGCTCGCCGAGGCGATCGCGGCGGGCAAGGGCGAGGAGCTCCTGAAGACTCACCGGCGCGAAATTACCGTCGAGTTCTTCGACCTGCGCGGCTTCACCGCCTTTACCGATGCCTCGGAGCCCGAGGAAGTGATGGAGCTCCTGCGCGCCTACCACGCCGCGCTCGGGCGGCTGGTGCTCGAGCACCAGGGCACGCTCGAGCGCTTCGCCGGCGATGCGGTCATGGTTTTCTTCA
>CAYZFN010000144.1:0-8470 GCA_964477695.1 uncultured Enterobacteriaceae bacterium | reverse complement strand
CCCAGATACCAACCCCTAGCGTGGCGGGGATTAGGAACAGCAAACCCGTACTTGTGCGTGCGGAAAAACTGACCTTCATGCGATCACTTTAGTCTGGCGAACGTCCGCTTCGGGGTCGGGAGCGGACATGAGTTTAGGTCTGGTTTCGTGACAACGGCTTGTCGCACCGAGGACACTTGCGGAGAAACAAAGCATCTGCGACGTACCATTCTGGGCTTATCAACACGGCCCACAACGCCAGCAGCCAAAGGCCTGGCCGAGCACCACAGTGCTGGCATCGAAGCAAAACCGCTTGTGCGACTACGAGGGTGAACAGAATAGCTAGAGTTATCGCCGCCTCGGGCCACCGGCCTGCGGTTGCAAATGCAACGACGCCGACAAGAGCTGCCAGCACCAGCACGCTGAAGGTTCGGTAAGTCGCAAGCCCGATGCTCATCAGGAGGTCTACGTCCGCTTCGGGTCGATGGCGGACTATAGCTCCGCGCTGAAATCGGACAGGCGGCTAAATGCGAACCATTGACAGAATGTCCGCTTCAGATTGCGGATTCAATGAGTCGATGCAACACACTACTCTAAAACGGGGAGGTGTTGCCGATGCAGCGCAGACCGAGAATCCGCTACACGGAGAACGAGAAGGCCTTGATGTGGGAGCGCTGGCAGAAGGGCGACTCTCTGCATCAGATCGCTCAGCTGTTTGACCGGCACCATCCGTCGATACAGCGCATCCTGGCGGCGAGCGGTGGTATCCGCCAGCCGCAGCGACGACGATCCAGACTATCCCTGACGCTGGCCGAGCGCGAAGAGATCTCGCGTTCGGTTGTCGCCGGGCGCTCGATTCGGAGCATTGCCACCGCGCTCGAGCGAGCGCCGTCGACGGTGAGCCGAGAGATTAGGCGCAATGGCGGCCGTCCAGGCTACCGGGCCAGCCAAGCCGAGCAAGCCGCATGGGATCGAGCCTGCCGTCCGAAGGTCTGTAGACTGGTCGGCAATCGAGCGCTGGCCCGACTGGTTGCGCAGAAGCTCCAGTTGGAGTGGTCGCCGCAGCAGATCGCCGGGTGGCTGAAGCGCACTTATCCGGACGACCCGAGCTGCCAGGTGTCACACGAGACGATCTACCGCAGCCTGTTCATCCAGTCTCGCGGCGCCCTGAAGAAGGAGCTGTTGGAGCACCTTCGGCGCACCCGCGCAATGCGCCGGTCTCGGCACCATACGCAGAAGACGGCCGATCACGGTCGCATTACCGATGCCGTGTCGATCAGCGAGCGACCTGCGGCTGCCGAAGACCGCGCCGTACCAGGCCACTGGGAAGGCGACCTGCTCTTTGGAAGCAAGAACAGCCAGATCGCGACCTTGGTCGAGCGCAAGACACGCTACGTGATGCTGGTGAAGGTCGATGCGAAGGACACCGAGACCGTCATCGACGCGTTAATCCGGCACGCCCGCAAGCTGCCGCAGGAGCTCTATCGATCCCTGACTTGGGATCGCGGCAAGGAGATGGCGGACCACAAGCGCTTCACACTCGCGACCGACGTTAAGGTCTACTTCTGCGACCCGCGCAACCCCTGGCAGCGTGGCAGCAACGAGAACACCAATGGGCTGCTGCGACAGTACTTCCCGAAAGGAACTGACCTGTCGGTCTACTCCCAAGCGAAGCTAGACGCCGTTGCGCGACGGCTCAACGAGCGACCCAGAAAAACCCTCGGCTTTGAAACTCCAGCCGAGCGTTATCATCGTTGTGTTGCGTCGATCCATTGAATCCGCAGCCGCAAGCAGACCTTCTGCCAAGACGCTCGCCGCAGTAGTTCGGGCTCCGTCCCCGAATTGTGCGAGTTCGGGCTCCGTCCCCGAATTATGGTTCGGCGCGCTTTTTGCTGGTGCGGGGCATGGCCCGCGCCATCTGGAAGGGACGGCTCGTGATCGGCAAGGAGGAGCTGCCGGTGCGGCTGTACTCCGCCATCCAGGACACGAAGGTGCATTTCCATCTGCTCGACAAGCACGGATTGGCGCCGGTCCGCCAGCGGATCGTCCGCAAGACGGATCAGGCGGAGGTGGCGAAGGACGAGCAGCGCAAGGCGTTTCCGCTCGAAGCGGGGCGGGCCGTAGTCTTCACGGCCGAAGAGCTCGAGGAGCTGCAGCCGAAGGAGTCGCGGGATATCGAGATCTGCCGGTTCGTGCCGCGGGCCGCCCTCGACGACCCATGGTACGACCGGCCGTACTACCTGGGACCGGACAAGGACAACGAGGCGAAGGCGTACTTTGCCCTCGCCCACGCGCTCGCGTCGGAGAACGTGATCGGCATCTGCCGATGGGTGATGCGAAAGAGCCGCTACCTCGGCGCGCTCACGCCGTTCAACGGCTACCTGATGATGGTGACGCTCCGCCGTGCCGAGCAGATCCTGTCGATTCCCGATGTCCAGATGCCGCAAAAGCCAAATCCGAAGGAGCTGAAGCTCGCGGCGCAGCTCGTCGATTCCATCGCCGGCGACTTCGATCCGTCGGCATGGCAGGACGAGTACCACAAGCGCGTATGCGAGCTCATCGAGGCCAAGGAGAAGGGCAAGAAGCTGCACGTCCACGCGCCGAAGGCCAAGCGAGTGAGCGGCGGGCTCGCCGCGGCGCTCCGCCAGAGCCTCGCGACCGCCAAGCGGGAGCATGCCCATGGCTAGGCACCGCAAGGCGAACGGCGAGCGCAAAGGCAACGGCCAGGACCGGGCGGGCGGAGCGAAGGCGACCCGTGCCTTCTGGTCGGGGACGATCACTTTCGGCCTGGTCAGCATCCCGGTCGACTTCTTCGCCGCCGTACGCGGCCGGAACACGGCCATGAAGATGGTCGATCCGAAGGGCGTACCGCTCGGCCGCGAGTATTACTCGGACAAGACCGAGGAACCCCTGCGGCCGGACGATCTCGTCCGCGGTTACGAGACCGACGACGGCAAGACCATCACCGTGACCGACGAGGAGCTCGAGTCGATCGCTCCCGAGCTCACGCGCGACATCGAGATGCGCGTCTTCGTCCCGAAGGAGCAGATTGCGCCGGCCTACTTCGACGACCCTTACTTCCTCGCGCCGTCCGGGCGCTCGGCCAAGGCCTACCAGCTGCTCGCCGAGGTGATGCGGGAGACCGGGCGGGTCGGCGTCGGCACGTTCGTCATGCGGGGCCATCAATACCTGGTGGCGATCCATTCGGACGGCCAGCTCCTGCGCGCCGAAACGCTGCGCTTCGCCGGCGAGGTTCGATCGCCGGACGACGTCGGCCTGCCGAAGGCGAGCAAGCCGGCGGAGAAGCAGGTAAAGGCATTCACCAAGGCCATCCAGTCGCTCGCCCAAGACAAGCTCGACATGGACGAGATGTCCGACCGCTACGCGGCCAGGATCCACGAGCTGGTCGAGAAGAAGGAGCACGAGGGCAGGGACGTCGTCGACCTCGCGGCTCCTGTCGCGGAGGCGGGCGAGGACGGCGAGGCAGGCGGCAATGTGATCGACCTGATGGCGCTCCTCAAGCAACGCGTCGGGGCGAAGGCGAAGCCGGCCGAGCACGGCAGCCATCGCCGCGGCCATAGAACGCGCCGCACGAAGAAAGCGCGGGCCGCGTAAGGGCGTTGCACACGTATCAGAAGGAGAAGATGGCCTTGATCGTCCATCGATCGGCGGCGTCGTAGCCGCGGCCGATGCCGAAGTTGACGTGCGGGGTGTCGACGACGAGGTAGAGCGTGTGCGACTGCTCGGCGCGCGGAAGGAAGTTCGACGCCGGCCCGAAGTCGCCGTAATACTCGGCGCCCAGCATCCAGCGCCCGCCGATCATGCGCCCGACCTTCAGCGACGGGGCGAAGAACATGACGCCCTTCTGCTCGCCGGCGAGGTCGAACTCGAAGTTCGGATTCACGGCGAACAGCCACTGCCGGCCGCGGTAGCCGAGGATCGGCCGGATCTCGCCCGAGCGCCGCGCCTGCTCGAAGCGCTCGTCGACGAAGGAGATCTCGCCGTTGATGCCCGCGAAGTAGCCGGTGCCGCCTTCCTCGGGCAGGAGCGGCATCCACTTCAGGCGAAAGCGCGGCCCGGCGAAATAGAGCGCGCCCTCCGCGCTGCGCACGAAAGGCAGGTACACGCCCCAGTCCATGTCGTGGCCGAGGCCCCACGAGATCTCCGGCGTAACGCGCACGCCGTGGTAGGGCGTTACCTCGCCCGGATAGTCGGGCGTCGAGCGGCCGCTCGGCGTGGTGTTGACGTGCAGCTCGACCCCGCGCTCACCCTTGCGCTCGAGATCGTCGGTGTAGACCTGGATCTCGTCGGGCAGCACGCCGTAGGCGGAGCTGCAAAGCAGCGCGGCGCCTGCCGCGACGAGGAAGCGGCGAAGGACGGCTTACCTTCCCGCCCTGGATTTCTTGGTTGCGATGTTGCCGCACGACACGTAGGTCTTGATGTCGTCGGCGCTCTTGTGCACGTTGATGGCGAGGCCGCCGGCGGCCAGCTTGGCGAGGGGAACCGGCACCTCGGTGGTGGACTTGCCGTCGACCACGTTCTGCAGGCCGTATTTCGGCTGCGGGTTGAGCTTGGCGCAGGTGCCCTCGTGAATGTGCGCCGGCTGCGGCGTCCCTTTCGGCCCGCCCTTCAGGCTGAGCTCGACGCGCGTCTTGTCGTCGCCGATGTCCGTCAGCTTGGCCGTGCCCGTCTCCTTGGACTTGTGGAGCTGGTTCATCTGCACGGTCATGGTCTTGGGGCCCGCCTTCTTGTCCTGGCCGAAGACGAGGCCGCTGGCGCACGCGAGCGCTACCAGAGCGGCGAGCATTTTCACTTTCATGGAACGCCTCCTTTCGATTGAGGGGCCTGCAGTCTACGCCTGATCGAGCTCGAAAGCCTTGTGCAGCACGCGCACCGCAAGCTCGGTGTACTTCTCGTCGATGACGACCGTTATCTTGATTTCCGAGGTCGAGATCATCTGGATGTTTATTCCCTCCTCGGCCAGGGTGCGGAACATCTGCGCGGCTATTCCGGCGTGCGAGCGCATGCCCATGCCGACGATCGACACCTTGGCGATCTTCTCGTCGCCGGCGACGTCGCGCGACTTGATGTGCGGCTGCACCTGGTCCTTGAGGATCTTGCTCGCGCGCGGGTAGTCGGCGCGGCTCACCGTGAACGAAAGGTCGGTCAGGCCGTCGGTGCCGACGTTCTGCACGATGACGTCGACGTCGATGTTCGCGTCGGCGATCGGCCCGAGAATGGCGTAGGCGATTCCCGGCCGGTCGGGCACGCCGCGCACGGTGATCTTCGCCTCGTCGCGGTTGAACGCCACGCCTGAGATGACGGCTTTTTCCATCGCCATGTGGGGATCGTCCTCGAAGGTGATGAGCGTGCCGGCGCGCCCTTCCTGGGCGAGCGGCAGCTCCGGATCGGTGAGGCTCGAGAGCACGCGCGTCGGCACCCGGTACTTGCCGGCGAACTCGACCGAGCGGATCTGCAGCACCTTGGAGCCGGCGCCGGCCATCTCGAGCATTTCCTCGAACGTCACGGTGTGCAGCCGCCGCGCCTCGGGCACGATGCGCGGGTCGGTGGTGTAGACGCCGTCCACGTCGGTGAAGATCTGGCACTCGTCGGCCTTGAGCGCAGCGGCGAGCGCGACGGCCGAAGTGTCCGAGCCGCCGCGCCCAAGCGTCGTGATGTTGCCCGCGCTGTCGACCCCCTGGAACCCGGCGACGATCACGACGCAGCCCGCCTTCAGGTCGCTGCGGATCGCCGCGTCGTCGATGCTCACGATGCGCGCCTTGCCGTACGCCGAGTCGGTGACGATCTTCACCTGCCAGCCGGCGTAGCTTCTCGCCTTCACGCCGAGCTGCAGGAGCGCCATGGCGAGGAGGCCGATCGTCACCTGCTCGCCGGTCGAAGCCACGACGTCGAGCTCGCGCGGGTCGGGCAGCGCCTGCAGCTCGCGCGCGAGCGCGATGAGGCGGTTCGTCTCGCCCGCCATAGCCGAAGGCACCACCACCACCTCGTGCCCCTCGCGCTGCCACTTCGCCACCCGGCGCGCGACGTTGCGGATGCGCTCGACCGAGCCTAGAGACGTGCCGCCGAATTTCTGGACAATGAGCGCCATACGGAAAGGCGCGGATTTTACCGTACGCCTCCCCCTATACTGCGCAGATGAGGGTGATCATCTCGGGCGGCTTCAGCGGCCCGTACGAGCGTGTGCTGCCGGAGTTCGAGCGCACGACGGGAATCAAGGTCGAGACCGGCTCGGGCTCTTCTCAGGGAACGGGTCCGCAAACCATCGCCGCGCAGCTCGTGCGCGGCGTGCCGGCCGACGTAGTGATCCTCTCGCGAGAAGGATTGGATGAGCTGGTCAAGGCGCAGCGTATCGCCGCCGGCATGGACGTGGACCTTGCGCGGGTGCCGCTCGGCGTCGCCGTGCGCGCGGGTGCTGCCAAGCCCGACGTGACGACCGTCGAGGCGTTCAGGCAACTCATGCTCAAGGCGAGGGTCGTCGCCGTGCCAAGCAGCACGAGCGGCATCTTCCTCATGCAGGAGATCTTTCCGCGCCTCGGCATCGCGGAAAAGGTGAACGTCAAGATGACGCCGCGCGGCACCGGCGCAGCGGCTATGGTCGCGGCCGGCGAAGCCGACCTGGCCGTGATGCCGGTGAGCGAGATCCTTCACGCCCCGGGCGTCGACTTCGCAGGAAAGCTAGCGCCCGGGATCCAGCTCAACCAGATCTTTGCCGCCGCAGCCGTCGCCGGATCGAAGCAGGCCGAAGCGGCGAAGCGGCTGATCGCGTTCCTCGCTTCCGACGGCGTTGCCGATGCGATCCGGGCGAGCGGCATGGAACCGCTCGGCAAGCGCCGGGCGAACTGAGCCGAGGCTTCAAATGGCAGCTCACGCGAGCGCACCGCGCGACGTTCCCGAGATCCGGGAGGCGATCGCGCTCTTCGAGCGGTGGGAGCGCAGCATCAACGATCACGCCGCTGCCAGGGCGTTCACCGAGGCGGTCCAGCTCCTCGACGACTATCTCGAGTCCGATCCCGATACGCCACACAGGGCGTTCATCCAGAACCTTCGCGTCTCGAACACGCGCAGGCTGCTGCAGCTGCTGGCGCGGGTCGACAAGAGCGACTTCTCCGTCTGGCTCGAATACGCGCTCGCGGTTGCCGCCGAAGTGGACAAGGAGGCGGAGGCGCTGATGATCGCCCAGCCGGAATTGAAGAAAGATTTCGAAGCGTTCATGGGCGTGTGGCGCGACGTTCTTGTCCAGGCGCTGCAGCGCAAGGGATTGTGACCATGCAGACCATCGAAGGCGGCTGTCTCTGCGGAAGCATCCGCTACCGCGTCATCGGCGCGCCGACGAACAGCATGGTTTGCCATTGCCAGACCTGCCGCCGCGCCGCTGGCTCGCCGGTCGTCGCCTGGGTCACCTTCCCCATGGACGCGTTCCAGTTCACACGAGGAAGCCCGTCTCGGTTCAAGTCCACGCCTCCGGTGCGCCGTACCTTTTGTGCTGCTTGTGGCACACCGCTCACGTACGAGCACCGTGACGCGCCGGAATCCGTCGACGTAACGACCTGCAGTCTCGACCTGCCGAACGCATTCCCGCCCACCCACCATTCCTGGCTCGGCCATGACCTCGAATGGGTTCGCTTCGGCGATGGGCTGCCCACCTTCCCGGAATTCCGCCCTTCCAACTGAGTCTTCTTGCCATGTCCGAGCGCGCCAAAGCCCTTGCCGAAAAGCTGATCCGCAACTTCGACGAGGTGCCGCGAAAGCGCCTCGTTCGCGAGCCGCTCTATGACGCCGAAGGCGCGCGCCTTGCGCCGGGCACTGCCGCGCAAAAGCTCGGCGCATCGATCGACGTTCTCGCGCCGGGAAAGCGGACATGCCCGTACCACCTGCACCACGCGCAGGAAGAGATGTTCATCGTCCTGGAAGGAACCGGAACGCTGCGCGTCGCGGGCGAGATGCTGCCCATCAAGGCGGGCGACGTGATGTTCATTCCGCCGGGCCCCGAATACCCGCACCAGATCATCAACACGTCGAGCGCGCCGCTCAAGTACCTCTCGGTGAGCACCCGGGAGACGCCGGAGATCTGCGAGTATCCGGACTCCGGGAAGTACCTGGCCGAGGGCAGTGTCGAGCGCGAGAAACCCTTCGACGTGATCGATCGTCGGGGCGCGAGCCTCGACTACTGGGACGGCGAGCCGTAACAGTGGCGCTGGAAATCCGCGTCGACGACCTTCGGGGCGAACAGATCATCGCGCTGCTGCAGGAGCACCTGCGCATGATGTATGTCGTCTCGCCGCCCGAGAGCGTCCACGCGCTGGACCTCGCGCGGCTGCGCCAGCCCGACATCACCTTCTGGACCGTCTGGGCCGGCGCCGAGCTCGCGGGATGCGGCGCGCTGAAGGAGCTCGACAAGCGGCACGGCGAGGTCAAGTCCATGCGCACCGCGCAGGCGCACCTGCGAAAAGGCGTGGCGGCGAAGCTCATG
>CAYZFN010000143.1:0-3622 GCA_964477695.1 uncultured Enterobacteriaceae bacterium | reverse complement strand
CGTCGCCGACCTCGAGGTCGAGACCTGGTATGCGATGTTCGCGCCGGCGGGCCTTCCCGAGCCGATCGTCTCGCGCGTGAACGCGGACCTGAACGATGTTCTCAGGGAAGCCGACGTACGCGATGTGCTCGAGAAGCAGGGGCTCAATCCGGGCGGCGGATCGCCCCACGCCCTCGGCGAGCGCGTCAAGCGCGACCTCGCGAGATGGACGCGCGTCGTCAAGGCTGCGCATATCGAGGCGGATTGATGGAAGCTAGCTTCTTCGAAGACCTGGTCGCCGCGTACCGCATCCTCGCCGAGCACGGCGTCATCGATGCGTATGGCCACGTCAGCCTGCGCTCGCCGGACAATCCACAGCGCTATTTCATCGCGCGCTCGCTCGCGCCCGAGATCGTGCAGGTCGAGGACATCATGGAGTACGACCTCGACAGCCGGCCGCTCGACGAGCGCGGTCGCGAATCGGTGCGCGAGCGATTCATCCATGGCGAGATCTACAAGTCGCGCCCCGAAGTGATGGCCGTCGTGCACAACCATTCCCCTTCGGTGATCCCGTTCAGCGTCACTGGCGTGCCGATGCGGCCGATCTACCACATGGCCTCGTTCATCGGCGACGGCGTGCCGAACTTCGAGATCCGCGACGTCGAGAAAGGCACCGATCTGCTCGTCAAGACGCCCAAGCTCGGCCAGGCGCTCGCCCGGACGCTCGGCAAGAGTCCGGCGTGCCTCATGCGCGGCCACGGCGCGGCCGTGGTCGGCGAGAACATCGCGCGCGCGGTCGGGCGCAGCATCTATCTCGAGCAGAGCGCGCGGCTGCAGATGCAGGCGATGGCGCTTTCGCAGAACATCACCTACCTCGACGAGGGCGAGGTCAAAGCCTCGGTGCCAGTGCAGGACTACAAGCGCGCCTGGCCGATGTGGCGCGAAAAAGCCCTCGCTCGAGCGAAAGCGGACCGAAAATAGGGACAGACCCCATTTTTTGCAAATGAGAAAAATAGGGTCCGTCCCTAATTAAATGGATCTTTGCGCGCTTACTGCGGTTGAGTTGCTCGACGCCTACCGGAAGCACGAGCTGTCGCCGGTCGAAGTGACGCGCGCGGTGCTCGAGCACATCGAGAAGCTGAATCCGGTGCTGAACGCGTACTGCCTGGTCTCGGACAAGGCGCTGGACGATGCCAAGCAGTCGGAGAGCCGCTGGCTCGCGGGACAGCCGCGAGGACTGCTCGACGGGGTCCCGGTGTCGATCAAGGACATCCTGCTGACGAAGGGATGGCCGACGCTGCGCGGCTCGAAGACGGTCGACCCGAAGGGCCCGTGGAACGACGACGCGCCGGCTGTGGCTCGGCTTCGGGAGCATGGAGCCGTCTTGGTGGGAAAAACCACGACCCCGGAGTTCGGCTGGAAGGGCGTGACCGACAGCCCGCTCAGCGGCATCACGCGCAATCCCTGGAATCCGCAGAAAACCCCGGGCGGCTCTTCGGGCGGCGCGGCCGCGGCGGTGGCGGCAGGGCTCGCCCCGCTCGCCGTTGGCACCGACGGCGGCGGCTCGATCCGCATTCCGTGCAGCTTCACCGGCGTCTTCGGCCTGAAGCCCTCCTTCGGCCGCGTGCCGGCGTGGCCGCTCTCGCCCTTCGGCACGGTGGCGCACGTCGGACCGATCACGCGCAGCGTCGCCGACGCCGCGCTCATGCTCAACGTCATGGCGCTGCCCGATGCGCGCGACTGGCATGCACTGCCGCCCGCGGCGCGCGACTGGCGCACCGGCCTCGAGCGCGGCATCACCGACCTGCGCATCGCCTATTCGCCCGACCTGGGCTATGCGACGGTCGATGCAGAAGTCGCAGCAATCGTGAGAGACGCGCTGCGCGTCTTCACCGACCTCGGCGCGAAGGTCGAGGAGAAGAATCCTGGCTTCGAGAATCCCGAGCTGGTCTTCCGCACGCACTGGTTCTCGGCCGCGGCGTTCCTCGTCAACAGCATACCGGCCGCCAAGCGCAAGCTCCTCGACCCGGGTCTGCGCGAGATCGGCGAGCAGGGCGCGGCTGTGACCGCTGCTGAGCTGCTCGACGCGCAGATGAAGCGCGGCGCGCTCGGCACGCACATGAACCTCTTTCACCGCGACTACGATCTGCTCGTCACGCCGACGCTTGCCGTAGCGGCCTTCGACGTAGGGCGCGAGTTCCCGGCGGGCAAGACGCGCTGGATCGACTGGACGCCGTTCAGCTTTCCTTTCAACCTGACGCAGCAGCCCGCGGCCTCGATTCCCTGCGGATTGACGAAGGCGGGCCTGCCGGTCGGGCTGCATCTCGTCGGGCCGAAGTACGACGATGCGATGGTTCTGCGCGCCGCGCGCGCCTTCGAGAGCGCGCGGCCCATACGCATGCCGGAACTCAAATTCGGGGACGGAGCCCGAACTCCTTAGCCGGAACGATTGTCGTCGCGCGGCGACAAAATGCGCCGTGCAATAAGCTCTGCTACCCTCGCGCCGCACTGCCATAACAAGCTGGAGGCCGAGCGTGGAGACGGAAGAGCTCCTGTCCAAGCTGGAGCTGATAGAAGAGCAGGCGCGCCTCACCCTGGAAGAATTCCCGCGCCATCTCACCAAGGAACGCCAGCGCATGATCATCTCGCTCTCCAAGCACATCCGCTGGCTGCTCAGCGATCCCTCCGATGCGACGGCAACGCTGCGCATCGTCGACCGGCGGCTGAGCTGATGGGGCGCACGATGAAAAAGGAAGAAATGCGGGAAGAACTGCTGGCGAAGCTCGATCTCATCGAGGAGCAGGCGCGGCTCACGATCCACGAATTTCCCGCCGAGCTGAAGAAGGAGCGCCAGCGCACCATCATCGCGCTGGTGAAGCACATCCGCTGGGCGGCGAGCGACCCGAGCGGCTCGCTCGCCGGAGTCGATCCCGAGGCCACGGTCAAGTTAAGGGTCCCTTAAGCGCGGCTGCGCTAGCGTTTCGCCGGGGTTCGGGCTCCGGTCCCGAATTTCAGGAGGCAAAAAATGGAACCCTGGTCGGTGCGCGAGGACGATCGGCCGTATCTGCGTCCGCCGCGCAAGTCCGAGTACTGGCTGCCCGCGCTCGCGATCGTCGCGGTGGTTTGCGCAGCCATGTTCTATTACTACCTGCAGCGCTCGCGCGAGCTGCCTTTCTCGCCGCCGCCGCCGAGCGCCGCGGCGCCGCAGCCGGCCCCGGCGCCGCAGCCCGCGCCCGAGCCGGCGGTGCGCCATCCGCTCGAGACCGGCCAGCAGGCCGCGCCGGCTTCGCTGCCGACGCTCGAGAACAGCGACTCGATGATGCGCGAGTCGGTCGCCGACCTGATCGGCCGCAAGGCGTTCAACGACAGCGTCATCCCGGCGCAGCTGGTGCGCCGCATCGTCGCCACGGTCGACAACCTGCCGCGTCCCACCGCGCCGCGGCGCATGATGCCGCTGCAGCCCGTGCGCGGCGCCTTCATCGCCTCGAGCGGCGAAGGCGCAGCGATCGACCCGGCCAACTCCGCTCGGTATACGCCGTACGTGCGCGTGTTCGAGTCGATCGATGCGCACGCGCTGGTGCGCAGCTACGTGCGCGCCTATCCGCTCTTCCAGCGCGCCTACGAGGAGCTCGGCTTCCCGGGC
>CAYZFN010000142.1:0-17736 GCA_964477695.1 uncultured Enterobacteriaceae bacterium | reverse complement strand
CTGCTCGGCGGCGACGGCGACGTGATCGCCGACATCTACCGCGAGCGCGTGCTGCGCCGGGGCAAGGGCGCGGAGGTCTGGGGCTGGACCGCCGCCTACGGCGTGCCGCCGAAGCAGGGCGGGCAACAGCCGGCGACGGGGCCGCGATGAACAGGATCCTAGTGGCGGCGCTGCTCGGCATGTTCGTCCTTGCCGCCTGCGGCGAGCGCGAGCAGGTCGCAGAAGGCAAGCGCACCTATCAGGGCAAGCGCGATACCAAGGCCTGGGACAACGAGCCGCCCGGCTATGCGACGAGCGGCACGCAAACCTGGAAGAAAGGCGACGAGGCCAGCTGGGAGCAGGCCATCAAGGCGCGCCAGATGAGCCAGAACGAGTACCAGCGCATCGGGCGCTAGCCGGACCTGAAGGAGCCGAGATGAAGCTCTTTGCCATGCTGTTCCTCTTGGTCGTGCTGCCGGCGGCTGCGCAATCGCCCGGCCCGCTGCCGCAGACGCCGCCGCGCCAGGAGGAAATCCAGGCCCAGCAGCAGCGCGCCACGACGCAACCGGGCAACAACGCTCCGGTGTGGCGCAACGTGCAGTCTGGCGTGCCGAACTACACCAGCATCCCCGGCCGCGAGACCAACGTCCTGATCCAGGCGCCGGCGCGCTTCCCGGGGCAGGAGCGCGTGACGACCGCGGGCGAGGCATGGCGCCAGTTCCGCAACGGCCCGGTCACCTTCATCGGCGGCTGGGGGCTAGTCGCGGTGATCGCGCTGATCCTCGGCTTCTACGCCTGGAAGGGCCCGGTCAAGCTGAGCGAGCCGCCCAGCGGACGGCTGATGCGCCGCTTCAGCGCCTTCGAGATGACCGTGCACTGGTCGGCGGCGATCAGCTTCTGCATTCTCGGGCTCTCGGGCCTCACCATGCTGTTCGGCAAGCACGTGCTGCTGCCGATCATGGGCTACACGCTGTTCGCCTGGCTCACCTCGCTCGGCAAGAACCTGCACAACTTCATCGCGCCGCTGTTCCTCGTTTCCGCGGCGATCATGGTGGTGATGTGGCTGCGCGACAACCTGCCGCGCGCCTACGACTGGCGATGGTTCCGCCGCGCGTGGGCATTCTTCGCGAAGAACGAGCACATCCCGTCCGGGCGCTTCAACGCCGGCGAGAAGGCGTGGTTCTGGGGCGGCGTGCTGCTGCTCAGCATCTTCGTGGGCTGGAGCGGCCTCGTGCTGCTCTTCCCCAACTTCGACCAGACGCGCGCCATGATGCAGGACGCCTGGATCTGGCACGTGTCGGCGGCGCTCATCTATATCGTGATCGGGCTCGGCCACATCTACATGGGCACGATCGGCGTGCAGGGCGCGTATGGCAACATGCGCCACGGCTATGCCGACGAAACGTGGGCGAAGGAGCACCACCTCTACTGGTACCAGGATGTGAAATCAGGCCGGCGGGAAGCAGCCGGGGGCGCGGTGCCGGCCGGCGCGCCGCACATGAAGGAGAAGCCATGAAGAAAGCGTTCGTCGCGCTGTTTGCCGGAGCGCTGATCGGTGCGTTCGCCGCCGCGGAGGCCAAGCTGCCGGCCGCGCCGGCCAAGAGCGACGCGGAGAAGAAAGTCGAGGCCGACAAGGCCGCCGCGAGCAAAGCGAAGGACGATGCCGACCTCGCCAAGGCGCAGGACCGCGCGGTCAGCAACTACAAGCGCAACCACCCCGGGACGCAAGCCAGGCAGAAATGAGGATTTCGTGAGGAGGAGGGGGCCGAAGGGCGCCGCAAGGCGCCCTTCGCATTTGCGCTAGCTGCCTTCGACGAGCAGCAGGCGGCCTTTCGAAGCCTTCTGCCGCAGCCGTATGAGCGGCGCGTATTCGGGCGAGCGGTACCACTCGAGCGCCCTCTCGTAGCTCGGAAACTCGAGCATCACCACGCGCTTCGGCGGCGCGCTGCCTTCCAACGCCTCGGCACGCCCGCCGCGCGCGAGGAAGCGTCCGCCGTGCTTCTGCACGGTCGCGAGCACCTGCTTGCGGTACTCGTCGTAGGCCGCGGTATCGGTCACCTCGATCTCGCCGATCACGTATGCGCTCATCGCTTCTCCGATCAGGTAATCGCGCCGCCGCAGGAGCTGCCCGCGCCGGCGGTACAGCCGAAGCAATGGCGCGCGGTGATGATCGAGCGCGCGGCCAGCCGCCGCACATCGAAGTCCCGGACATGCACGGGTTCGCCGCCGGCATAACGGGCGCCGAGCTCGAGCATCTGGTTGAAGTCGCAATCGTAGACGCGTCCGTCCCAGCCGACCGAGAGAGTGTTCCGGCACATGAGGCCGGCCACCGTGGCAGGGTTGTACGCGTTGACGAGGACCTCCACGTAGCGCTGCAGGTTGCCGGAGGCCTCGAGCCACTCGAGGAAGCGCGCGATCGGCATGTTGTTGAGCGCGACCAGCGCGTCGAAGGTTACGCCGTGGTTGGCGGCCAGCCCTTCCTTCCATTCGCGCTCCATCGACGCTTGGTCGCCGGCAAGGAACGCGCCGACCGGGTTATGCATCAAAGTGAGCCGCAGCCGCGGGGTGCCGCGTCCATAACCGGCGGCGTTCAGGCGCCGCAGCGCCTCGATGGACTTTTCGAAGGTGCCGTCGCCGCGCTGGAGATCGGTATTGCGCTTGCGATAGTGCGGCAGCGAGCAGACGAGCGCAACGCCGCGCGCGGCGAACCACTCGGGCAGGTCGCGGCAGGGGCCGCTCAGGAGCACGGTGAGATTGCAGCGGTCCATCACCTGCTTGCCCCGCTCGACGCACGCATCGACCAGATAGCGGAAGTGCGGGTTCAGCTCCGGCGCGCCGCCGGTGATGTCCACCGTCCGCGCGGTCGTCTTGTCCAACGCGGCGAGGCAAAGGTCGACGGTCTCGCGGCTCATCATTTCCGAGACGCGGTCCGGCCCGGCATCCACGTGGCAGTGCCGGCAGGTCATGTTGCACAGCTTGCCGACGTTGATCTGGAAGACATCGAGCGCCGCCGCCGGGCGGAGGGCGGCCGGAAACTCGCGCAGCGGCAGCCGGCGCAGCGCCTGCAGCTGCTCGTGCGTCGAGGCCAGCGGCGCAGCGCGAGAGGCGAGCGAGGTGGTCGCCCGCGGCCCGTTCAGCTCTTTGACTTCCACTATGCCATCACCTGCTTATGTACGTGCTCGAGCATCTGCACGCCGTGCACGAGCGCGGCGCCGCCGCGGATCGCGGCGGCGACGTGCAACGCTTCCGTCATCTGCTCCAGGTCCGCGCCCTGCTGCAGCGATTCCTTCGAATACGCGTCGATGCAGTAGGGGCATTGCACGACCTGCGCCACCGCGAGCGCGATGAGCGCCTTCTCGCGCGGCGACAGCGCGCCGGGCTTGAATACCTCGCCATACCAGGCGAAGAAAAGCTGCGCCAGCTTCGGGTTGCCTTCGGCGATGGCGGGAAATTGCGCCAGGTGCTCGGGCTTGTAATAGGTTTCCAAGGCTTGCTCCGTTGCAGGATGTGAACGCGTTTCACGCGTAGCCGACGCTGCGGCGGTCTATCGACACGGACTTCACCAGTGCGAACACCGCAAGCCCTGGCTTCAATCCGAGCTCGACGGCCGATTTTCGCGTAATTCGGGCGATCAGCGGCGTGCCGCCGAGGTCGAGCTCGACATCGAGGCTCGGTCCTTCCTCGGCGCGCAGCGCGACCACGGCGCCGGCGAGCACGTTGCGGATGCTGATTCCGGCCGGCTGCCTGAGCGCAATCGAAACGTCGCGCGCGCGGATTCGCACGCGAACCTGCTCGCCGACCAGCGCCTCGACGTCCGGAATCTCCAGCGCGCCGCCCTTGAACTCGAGCCGCGCCAGGCCGCTCTCGAGGTCCTGCGCTGCGACGCGGGCCTCGATCACCGCGCCGCCCTCGTAGCGCCCGAGATAGGGCCGCAGCTCGGCGCGCCCGGTCATCTCGCGCACCGGGCCCACGCCGAGCACGCGGCCTTCGGAGAGCAGCACCATCGTATCGGCAAGGCGCACCACCTCCTCGAGCGAATGGCTCACATAGACTATCGGCACGCGCACCTCGTCGCGCAGCCGTTCCACGTAGTACAGGATCTCCGCCTTGCGCGGCGCGTCGAGCGAAGCGAGCGGCTCGTCGAGCAGCAGCACTTCCGGGTTGGCGAGCAGCGCCCGGCCGATGGCCACGCGCTGCTTCTCGCCGCCGGACAGCGCGCCCGGGCGGCGCTCGAGCAGATGCGCCAGCCCGAGCAGCTCGATCGCCGCGTCGAGACCGAGCACCGCTTTGCCGCCGTGCGCGAAGAAGCGTCCATACAGCAGGTTCTGGCGCACGGTAAGGTGCGGCAGCAGCCGGCCTTCCTGGAACACGTAGCCGACGCGCCGTGCATGCGCCGGCAGGTCGATGCCCGCGGCGCCGTCGTAGAGCGTGCGGCCATCGACGACGATGCGGCCCGAGGCGGGGCGCGAGAGGCCGGCGATCAGATTGAGGACCGTGCTCTTGCCGGCGCCCGAGCGGCCGAAAAGCGCGGTGACCCCGCCGCCGGTGGCGAACGCGCCGTCGAGCGCGAAGCTGCCGAGCCGGCAGCGCGCGTGGAACTCAAGCATCGAGGCCGGCCGCGCGCACGGTCGCGCGCCGCAGCAGCAGCTCGGAGGCCAGCAGGGCTGCGAGCGACAGCAGTATCGACAGCACGCACAGGCGCAGGGCCTGCGCGTCGCCCCCGGGCACCTGGGTGAAGCTGTAAATGGCGAGCGGCAGCGTCTGCGTCTCTCCCGGGATGTTGGACACGAAGGTAATCGTCGCGCCGAATTCGCCGAGGCTGCGCGCGAACGAGAGCAGCATCCCGGTGACAATGCCGGGCAGGATGAGCGGCAGCGACACGCTGGCGAACACCCAGGGCGGCGAGGCGCCGAGGGTCGCCGCCGCGGCCTCGAGCCCGCGATCGACAGCGTCGAGCGACTGGCGCACCGCGCGCACCAGCAGCGGAAACCCCATCACCGCGCACGCCAGCGCGGCGCCGGTCCAGCGGAAGGCGAAGCTGATGCCGAGGTATTGATCGAGGAACGCGCCGATCGCCCCGCGCCGGCCGAAGACGAGCAGCAGGAAGTAGCCGACCACGACCGGCGGCAGCACGAGCGGCAGGTGCACCACCGCATCGAGCAGCGCCTTGCCGGGGAAGCGCCGCCGCGACAGCAGCCAGGCGAGCGCGACCGCGAACGGCAGGCTCGCCGCGACGCTCCAGAACGCTACCTTGAGGCTTAGGACGAGGGCTGCAGTCTCCGCCGCGCTGAGGCTCCACACGGCCTCAGTTTACGGTGAAGCCGTGCCTTTCGAATATTGCGCGCGCCTTCGCGCCCGCGAGGAACGCGAGAAAAGCCTGCGCCTCGGGCTTTGCGCCCTTCACGGCGGCGACGGGATAGACGATCGGCGGATGCGAGTCGGCCGGGAACACGCCGACGACGACGACCGCGGGCTCGGCGGCCGCGTCGCTGCGGTAGACGATGCCGAGCGGCGCTTCGCCGCGCGCGACCAGCGCGAGCGCTGCGCGCACGTTCTCCGTCGCGGCGATGCGGCGGGCGACCTGCGGCCAGACGCCGAGCTTCTCGAGGGCCGCCTTTGCATACTTGCCGGCGGGCACGCTGGCCGGCTCGGCGAGCGCGAGCCGGCCGTCGCCCAGCGCCTTGGCGAGGGGAAATCCCGGCGCCGGCTCGAGCTGCAGCGGCTGCGCGCGCGGCGCAACGAGCACGAGCCGGTTGCCAAGGAGGTTGCGGCGCGTGCCGGGCGCGAGCAACGCCTCGCGCTCGAGATAGTCCATCCACTCGAGGTCCGCGGAAATGAAAAGATCGGCCGGTGCGCCGTTTTCGATCTGTCTTGCGAGCGCGGAGCTCGCACCGTACGAGACCACCGGCTTGGCGGCCTGCAGGGCCGCGATCTCGTCGAGCGCGTTCTTGAGGCTCGCCGCGGCGAAGACCACCAGCCGGTCCGCCGCATGCGCCGCGAATGCGCTCGCGGCGAGTACCAGCGTCGCGAGCCAGCGCGTCACGCCGAGGCTCGCAGCGCGTCGACAGGGCAGATTTCCCCCGCACGGGTGACGTCGTAACCGGTCAGGCGCTTTGCCATCCGTACAAATGCCGGCGTGCGCAGCGCGGCGAGGAACCGCCCGATAGCCGGCGTGGCGAGCATGCGCTCGTGCAAGGCAAGCCAGTAGAGCTCGCGGCAGAGCGGAACGAAGCCGAGGCCGAAGCGGGCGGCAGCGGCGCGTACGCCAACGCCCGCGTCGGCGCGTCCGGCCGCGATCGTCGCCGCCACGGCGGCGTGCGTGAACTCCTCGTCAGCGTATCCGCGCAGCTCGTCCGGCGCGACGTTCGCCTCGCGCAGGAGGTCCTCGATCAGGGCACGCGTGCCCGAGCCGCGCTGCCGGTTTACGAAGCGCAGGCGCTTCTCGGCCACCTCCGTGAGCGAGTGCAGCTTGCGCGGATTGCCCGAAGCGACGATAAGGCCCTGCTCGCGCGCGGCGAAGCGCACCAGCCGGTCGCGCCGCGGCTTGAGGAGCCGCAGGTAAGGCAGGGCGGCGCTTCCTCCGCCGGACGTCACATGGAACCCGGCGAGCTCGCTTTCGCCGTGGGCGAACGCGGCGATGCTGTCGAGGCTGCCGCGGAAAGCGAGATCGAGCTCGGGCAGCTGCGCCGCGGCGAAATCGGCGAGCAGCAGGTCATGGCTGGCGATGCAGCGCAGGCGCGTGCCGGTTGCCGCGGCCGGCACATCGAGCGACAGGCGCCGGCGCGCGCCTTCGAGCGTGCGGCGCGCCTCGTCGTCCGCAGCGAGCAGCGCCTCGGCGAACGGCGCGAGGCGCGCGCCCTTGCCTCTTTGCAGCACCACGAGCGGCGCGCCGAGCGCGCGCGCCTGGCTGCCAAGCAGGTCCCAGGCGCCGCGATAGGAGAGGCCGACGCCGGCCACCGCGGCGCGCAGCGTGGAATGGCTGCGGATTTCGCGCAGCAGGACGAGCAGCCGCGGGTCGAGCCGACGGGGCTCGCGCTCGGCCGTGGTCCAGGCGATGTCGGGGACCAGCCGCATCAATATGCAGTCTATCTCATATTAGCACTTTGGCCGGTTTAGCTTAGTATGCCGACCCGATAATCGGCTTGTTACTACCACTATGAGAGAAGCGATTAAAGCGTTGCTCGCCGTGCTCGCCGGCGCGTCCCTGTCGCTCGCAGCGGCGGCCGCCGGCCTGGACATCCGGATGGCGACCACCACCAGCACCGACAATTCGGGCCTGCTGCAGTACCTGCTGCCGAAGTACCAGGCGAAGTGCCACTGCAAGGTGCGCTACACCGCGGTCGGCACCGGCAACGCGATCAAGCTCGGCGAGAACGGCGACGTCGACATGATCATGGTCCACGCGCGCGCCGCCGAGGACGAGTTCGTGAAGCAAGGCCACGGCGTGGATCGCCGCGACCTGATGTACAACGACTTCGTCATCGTCGGGCCGCGGTCCGATCCGGCCGGCATCCGCGGCATGAAGGACCTCGACACCGCGCTCAGGAAGATCCATTCGTCCAATGCGGTGTTCGTCTCGCGCGGCGACGACTCGGGGACCCACAAGAAGGAGCTCGAGCTGTGGAAGGAAGCCGGTGTCGACCCGAAGGGGCCGCACTACCTGTCCATCGGCCAAGGTATGGGGCAGACGCTGACCTTGACGGCGGAAAAGCAGGGCTACACGCTCACCGATCGCGCCACGTACGCGACCTACAAGGGCAAGACCGGCCTCGAGATCATGGTCGAGGGCGCCAAGAACCTGCTCAATCCGTACGGCGTGATCGCGGTGAATCCGAAGAAGTACCCGAGCATCAACTACGCGGGCGCAATGGCCTTCATCGACTGGCTGACCTCTCCCGAAGGCCAGCAGGCGATCGCCGATTACCGGCCGAAGGGCGCACAGCTCTTCTTCCCGGACTACAAAAGATAGTTGGATCTGCTCGAGCCGACACGGCGCGCCTTCGAGCTGCTCCTCGCGGGCGACCGGCGGCTTGTCGAGGCGATCTGGCTCTCGCTGTGGACCTCGCTCGTCGCCATTGCGCTGGTCGCGCCGCCGTCGATCGCGCTCGGCTTCCTGCTCGCGAAGCGACGCTTCCCGGGTCAGCGCGCACTCGTGGTGTTCGTTCAGGCGCTGCTTTCCTTTCCGACGGTGGTCGTCGGCCTGGTCGTCTACATGCTTCTTTCGCGCCGCGGCCCGCTCGGGGTGCTCGACCTGCTGTTCACGCCCAGCGCGATCATCCTGGGCTACGTGCTGATCGCGCTTCCGATCCTCGTGGTGTTCACGATCTCCGCGGTCCAGGGCGGTGACGCGCGTGTCTACGAGACGGCGCGCTGCCTCGGCGCCGGGCGGCTGCGCGCCGCCGGAACCACGCTCTGGGAAGTCCGGTTCGGCGTTCTGGCGGCGGTCGTCAACGGCTTCGGCCGCGTCGTCTCGGAGGTCGGCGCGGCGATCATGGTGGGCGGCAACATCGAGGGCTACACGCGCAACATTCCCACCGCGATCGCGCTCGAGACGAGCAAGGGCGACTTCGCGGAGGGCATTGCGCTCGGCATCGTGCTGATGGCGGTGGCGCTGGGCGTCAACATTGCTCTCGCGCTGCTGCAAGGCAAGGGCGGGCTGCGGTGAGCGCGCTTGTCTCGCTCGCCGGCGTTCGCAAGCGTTTCGGCGCACGCGCGCTCTTCGCCATCGAGCGCTTGGATATCGAACAAGGGTGCAGCTACGTCCTCACCGGGCCGAACGGGTCGGGAAAGACCACGTTGCTGCGCATGCTGGCCGGACTCGAGACCGCGCAGGCAGGGACATTCGTCTTTCGCGACACGCCGGCGGATTTCGCGCCTCGCTACCCGGAACGTCTGCGCCAGGCGATCGTTTACGTCCATCAGCATCCGTATCTGTTCCACACCAGCCTGTGGCACAACATGGAGTACGGGTTGAGGTGCCGCGGTGTGCCGGAAGAGGAGCGCTACCTGCGCGCCGGCGAGGCCATCGCATGGGCGGGGCTCGCGGCCCGGCGCGCCACGCCCCCGGCGAGTCTCTCCGGCGGCGAGAAGCAGCGCGCCGCGCTTGCCCGCGTGCGCGCTCTGCGGCCCGACCTGATCCTGCTCGACGAGCCGACCAGCCACCTGGATCGGCAGGGTCGGGCGCAGACGCTCGACCTGCTCGCGCAGCTGCGCGACGAGCGGCGCACCGTGATAGTGGCGTGCCATGACCAGGATGTGATTTCCTTGCCCGGCGTGGCGCGGCTGCGTCTCGAGGACGGCCGCTTATCAGGAGATGCCGTATGAAAGGCCGCTGATAAAATCCCGAGCCTGTGAAAGTTTTCGGTTTTGCAGGCTGGTCGGGAAGCGGCAAGACGACGCTCATCGAGAAGCTCATTCCGCGCTTCGCGGGCGCCGGCCTGCGCGTGTCGCTCGTCAAGCACGCCCACCATACGTTCGATGTCGACCAGCCAGGCAAGGACTCCTATCGCCACCGCCATGCCGGCGCCGCCGAGGTGCTCGTCACCTCGTCGCGCCGTTGGGTGTTGATGCACGAGCTGCGCGGCGCACCGGAGCCGGCTTTCGACGAGCAGGTGAAGCGCCTTTCGCCCTGCGATCTCGTGATCGTCGAAGGTTTCAAACACGCGGCGATTCCCAAGCTGGAAGTGTGGCGGCGCGTCACCGGCGAGCCGCTGCTGCATCCGAACGACAAGCACATCGTCGCCGTGGCGAGTGACAGCAAAGTGGAAACGCGGCTGCCGGTGCTCGACCTCAACGACGACGCAATGATCGCGTCGTTCATCCTGGCGCACCTCAGACTGCAATGAACAAAGGCCTGCTCTCGGTCGACGAAGCGCTCGCGCAGATGCTCGCCGGAGCGCGCCCGGTGGGCGATATCGAGGAAGTGGCGACGCTCGAGGCGACCGGGCGCGTGCTCGCGCGCGCGCAGCGCTCGAGCATGAACGTGCCGCCCATGGACAACAGCGCGATGGATGGCTACGCCGTGCGCCTGGCCGACGGGCTCAAGCTCAAGGTGGCGCAGAAGATCATGGCCGGCTCGGTCGGCCGGCCGCTCGAGCCCGGCACGGCGGCGCGTATCTTTACCGGCGCGCCGATCCCCCCTGGCGCGGACGCCGTCGTGATGCAGGAACACGCGGGCGTCGCGGGCGGCGAAGTCACATTGCAGAAGGCGCCGCAGCGCGGCGAGTGGATCCGCCGCGTCGGCTCCGACATCCGCGCCGGCGCCGAGATTCTCGCCGCCGGCAAGCGCCTCGAGCCGCAGGACACGGGCCTTGCCGCCTCGGTCGGCATCGGCAAGCTTGCGGTGTTCAGAAGAGTGCGCTTGGGTCTCTTCTTCACGGGCGACGAGCTCGTCATGCCCGGCGAGCCGCTCGCGCCGGGACGCATCTACAACTCCAATCGCTTCACGCTGCGCGGGCTGGCGCAGACTTACGGCTGCATGATGAAGGACTACGGCATCGTTCCGGATAGCCTCGCGGCGACGCGCGAAGTCCTTCGCCGCGCGGCGGCGGAATGCGACATCGTCGTCACCTCGGGCGGCGTCTCGGTCGGCGAGGCCGACTACGTGAAGCCTGCGGTCGAAGCGGAAGGAAAGCTGCTCATGTGGCGCATCGCCATGAAGCCGGGACGGCCGCTCGCGTTCGGCACGCTCGGCCGCTCGGTGTTCATCGGCCTGCCGGGCAATCCGGTCTCGAGCTTCGTCACTTTCCTGATCTTCGTTCGGCCGTTCCTGATGCGCACGCAGGGAATTTCTTCCGTAGAAGCCAAAGGCGTCGCCGCGCGCGCCGACTTCGAGTGGCCCGAGCCGGACGCGAGGCGCGAATTCCTGCGCGTAAAATGGAACGCGCAGGGCGGCCTCGACCTCTACCCGACGCAGGATTCCGCCGTGCTCACCTCGACCGCGTGGGCCGACGGCCTGGTGGACAATCCCGCCGGGCAGGCGATCCGCAAAGGCGAGACGGTGCGCTTCGTGCCTTATTCGGAGCTCTTCAGGTGAAAGTGACGGTGCTTTTCTTCGCCGGGTTGCGCGAGCAGCTCGGCACCAGCGCTCTCGACGTGGAGTTGCCGCCCGGCGTGGCGACCGTCGGCGCCTTGCGCGCGCATCTGCGAGGCCGCGGCACGAGCTACGAAAGCGCGCTCGGCGAGAAGAAGGCGCTGCGCACGGCGGTCAACCAGGAGATGGCGCCCGCTTCGGCGGCGATCCGCGCGGGCGACGAAGTGGCCTTCTTTCCACCGGTGACCGGCGGATGAAGGTCTCGGTGCAGCGCGAGGATTTCGACCTGTCCCGGGAAGTGAAGGCGATCTCGGCGAGCGACAGCATCGGCGCCGTCGCGTCGTTCGTCGGGCTGGTGCGCGAGGTTCGCATGACGCTCGAGCACTATCCCGGCATGACCGAGCGCGCGATCGCGGCGATCGTCGAGGAGGCGCGCGGACGCTGGAACGTGCTCGATTGCACGGTGATCCACCGCTACGGCGATCTCGCCCCGGGCGAGCGAATCGTGCTCGTCGCCGTGGCGAGCGAGCATCGCGGCGATGCGTTCTCCGCCTGCGAGTTCATCATGGATTACCTGAAGACCCGCGCGACCTTCTGGAAGAAGGAGCATCGCGCGCAAGGCGCCTCGTGGGTCGAGGCCCGTGTCTCGGACGACGAGGCCGCCGAGCGCTGGAAGCACTAGCCCGTCCGGTCTAAGCCCGCGGGGGGTCGCCAAGCTAGCGACAAGGCGCCGCCGCGGCATTTAATGGCCCGATGCAGGATTGCCAAGCTGCGTCCACGTTTTCCGCGCTGCTCGCCGAAGTGCAGCATTTCTGGATCCCGCTTCCGGACAAGCCCGAGGAAACCGCCGAAGGCGTGCTGTGCGCGCTATGGCGCGCGGCCTGCGGCGCGCCGGTCTCGGTAAGCCGCGCCGAGCGCGCCGCGCTGCCCGAGCTCGATGCCGCCGCGCATGAGCGCCTGAAGGCGCTGATCGAGCGCAAGCGCGCGGGCGTGCCGCTCGCCCATCTGACCGGCCGCCAGAGCTTCATGGGGCTCGAGCTCCTCGCGGCGCCGACGGCGCTCATCCCGCGCAAGGAGACCGAGATCCTCGGTCGCGCGGCGCTCGCCAAGATCCGCTGCGTCGCCGAGCGTGAAGGCGAAGCGCGCGTGCTCGACGTGTGCACTGGCAGCGGCAACCTGGCGCTCGCCTATGCCTACTACGAGTCGCGTGCGCGCCTGTTCGCTTCGGATCTCTCGCCGGAAGCCGTCGCGCTCGGATGCCGGAACGCCGAGTACACCGGCCTCGGCGCGCGCGTCGAGTTCCGCGTCGGCGACCTGTTCGAGCCGTTCCAGGCCCCGGGATTCCTGCAGGCCTGCGATGTGGTGAGCTGCAATCCGCCGTACATCTCCACGGCCAAGGTCAAGACGATGCATCCCGAGATCTCGCTGTTCGAGCCCGAGGCGGCGTTCAACGGCGGCATCTACGGTGTCTCCATACTGGCCAAGCTCGTGCGCCAGGCGCCGAGCTTCCTCAAGCCGGGCGGCTGGCTCGCCTTCGAGGTTGGGCAGGGCCAGGGTCCGGTGCTCGCGCGTCAGCTCGCCAAGAACCCTTGCTTCTCGACGGTCGAGCGCTTCGCCGATGCGGCGGGCGAGGTGCGCGCCATCCTGGCAAGGACCCACACCGGCGCCGCATGAACGCCGCCGACGCCGTCACCAAGCCGGGCGGCGCGCGCGCCAGCCCCGCTCGCCGGGTACGCTGGTGGCGGCTGCTCTATCTCGATTACCGGCGCTACCGGGCGGCCGGCCGCTCCGCGGCGGCGACGATCTTTCTCACGCAGGGGTTCTGGGCGAGCGCGGTGTACCGCGTGTCGCACGCCTTTGTCGACACGCTCCCCGAAGGCGTGCTGCAGACCGCGGCGCGGGCGCTCGCCGCGCTGGCGCAGAAGGCGGTCGAGATCTTCACCGGCATCTGCATCCCGCGCGACTGCGAGGTCGGCGCTGGCCTCTATCTGCCGAGCTTCGGCGGCATCATCCTCAGCCATGGCGCGATCGGCGAGAACTGCACCATCGAGCACAATGTGACGCTGGGCATCGCCGGCAAAGGCGAGGAGCGCGGCCGGCCGACGATCGGCAACCGCGTGTTCGTCGGCGCTCATTCCATGATCGTCGGCAAGATCACGATCGGCGACGACGCGGTGATCTTTCCCGGCTCGATCGTCACCCGCCCGGTGCCGCCGCGCGCGGTGGTAATGGGCCACCCGGCGCGCGTGGTGTCGAGCGAGGGCAGCTTCGAGTGGATCGTCTACGACGGCATGGACGGCGATCCGCAGCGGCGCGCGGCGCTAGGCGCGGACGAATAGCCAGAACCATTCCTTGCGGTCGCCGGGCCGGCTGCCGCGCCAGGCGAGCTGCCATTGCGGATCGGTCGACGGCTGGCGGTCGGCCGACGAATTCACGAGCAGCAGCCGGCATTCCCCGGCCTGCGGCGTGCCCTCGCGCAGCGTGATCAGCCCGGCGAAGTAATGGAACATCGCGCGCTGCGGCTCGCTCAGGTTGCGGCTCGCGACGCAGCCGGCAACGGCGGGCCGGTGCCGTTGCAGGTCGAGCGCCACGCCGCGGTAGGTCTTGCCGTAGTCGATCATCGGCAGCCACAGCGTCATGACGAGCCCCCACACCAGCGTGAGCGATGCGAGCCAGCGTACCGGCAAGCGGGGCTCAAGCGCGAGCGCAAACGCCCAGAGCACCGTCAGCGCGAGGGCAGCGGCGAAGAAGCGCGGCTCGAGCCGCGGCGCGAATCCCGGCACGAGCTGCTCGAGGATCGCCGGACGCCAGCCGCCGACGTAGGCGAGCCAGCCCGCCCATAGCGCGACGGCGGCGAGCGCGGCCGCCCACACCGGCACATTCTCGAGCGGCCAGGCGAGCCAGCGCGGCAGCGTCTCGAGCTCGACCGAGCCGAGCAGCGCGAGCGGAACCAGCATCGGCAGGGCGTAGATCGTGCGCGCGGAGGCAGCAACGCTCAGCACGGCGAGCGTCACCGCGAAGGCGAGGAAGCTGAGCTGCACTTCCGGAACCCCGGGCCGGCGCAAGAGCGTCCAGAGGGCAAGCAGCCACGCCGGAAACGCGAACCAGGGCAGCGCCTTCGCGTAATGCCAGTGATCGAGTACGCCGCCCAGTTCCACCGCGCCGTCGAACCGGCCGATGTTGTTGACCCAGAACCATTGATTGAACAACGCCGGCGAATGGCGATAGAGAAGGAACGGCCAGACGAACGCCCACGGCGCAAACGCGACGAGCGCCGCGGGCCAGCGCCGCCATGTGCCGCGCCATCCGGGAAGGATCGGCAGGAGGAGCGCCGTCAAGCCAAGGATGCCCGGTCCGATCAATCCCTTGGAGAGAAACGCGATGCCGGCGCCGGTGCCGAGCGCAAGGCCGCGGCGCTCGCGCAGCCCGTAAAGGCCGATCGCAACGCCGGCGAGCAGCGCGTTGTCGGTCACGAGCTGGTGCGCGTGCTCGAGATAGCCGAGGCAGCCGGCAAGAAGGAGCGGCGCGGCCGGTCGCCGGTCGGCGGCGAGCCACGTGAAGAGAAGCGTTAGCGCGACGTAAAAAGCCGCGGCAAGGCGCGCCGCGTCGTGCAGCGGCAGCACGTCGCCGAACGCACGCGCGAACAGCGCGGCGGTCCAGAAGAAGAGCGGCGGCTTTTCGACGAACGGCTCGCCGGCGAGCGTGGGCACGAGCCAGTCGCCGGTCTGCACGATGTGATAGACGAGGCCGAAGGTGTACGCCTCGTCGGGCTTCCACGGGTCGTGTCCGAGGAGGCCGGCGAGCATCCAGGCGACGACCAGTGCGAGCAGCAACGCAGCCGCGCCCAGGCCGCCGAGCGCCTCGCCCAACACCTTCAGCTGGTAGCGCAGCGTCAAGTCGGGCGGCTAGGCCGGCGCGACGGCACGGCCGATCTCGGCGAGCTCGGCTTCGCCGAGCGTTTCTTTTTCGAGCAGGCGCTCGGCCCAGCGCTCGAGGATCGCTTTCTCGCGCACCAGGATGCCGCGCGCCTTCTGGTAGACAGCCTCGACGACCTCGCGCACCGCGACGTCGATCTCGCGCGCCGTCGCCTCGCTGTACTCGCGATGGCCCTGCGGCAGCGGCCCGCCGAGGAACGGCGGCCGCTCCTCCTCGTAGGACACGTGGCCGAGCGAGCCGACCATGGCGTAGCGCATCACCATGCTGCGCGCGATGTCGGTCACCTTGGCCAGGTCGTCCGCCGCGCCGGTCGAGGTATGCCCGAACACCACGTCCTCGGCGGCGCGGCCGCCGAGCAGCACCGCCATCTTGTTCTCCAGCTCCTCGCGCGTCATGAGGAAGCGGTCCTCGGTCGGGCGCTGGATCGTGTAGCCGAGCGCGCCGACACCGCGCGGGATGATCGACACCTTGTGCACCGGGTCGGTGCCGGGCAGCGCCATGGCGACGACCGCGTGGCCGAGCTCGTGGTGCGCGACCACGCGCCGCTCCTGGCGGTTGAGCACGCGCTGGCGCTTCTCCAGGCCGGCCACGATGCGCTCGATCGCCACGTTGAAGTCCTCTATCGTCACCGCATCGGCGCCGCGGCGCGTGGCGAGCAGCGCCGCCTCGTTCACGAGATTCGCGAGGTCCGCGCCGGTGAAGCCGGGCGTGAGCGCCGCCACCTGCTCGAGATCGACGCCCGGCGCGAGCTTGATCTTCCTCGCGTGCACCTTGAGGATCTGCGCGCGGCCGGCGCGCTCCGGCCGATCGACCAGCACCTGGCGGTCGAAGCGCCCGGCGCGTAGCAGCGCCGGATCGAGGATCTCCGGCCGGTTGGTCGCCGCGAGCAGCACTAGGCCGCTCGACGAGTCGAAGCCGTCCAGCTCGACCAGCAGCTGGTTCAGCGTCTGCTCCTTCTCGTCGTGGCCGCCGAACGCGCCGGCGCCCCGCGCGCGGCCGAGCGCATCGAGCTCGTCGATGAAGATGATCGCCGGCGCCTTCGGCCGTGCCTGCTCGAAGAGATCGCGCACGCGCGCCGCGCCGACGCCGACGAACATCTCGACGAACTCGGAGCCCGAGATCGAGAAGAACGGCACGCCCGCTTCGCCCGCCACCGCGCGCGCGAGCAGCGTCTTGCCGGTGCCCGGCGGGCCGACCAGCAGCACGCCCTTCGGCACGCGCGCGCCGAGGCGGCCGTACTTCTTCGGGTCCTTGAGGAACTCGACCACTTCCTGCAGCTCGGCCTTCGCCTCGTCGACGCCCGCGACGTCGGCGAACGTGACCCCGGTCTTGTTCTCGACGTAGATCTTGGCGCGGCTCTTGCCGATGCTCATGAAGCCGCCGCCCAGTCCCTGGCTCATGCGCCGCGCGAGCAGGTACCACACGCCGAAAAAAACGAGCGCCGGCAGCACCCATGCCAGCACGTCGCGCAGCAGCGTGCTCTCGTAGACGCGGGTGTACTTGACGCCATACTTGTCCAGCCGGTCGGCAAGCTCGGGTGGCACGAGGTTCGCGACCGCGACCGTCTTGCCGCCTTCCCGGGCGGTGAATTTGCCGGTGATGCGCTGGTCGGAGATCACCACCTCCTCGATCTTGTGGCCGGCGAGCAGCTTCTCGAACTCGCTGTAGGGCACGACCTCGATCGTCTGCGCGCGCTGCCAGGCCTCCTGGATGAAGATCATGGCGACCACGGCGAAGATGACGTAGGCGATGTGAAACCGGGTACGGCGTTCCATGGCGTGATTTTCCCTTGAATACCGGGGTTATGGCCCCATCTTCGCCGGGTAAGTTGAGACAAAGACCCTGAGGATCAACCAGATGCGTTTCGACAAGTTCACCACCAAGCTGCAGGAGGCGCTCGCCGAGGCGCAGAGCGCGGCGCTCGGCAACGATAACCAATACCTCGAGCCGCAGCACCTGCTCGCCGCGCTGCTCGAGGACGAGGGCGCCGCCGGGCTGATCGCCAAGGCGGGCGGCAATGCCGGCCTCCTTAAGAAAAGCCTTAACGAGGCGATCGGGCGCCTGCCCAAGGTCGAGGGCACGCCGGGCGAGGTGCTGATCTCGCGCGAGCTCACGCAGCTTCTCAACGTCGCCGACAAGGAAGCGCAGAAGCGCGGCGACCAGTACATCGCCTCGGAGCTGTTCCTGGTTGCCGCCGCCGGCGACAAGGGAGAGACCGGGCGCCTCCTCAAGACGGCCGGCGTCACCCGGGCGGCGCTGGAAAAAGCCATTCAGGACGTACGTGGGGGCGAGAACGTGTCTTCCCAAGCCGACGAATCGCAGCGCCAGGCGCTCGGCAAGTACACGCTGGATTTAACGGAACGGGCGAAGCAAGGCAAGCTCGACCCGGTCATCGGCCGCGACGACGAGATCCGGCGCTGCATCCAGATCCTGCAGCGGCGCACGAAGAACAACCCGGTGCTGATCGGCGAGCCGGGCGTCGGCAAGACGGCGATCGTCGAGGGGCTCGCGCAGCGCATCGTCAATGGCGAGGTGCCCGAGTCGCTGAAGAACAAGCGGCTGCTCAACCTCGACATGGCGGCTTTGCTTGCCGGCGCCAAGTACAGGGGTGAGTTCGAGGAAAGATTGAAAACTGTTCTGAAGGAGCTGGCGCGCGACGAAGGCAACACCATCGTCTTCATCGACGAGCTGCACACCATGGTCGGCGCCGGCAAGGCGGAAGGCGCGATCGATGCCGGCAACATGCTCAAGCCCGCGCTCGCGCGCGGCGAGCTGCACTGCATCGGCGC
>CAYZFN010000141.1:0-5900 GCA_964477695.1 uncultured Enterobacteriaceae bacterium | reverse complement strand
GTCGGCGACAACGAGATGGACGAGAACAGCGACGCGAGCGGCACCGGCGAGCACCTGAGCGCCGGCCGCGAGCCGCGCGTGCGCCCGAATTCGGACCGCGGATTAGACCGCGTGGTCGGTGCGGACGAGGCCGGACTGGGCGCCGGGCTCGATCAGGCCGAAGAGGCCCGTCTCGGAGTTACCGATAACGATCTGCAAAAGGCCGGCCAAGCGGAGACCGATCTCCCGGAGACTGCGCCTTCGCGCAAGACACAGCGTCGGCGAAAGTAGGATCAGTTCGGGCTCCGTCCCCGATCTAGGAAACGGAGACGTTGACGCCGGCTTCCTGAAGCAGGCGCACCAGCGACTCGCTGTGCTCGCGGTCGCGCGTCTCGATCAGGAACTCGATGTCGGTGGCGCGTGCAGAGGCGGTGCTGAAGATGCGCTGGTGCGCCACCTCGACGATGTTGCCGCCCGCTTCGGCGATGACGCCGGCGACCTTGGCGAGGCTGCCCGACACGTCGCGCACGGTGACGCGCAGCCGCACCAGCCGCTGGTCGCGCACCAGGCCGCGCATCAGCACCGATGCGAGCACGCGGCTGTCGATGTTGCCGCCCGAGACGACGAGACCGACGCGCTTGCCGGCGAAGCGCTCCCGGTGCTGGAGCAGCGCGGCGAGCGCCGCCGCGCCGGCGCCCTCGGCAACCGTCTTCTCGATTTCGATCAGTGCCACCACCGCGCGCTCGATCGTCTCCTCCTCGACCACGAGCACGTCCTCCACGTGGCGGCGGATGATGTCGAAGGCGATGTCGCCGACGTCCTTGACCGCGATGCCTTCGGCGATGGTGTCGCCGCCGACCCGGATCGGCTCGCCGGCAAGGCGCTGGTGCATCGATGGGTAGTTCCTCGACTCGACGCCGACGATGCGAATCTGCGGGCGCAGGGCCTTCGCCGCTATGGCGATGCCCGAGATAAGACCGCCACCACCGATCGGCACGATCAGCATGTCGAGATCCGGCACGGCCTCCAGCATTTCGAGGCCCACCGTGCCCTGGCCGGCGACCACCAGCTCGTCCTCGTAGGGATGGACGAACACCAGGTCGTCGCGCTTCGCGCGCTCGTGCGCGTGGTGGCCCGCATCGGCGAGCGACTCGCCTTCGAGCACGACCTCCGCGCCGTGCACGCGGGTGTTCTTGATCTTGGTATTCGGCGAGCCCCGCGGCATGACGATCACGGCCGGTATGCCGAGCCTCGCCGCGTGGTACGCCACGGCCTGCGCATGGTTACCGGCGCTCATGGCGATCACGCCGCGCTTGCGCTCCGCGGGACCGAGCGACAGCAGCTTGTTCAGCGCGCCGCGCTCCTTGAACGAGGCGGTGAACTGCAGGTTCTCGAACTTGAGGAACACCTCGCAGCCGGCGAGGCGCGACAGGGTGCGGCTCGGCAGGAAAGGCGTGCGCTCTACGGCGCCGGCGATGCGCCCGGCGGCGGCGCGGACATCCTGCGCGGAGACCATCCGCGCGATGTTACTGCAGCGTCTTGCTCGGGATTTCTTCCGGGATCGCCGCGACCTCGGCGGGCTGCTGCTGGCCGTCGAGCTGGATGGCGGTCGCCACGTAGCCCGCGAGGCCGACGATCAGCTTCAGGCGGTCGCGCGCCAGCTTCTGCGTCGCCGGCAGCTCTTCCATCGTGATGCGCGCCTGCTCCTGGATCTGCACGAGCTTGCGGATCAGATCTTCTTTTTTGCGGGACATAACCGTTTTCGACTTGGTGTCCGGCGCACGATAGCAAAAGGATGGGCGTCGTGCCTGCCCAACGCTTCGCAAAATTCCTGAAATTTCTGTAGCGATTCAACTACAAAGGGGTCGCGGAGTATCATCGCCGCAGCCATGGAACCCGATTCGCGCATCGCCGAGCTCGGCGCCGGCGCCGATCCGGCGGATGCCCAGTTCCGCCTGCTCGTCGAGACGGTCAGCGACTACGCGATCTTCCTCCTCGACCCGCAGGGCCGGGTCGTGAGCTGGAACGCGGGCGCGCAGCGCATAAAGGGCTACACCGCCGCCGAGATCCTCGGCAAGCATTTCTCCGCTTTCTACGCGCCCGAAGACCGCGCCACCGGCAAGCCCGAGGAGCTGCTTCGGCATGCGGAGCGCGAGGGTCGCATCGCCGACGAAGGCTGGCGGCTGCGCAAGGACGGCAGCCGCTTCTGGGCCGACGTGGTGATCACCGCGCTGCGAGACCCTTCCGGCGCGGTCAGCGGCTTCGCCAAGGTGACGCGCGACATGACCGAGCTGCGGCGCAGCCGCGAGCGCGTGGAAACGAGCGAGGCGCGGCTGCGCGCCTTTGCCGACCACAGCCCGGCGCTCATGTTCATCAAGGACCTCGACGGCCGCTACCGCTTCGCCAACCGGCAATTCCTCGAGCGCTTCGGCCTGCGCCCCGAGCAGGTGCTCGGCCGCACCGACGCGGAGCTCTTCCCGCGCGGGCAGGCGCACGTCTTCCGCGCGAACGACGCCGAAGTCCTCGCCGGCCGCCGGCCGCTCGAGGCGGAGGAGCGCGCGCGCTACATGGATGGCGAGCACGTGAGCCTGGTCGTCAAGTTTCCGCTTTTCGACCCCGAGGGCCGTGTCAGCGCCATTGGCGGCATCGCCACCGACATCACCGAGCGCAAGCTGACCGAGCAGGCGCTCGCCGAGCAGAGAAAGCTCCTGCAGGAGGCGCAGAACATAGCGGGGCTCGGTTGCTGGGAATGGGACCCGGCGAGCGGCCGGCTCACCTGGTCGGAGCAGCTCTACCGCCTCTACGGCGTCGAGCCCTCGAGCTTCCAGCCGAGCTTCGAGAGCTACCTCGAGCGCGTGCACCCCGGGGACCGTCAGCACAGCGGCGAGCGGGTGGCGCGCGCGCTGATCGACGGCCATCCCTTCAGCAGCGAGGAGCGGATCTTGCGACCCGACGGCGCGCTGCGATGGCTGCGCAGCCATTGCGAGGTGGTGCGCGACGCGAACGGCAGGCCGATCAAGCTGCTCGGCGCCTGCCTCGACGTCACCGAGAGCCGCACCTCGGAGCAGGCGCTGCGCGCCGCGGCGAGCAGCCTGCAGGCGCTGTCGCGCCGCCTGGTCGAGGCCGAGGAAGCCGAGCGCCGGCGCATCGCCGGCGAGCTGCACGACCGGGTCGGCCAGAACCTCTCGGCGCTCAACATCAACCTCGACATCGTGCTCGGCGCGCTCGGCGAGCATGCGCCGATGGACGTGCGCGTGCGCCTGCGCGACTCGCTCGCGCTGGTCGACGGCACGCTGCAGTCGATCGAGAACGTGATGGCCGACCTGCGCCCGCCGCTCCTCGAGGAGTACGGCCTCGGCGCGGCGCTCGGCTGGTACGCCGAGGAGTTCTTCAAGCGCACCGGCATCGCGGTCGACTTCCAGGACGAGGCGCGCGAGAAGAACCGCCAGCTGCGTCGCGACGCCGCCGTGGCGCTGTTCCGCATCGCCCAGGAGGCGCTGCACAACGTCGCCAAGCACGCCAACGCCAAGGGCGTGCGCATCACCGTGTCGGCGAGCGCCGAGGCGATGACGGTGGAGATCGGCGACGACGGCGCGGGCTTCGACGCAGCCGCTGCCGAGGCGCGCGCCAGCCGCTGGGGCATGACCACCATGCGCGAGCGGGCCGAGGCGGCCGGCGGGCGAGTCGAAATCACGAGCGCGCGCGGGACGGGCACCGTGCTTCGTGCTACCGTGCCTTTCTGATGCCGATCAAGATTCTCATCGCCGACGATCACGGCGTGGTGGCGGAGGGGCTGAAGCATCTCATCGAGGCGCAGCCCGACATGCAGGTGGTCGCCGTGGCGCCCGACGGCCGCGAGGCGGTGCGGCTCGCGCGCGAGGCCGAGCCCGACGTGGTGCTCATGGACCTGTCGATGCCCGAGCTGAACGGCGCCGACGCGACGCGCGCCATCCTCGAGCGCGCCACGCCGTGCCGGGTGATCGTGCTCTCCATGTATGCCGAGCGCGAGTACGTGCGCCGCGCGCTCAAGGCGGGCGCCTCGGGCTACGTCGTGAAGCGCTCGGCGGCGAAGGAAGTGGTGGATGCGATCCGCGCGGTGTACGCCGGGCAGCGCTACCTCAGCCCGAAGGTCGCCGATGTCGTGATCGACGACTACACCGCGGAGGAGAAGCGCGATCCGCTGGCGCGACTCTCGGCCCGCGAGCGGGAGGTGCTGCAGCTGCTCGCCGAGGGGCGCACCGGCGCGGAGATTGCGCAGCGCCTCGCGCTCTCGCAGAAGACCGTCGAGACCTACCGCGCGCGCCTGGTCGAGAAGCTCGGCATCCGCGACGTCGCCGGGCTCGTCAAGTTCGCCATCCAGCGCGGCATCGTTTCCCTGGAGTGAGAGGAGAAAGAGGGCACGACCGCTAGTCGTGCCCTCCGGTACTGCGCCTCGGCGATCAGACGGCGACTGCACTTTGTTTGGCGCTACCGTGGACCGGCTCCTCATGCGAGTCGGTCTCTCGGACGGCGCTGCTAACAGCGGGCTGGCCGCTTGTCCCGCGCTGTAGGAGGTAGGCTACAGCACGGTCGACATCATACGACCGTTCATCGAAATGCGGTGACGCGCGGCGTAGTCCGGCAGGACTACGCGGTCGCTGTCGGGCGGCGCCGGACGACAGGTTGCGCCTCCTCCCGACTGACATTCGCTGCCGCGCCTCTCTAGCATCGTGCATGCCCGCGCGCGCGCTCGTCGTCGAGGACCATCAGGAGATGCGCGCCGCATTGCGCGACTGGCTGAGCCGCCTGCTCGCGCCGCTCAACCTGCGCGAGGCGCATGACATGGCCGAGGCGCTCGAGCGCGCGGGCGAGGAGCCGCTCGATTTCGCGCTGGTCAACGTCGAGCTGCCCGGACCGAACGGCATCGAGACCACGCGCGAGCTGCGCCGGCGCTATCCGCGCTGTCCCGTGGTCGTGATGTCGATGCAGGATTCGGAGGCGCTGCGGCTCGCCGCTATCGACGCCGGCGCCGAGGCGTTCGTCTCGAAGCGCCACCTCACCGCCGAGCTGCTGCCGATCCTCGCGCGCTACGTGCGCTTCTAATCCGCTTCCGCGAAGGACGGCGCCTCGGCGTCGGCGGCGACGCCGAGCGGGCTGATGCGATCGAGCCAGGCATCGACCTCGACCAGCTCCCATGCGCAGTGCGTGGCCTGCGACGGGCGGGCGCGGCCGCAATAGTGGTCCATCAGCCGCTCGAAGATCGTCTCGGGGGAGCGGGCATGGCCGACGAAGATCAGGACGTCCCGGTCCCAAAGCAGGTATACGCCCGCGGCGGCGGGCGCGTACATGATGACCGACGGAGTGAACGGGTGGCGCGCGTCCTTCACGTGATATTAGACACGCCGAGCCGGCCATGCGTGACACCGTTGTGTGTAGTCCGCCCGGCTCGCGAAAAGCCACGACAAGCGAATCAGCGGATTACGACACGCGAGGCGCCCGGGGCCGCGGACAATCGCGGTATGCGCCGTCACAGCGTGCTCGTGGTGGACGACGAGCCAGCCATCCGCGAGCTCCTGAAGCTGCATCTCGCCAACGCGGGGTACGAGGTGCGTCTCGCCGAGGATGCGATCGTCGCCGAGCGCTCGCTGCGCGAGGCGCCGCCGGATCTCGTGGTGGTGGACGTCGCGCTGCCTTACCGCGACGGCCTCGAGTTCGTCGCGGGGCTCTCCGGCGACGCGGAGCTGCGGCGGCTGCCGATCATCTTCATCACGGGCTACGAAGGCCTCGCCACCGGCGCCCGCGTGCTCGGCGCCGGCTGCCTGCAGAAGCCCTTTCCGGTCGACGCGCTACTAGATCTTGTGGGACGGAACCTGAGCGAGCAGCCCTAGCAGCGTCTCGGGCTCGAAGGGCTTCGCGAGATGGTGGTCGAAGCCGGCGATCTG
>CAYZFN010000140.1:0-9530 GCA_964477695.1 uncultured Enterobacteriaceae bacterium | reverse complement strand
CGCGGACGAGTATCGCGCCCGGGTGTTCGCGGTGCGCTATGTGGTCTCGCTCGGCGTCGCGGCGATCGGCGTGCCGCTGGTCGCGCTGCTGCACCGCACCGAGGGCGGGTTCCGCAACGTCTTCCTGGTGCTGGCGGTGCTTGCCGCCGGGGTGCTCGCGGCGGCGCTGTTCTTCCCCGCTAGGCCAGCGCGGCTGGCTGCGGCGACGTCCTGAGCAGCCGCTCCCGGCCGGTAAAGGCGAGGTAGTGCTTGCCGCTCGCGCGGCCGAGCATCGTGAGGCCGACGCGCTGCGCGATCGCGTGGCCCATCTGCGTCAGTCCCGAGCGCGACACGAGGAAGGGGATGCGCATCTGCGTGCACTTGATGACCATCTCCGAGGTGAGCCGCCCGGTCGTATAGAACACCTTGTCCGAGCCCTCGAGCCGGTCGAGCCACATGAAGCCGGCGATCGCATCGACCGCGTTGTGCCGCCCCACGTCCTCGACGAACATGAGGATCGCGCCCTCCAGCGTCGCCAGCGCGCAGCCGTGCACCGCGCCCGCCTGCTTGTAGATGGTCTCGTGCCGGCGCACGTTGTCGAGCAGCTGGAAGAGCCTCGTGTCCTCGAGGCGCACGTCCGGATTCAGGACCACGTCGTCGATCTCGGCCATCAGGTCGCCGAACACCGTGCCCTGGCCGCACCCCGTGGTCACCGTGCGCTTCTTCGTCTTCGCGCGGATGTCCTTCTTCTTGCGCGTGACGACGGCGGCGGAGTCGGTCTCCCAGTCGACCTGCACCGAGTCGATTTCGTCGAGCGAGCCGACGAGGCGCTGGTTGCGCAGGTAGCCGATCACCAGCGCCTCGGGGGCGTGCCCGAGCGTCATCAGGGTCACGATCTCGCGCTTGTCGACGTAGACGGTGAGCGGATGCTCGCCCGCGATCGAGGTCGGCACCCGCTCGCCGCGTTCGTCGACCGCCTCGACCTCGAAGGTCGCCGGCCGCGCGGCGTTGCTGAGCTTCGGCTTAGCCACCTATGTAGGACATCTCGACCTTGCGCTGCCGCGCCGTCTCGGCGGTGCGGATCTCGGAGTAGCGGTCGGCGCGCCGCTGCCATACCGCCGCGATCTCGTCCCGGATCGCCTCGTCGGAGGCGCCGCCGCGCACGAGCGTCTTCAGGTCGTGGCCGGACTGGGCGAAGAGACACGTGAAGAGCGAGCCCTCGGTAGAAAGGCGCATGCGATTGCAGGTGGCGCAGAACGCCTGCGTGACCGAGGAGATGACGCCGATCTCGCCTGCGCCGTCGAGGTAGCGCCACCGCTCGGCGACTTCGCCGGGATAGTGGGCATCGAGCGGCGCGAGCGGCCAGCGCGCGCCAATGCGCCGCACCACCTCCGCCGAGGGAACGACCTCGTCCATGCGCCAGCCGTTCGTGGCTCCGACGTCCATGTATTCGATGAAGCGCACGATGTGGCCGGTGCCGCGCCAGCGCTCGGCCATGGCGAGAAGGTGGCCGTCGTTCACGCCGCGCTTCACCACCGTGTTGATCTTGACCGGCGCGAGCCCGGCCTGCGCCGCGGCGTCGATCGCCTCGAGCACGCGCGTCACCGGAAAATCGGCGTCGTTCATCTGGCGGAAGGTCGCGTCGTCGAGCGAGTCGAGGCTCACCGTGACGCGCTTCAGCCCGGCCTTTTTCAGCGCCGCGGCCTGCTTGGCGAGCAGCGAGCCGTTCGTCGTCAGCGTGACTTCGACCGGCAGCTCCGCGAGCATGGCGACCAGGCGATACAGGTCGCGGCGCACGAGCGGCTCGCCGCCGGTGAGGCGGATCTTCTGCACGCCGAGGCCGACGAACACGCGCGCGAGGCGCGCGATCTCCTCGAACGACAGGATCGCCGCGTGCGGCAGGAAGCGGTAGCTCGAGTCGAACACCTCGCGCGGCATGCAATAAACGCAGCGGAAGTTGCAGCGATCGGTGACCGAGATGCGAAGGTCGCGCATCGGCCGGCCGCGCGTATCGACCAACCGGCCGCCGGCAAAAACGGGAGCCGAGGCGGGTACGGGCTCGCCGCGTGCGGCGGAAACGAGGGGAATGACCTTCTTCATCGTGCTGTTTCTCTGCGGAAATCATAGCATTGCGCGGTATAGTGCCGGCCGTGACAAAGCCGAGTTTCCCGATTGCCGTCGTCATGCAGCGCCGGCCCGCGAATAGCCGCTGGGTCGACGTGGTCTGGGAGCCGTTTGGCGTCGTGCCGGGAGAGCACGGCAGCGGGGTGCGGCCGCTTGTCGAGCATGACGGTCTCGCGCAATGGCTGTACCCGGGGTTCACGCTCGAGCTGCATCGCGACGAGACCGAGGGCTACTACGAGAACGTCGCGAGCAATCATCCGCGCGTGTTCGTGCTCTGGCGCATGGACGAGGATCGCGCGCTGCCGCTTTACGTCACGGTGAGCCTCGCCGAGGCGAGCCGCTGGATGGACGGCGGCCACTCGGTCGACGGCGTGGCGATGCCGCCCGAGGTGTACGCCTGGGTCGGAGCCTACGTCGAAGCCAACTATCGTCCGGAGCCGAAGAAGCGCATCAAGCCGCGCTCGTTCGTGCATCCGAAGGACCGGGTATAGCGGATGCCGGACGAGAAGGAGCCTTTTCTCGCGCGCTGGTCGCGCCTGAAGCAGCAGCAGGCCGCAGACGCTTCCCCGCCTCAGGTGAAGCAGGACCATGAGCCGCAGAAGCCGCTGCCGCCGGTCGAGAGCCTGACGCCCGAGTCGGACTTCAGCGTGTTCATGCAGCCGAAGGTGAAGGAAGAGCTGCGCCGCCTGGCGCTGAAGAAGCTCTTTCGGGATCCGCACTTCAACGTGCCCGATCCCTTCGAGCCGTTTTCCGGCGACTGGACGGCGGGCGATACGATTCCCCCCGAAATGCTCGCCAAGCTCCATCAGGCGCGCACCGTGCTCATGACTCCCGAGGAGCGAAAGGCTCTCGAAGTGAAGGAGCAGGCGGCGCGCGAGGAAGCGCAGGGTCAGGAAATCGAAGCAAAGGAAACGAAGGCCGATGAGCCTGGAAGGCAAGACACTTAAGGTCTGCAGCTGCAACCGCACGGTGGCGCTCGACGCCGCCGCGCTCGCTACCGCATTGAAGGCCGACGCGCCGCTGGTCGTGCACGAGCAGCTCTGCCGCCGTGACGCGGCCGCGTACCAGGCGGCGCTCGGCGAAGGCGACGTGCTGGTCGCTTGCACGCAGGAGGCGGCGCTCTTCGACGAGCTTGCGCAAGGCGCCGGGGCGCAGGCCCGCGTGAAGTTCGTCAACGTGCGCGAGCTCGCCGGCTGGTCGGCCGAAGCGAAAGCCGCGACGCCGAAGATGGCGGCGCTCATCGCCGCGGCGGCGCTGCCGGATCCGCAGCCCGCGCCGGCGGTGGATTTCAAGTCGGCGGGCGAGCTGCTTATCATCGGCCCGGCGGCCGCGGCGCTCGACTGGGCCGAGCGGCTCGCCGCGCAGCTGTCCGTCGGCGTGCTCATCACCGAGCCGGGAGCCGAGCTGCCGCTCGAGCGGCGCTTCCCGGTGTGGTCCGGCGGCACGGTGAAGCTGTCCGGGTGGCTCGGCGCCTTCGAGATCGAGTGGCGCCAGGAGAACCCGATCGACCTCGAGCTCTGCACGCGCTGCAACGCCTGCGTGCGCGCCTGTCCGGAGGGCGCAATCGACTTCGGCTACCAGGTCGATCTTGCGAAATGCAAGTCGCACCGCGATTGCGTGTCGGCTTGCGGGCGCGTTGGCGCGATCGATTTTTCCCGGCAGGACACGCAACGGAAGGAGCGCTTCGATCTCGTGCTCGACCTTTCGCGCGAGCCGCTCATTCGCCGGCCCACGCTGCCGCAGGGCTACTTTGCGCCGGGCGGCGATCCGCTCGAGCAGGCGCTCGCTGCGCGCGAGCTCGCGGCGCTGGTCGGCGAGTTCGAGAAGCCGCGCTTCTTCGAGTACCGCGAGAAGATCTGCGCCCACAGCCGCGCGGGCCGTCCGGGCTGCAACCAGTGCATCGATGTCTGCTCGAGCGGCGCCATCCGGTCCGAGGGCGAGCGCGTGGTGGTCGAGCCGCATCTCTGCGCCGGTTGCGGTGGCTGCGCCACCGTGTGCCCCTCGGGCGCCATGAGCTACGCCTATCCGCGCATGCCCGACCGCGGCGCGCGCCTGAAGACGATGTTGTCCGCGTACCGCGCGGCCGGCGGCAAGGACGCCTGCGTGCTCGTGCACGACGTGCAAGAGGGTCGCAAGGCAGTGCTCGAGCTCGGCCGGCGTCGCGGCCTGCCGGCGCGCGTGATCCCGTTCGAATCCTTCCACGTCGCCGCCACCGGCATCGACTTCCTGCTCGCCGCGATCGCCCATGGCGCGAGCCAGGTACGCGTGCTCGTCACCGACAAGGTCGACGAAGGCTACGTCGCCGCGCTCGAGCGGCAGATGGCCCATGGGCAAACGATCCTGAGCGGCCTCGGTTATGGCGGCGCGCACTTCGGGCTGCTGCGCGACCCGGCGGCGGTCTGGGGCCTCGCACCCGCCGGGAGCGTGGCCAAGGCCGCCACGTTCAACCTCTCGGCGGACAAGCGCACCACGCTCGACTTCGCGATCACGCACCTCGCCGAGCAGGCTGCGGAACGCAAAGAGGAGATCGCGCTCGCCGCCGGCGCGCCTTTCGGCGCCATCCGTGTGAACCGCGAGAGCTGCACGCTGTGCAAGGCGTGCATCGGCGCGTGCCCGGAATCGGCGCTCGTCGATTCCGCCGATGCGCCGCGCCTGCGCTTCATCGAGCGCAACTGCGTGCAGTGCGGCCTCTGCGCGAGCACTTGTCCGGAACAGGCCATCAGCCTGGTTCCGAGGTTGTCGCTGAGCGCGCAGGCCAAGGAGCCCGTGACGTTGCACGAGGCCGAGCCGTTCACCTGCGTGCGCTGCGGCAAGCCCTTCGGCACCCGCCAGATGGTCCAGGCGATGCTCGGCCGGCTGAGCGGTCATTCGATGTACGGCGGCGAAGGAGCGCTCAAGCGGCTGCAGATGTGCGCCGACTGCCGGGTCGTCGACATGATGGAGAACCGCGCCGAGGCGACGATCTTCGACGTCCGGAAATGAATCAAGAGCTGCAGTTCGCGCGCACGCTGCCGCCGGAAGAGCAGGCGCGCGCCAATCTCTATGCCCTCCTCGCGCGGCTGTTCTATGCGCCGCCCGATGCGCCTCTGCTGCAGGCCCTCGGCAGCGAACCTGACATCGCCCCGGAGGACGAGCGGATAGCCGCCGTCTGGCGCGACCTCCGCCAGGCGGCGCGCGCGGCCGATGCCAAAACGATGCGCGAGGAATACGAAAGCGCCTTCGTCGGTACCGGCAAGGCCCCGGTCACCCTTTATTCCGGAGCCTATTCGGTGCGCTATACCAACGAGGTGCCGCTTGCAGGGCTGCGCGGCGAGCTCGCCGCCCTGGGCCTCGCGCGACGCCACGATGCCGGCGAGCCTGAAGACCATATCGCCGCTCTCTGCGACACGATGCGTTATCTCATCGTCGAGCAGCAGCATGGCTTCGAGCGGCAGAAGCGCTTTTTCGCGCGCTGGATCGATCCCGCCGCAGCCCCCTTGTGCGCTGCAATAGAGGAGAGCGGGCACACCTCGTTCTACAAGCCGGTGGCCCGGCTGGCGAAAGCGTTCTTCGCGCTGGAGCATGCGGCTTTCGAAATGTTCTAGAATCCGCGCGATAACTATTCGAACGGAGGAGCTTCGCATGAGCGAGCGCACGCAGCGTTTTTCCCGGCGTCACTTCCTTCTCACTGTCGGCGCCGGCAGCGCCGCCACGGCCGCAGCGGTAGTCGCAACGAAAACCCACTCTCCGGCAGCAAATCCCGTGCAGACGGACAAGCGTGCAACGCGCGGCTATCAGGCCAGCGCGCACGTCGACAACTACTACCGCACCACCAAGGTCTGAGGAGACCGCTCATGCTGCTGACTCGCAAAGCGACGAGCACTTCGGCGCCGCAGGGGCGCCTTTCCCGCGTGGTGCCGGGCGCGCTCGCAGCGACCATGGACCGGCGCGCGTTCCTCAAGCGCTCGGGCATTACCGTCGGCGCCGGCGCCGCGGCTATGACGGCGGCCTCGCAGCTGCCGTTCACGATGATCGGCAAGGCCGAGGCGAAGGACCAGCCGGGCAACGTCGAAGTGAAACGCACCGTGTGCACGCACTGCTCGGTCGGCTGCGCGATCGACGCCGTGGTGCAGGACGGCGTGTGGATTCGCCAGGAGCCGGTGTTCGATTCGCCGCTTAGCCTGGGCGGACATTGCGCGAAGGGCGCCTCGGTGCGCGAGCACGGCATCACGCACGACTCGCACCGCCTCAAGTACCCGATGAAGCTCGAGGGCGGCAAGTGGCAGAAGATCTCGTGGGACCAGGCCTACGACGAGATCTCCAAGAAGATGCTCGACATCCGCGACAAGAGCGGCCCGGACTCGCTGTTCGTCGTCGGCTCTTCCAAGCACAGCAACGAGCAGTCGCAGCTGCTGTGCAAGTGGGTGCGCCTCTGGGGCAGCAACAACACCGACCACCAGGCGCGCATCTGCCACTCGACCACCGTCGCCGGCCTGGGCCAGACCTGGGGCTACGGCGCGATGACCAACTCGTACAACGACGAGCAGAACGCGAAGAGCCTGATGTTCCTCGGCTCGAACGCGTGCGAGGCGCACCCGGTGTCGATGGTCCACACGCTGCATGCGAAGGAAAACGGCTGCAAGGTCATCGTCGTCGACCCGCGCTTCACCCGTACCGCGGCGAAGGCCGACATGTACGTGCGCCACCGCTCCGGCAGCGACGTGGCGTTCCTCTTCGGCGTGCTCTATCACGTGTTCAAGAACGGCTGGGAGGACAAGCAGTACATCCATGACCGGGTCTACGGCATGGACGAGGTGCGCAAGGACGTGATGGCCAAATGGACGCCGGACAAGGTGGCCGATGTCACCGGCGTCCCCGAGGAGCAGGTGTTGGCCGTGGCCAAGACGCTCGCCGAGAACCGGCCGGGCTTCGTCATCTGGGCGATGGGCCAGACGCAGCACACCAACGCCAATGCCATCGTGCGCGCCACGAACATCCTCATGCTCGCGCTCGGCAACGTCGGGCGCTCGGGTGGCGGCTGCAACGTCTACCGCGGGCACGACAACGTGCAGGGCGCGACCGATCTCGGACCGAACCCCGACACGCTGCCCGCCTACTACCCGGTGGCCGTGCCCGGCTCCTGGGTGCACTGGGCGAAGGTGTGGAACGTCGACCTGGACTGGCTGAAGAAGCGCTATGTCTCCGAGGCGATGATGGCCAAGCCCGGGATGACGGTTTCGCGCTGGATCGACGGCGTGACCGAGAAAACCGACGCGATCGATCAGGACAACAACCTGCGCGCGATCCTCTTCTGGGGCCACGCGCCGAACTCGCAGTCGCGCGGCCTGGAGATGCTGCAGGCGATGAAGAAGCTCGATCTGCTGGTCGTCATCGACCCGTACCCCTCGGCCACCGCGGCGATGTTCGCCAAGGCCAAACCGGATGGCGCCGGCTACCTGCTGCCCGCCGCGACGCAGTTCGAGACCGACGGGTCCGTTACGGCGTCGAACCGCTCCGTGCAATGGCGCGAGAAGGTGATCGATCCGCTGTTCGACTCGCGCACCGACCAGATGATCATGTACCAGCTGGCACAGAAGCTCGGCTTCGCCGACCAGTTCATCGGCAAGAAGGACGGCAAGCAGAACCTGCGCCTGGTGAAGGGCAAGGGCGGGATGGACGAGCCTTCGATGGAAGACGTGCTGCGCAACGAGATCAACAAGGGCAGCTGGACGATCGGCTACACCGGCCAGTCGCCCGAGCGGCTGCAGGCGCATATGCGCAACATGCATCTCTTCGACGTAAAGACGCTGCGCGCGAAGGGCGGGAAAGACGCGAAGAGCGGCTACGACCTGACCGGCGACTACTTCGGCCTGCCGTGGCCGTGCTACGGCACGGCGGCGATCAAGCACCCGGGCACGCCGAACCTGTACGACACGCACAAGCACGTGATGGACGGCGGGCATACCTTCCGCGCCCTCTTCGGCGTGGAGAAGGACGGCGTCAATCTTCTTGCCGAGGACGGCATCTGCTCTAAGGGCAGCGACATCACCACCGGCTACCCGCAGTTCGACCACACCTTCATGAAGAAGCTCGGCTGGTGGGACGAGCTCAGCGACGCGGAAAAGCAGGCCGCCGAGGGCAAGACCTGGGCGAACGATCTTTCCGGCGGCATCCAGCGCGTCGCGATGAAGCACGGCTGCAGCCCGTTCGGCAACGCCAAGGCGCGCGCTGTCGTGTGGAACTGGCCGGATGCCATTCCCCAGCACCGCGAGCCGATCTACTCGCCGCGCCCGGACCTGGTCGAGAAGTACCCGACCCACGACGACGTGAAAGTGCTCTGGCGCTTGCCGACGCTCTTCAAGTCGCTGCAGGACAAGGCGGTCAAGGACGGCGCGGCGAAAAAGTTCCCGCTCATCCTGACCTCGGGCCGCATCGTCGAGTACGAGGGCGGCGGCGAGGAGACGCGCTCCAACAAGTGGCTCGCCGAGCTGCAGCAGGAGAACTATGTCGAGATCAACCCGAAGGCGGCCGCCGACCGCGACATTCGCAACGGCGAGTACGTCTGGCTCTCGACGCCGGAGGGCGCGCGCATCAAGGTGAAGGCGCACGTGACCGAGGGCATCGGCCCCGACACGGTGTTCGTGCCGTTCCACTTCTCCGGCTGGTGGCAGGGAGAGGACATGCTGCCCTACTACCCGGAGGGGTCGGCGCCGATCGTGCGCGGCGAAGCGGTCAACACCGCCACGACTTACGGCTACGACCGGATCACGCTGATGCAGGAAACCAAGACCACGATCTGCCAAGTGGCAAAGGCCTGAGGAGAGACCATGGCGAGAATGAAATTCCTGTGCGACGCCGAGCGCTGCATCGAGTGCAACGGCTGCGTAACGGCGTGCAAGAACGAGAACAACGTGCCGTGGGGCGTGAACCGCCGGCGCGTGGTCACCATTAACGATGGCGTGGTGGGCGCCGAGAAGTCGATCTCGGTCGCCTGCATGCACTGCTCGGATGCCCCGTGCATGGCGGTCTGCCCGGTCGACTGCTTCTACCGCACCGACGACGGCGTGGTGCTGCACGACAAGGACCTGTGCATCGGCTGCGGCTATTGCTTCTACGCCTGCCCGTTCGGCGCGCCGCAGTTCCCGCAGGCGGGCGCCTTCGGCCTGCGCGGCAAGATGGACAAGTGCACTTTCTGCGCCGGCGGGCCCGAGCCCGACCGCAGCGAGGCGGAGTTCCAGAAGTACGGTCGCAACCGCCTCGCCGAAGGCAAGCTGCCGGCGTGCGCAGAGATGTGCTCCACGAAGGCCCTGCTCGGCGGCGACGGCGACGTGATCGCCGACATCTACCGCGAGCGCGTGCTGCGCCGGGGCAAGGGCGCGGAGGTCTGGGGCTGGACCGCCGCCTACGGCGTGCCGCCGAAGCAGGGCGGGCAACAGCCGGCGACGGGG
>CAYZFN010000139.1:0-21787 GCA_964477695.1 uncultured Enterobacteriaceae bacterium | reverse complement strand
AACGGTCGTGGAAATCGATGGAATCCCATTCGCCTTTGGCGGCGAAGATGATCAGCGTCTCGATGGCTGCACACTCCTTTACGCCGATGGCAATTTCCAGATTGAGCGAACCGCGAACTGACGATGCGCTGGAACCAGTTGGTCGCCCAATGCAGCGCAAACCTCCTCATCTGGCAACATAAGAGGTGTTGCGTTGAGCGGTTGAACCCACCGCCGAAAGCGGACATGGCGCTGCGATAGTTCGGGCTCCGTCCCCGAATTTTGAGTCGATAAGGAGACGTACATATGAAGATTGCCGTCATCGGCGCGGGCAACGTTGGCCGGGCCCTGGAAACGGGCTGGAAGAAAAAGGGGCACGAAGTTCGCTTTGGCAAGCGCGAGTCGAACAAGGACGCTGCGCAATGGGGCGAAGTGGTTGTGCTTGCGACGCCATGGCCGGTTACAAAGGAGGCCATCTCAACTTGTGGAAACCTCGCCGGCAAGGTCGTGCTGGATGCTACGAACCCGCTCCTGCCTAACCTCGCCGGCCTCGACCATGCCGAGGGCTCGGGCGGCGAGCGCGTCGCACGCTGGGCGCAGGGCGCGAAGGTCGTGAAGATATTCAACACCACGGGCTTCAACAACATGCAGGATTCGCGCTACGCGGTCGGCAAGCCGATGATGCTTTACTGCGGTGATGACGTCGCGGCCAAAGGCATCGCCAAGCGGCTGGCCGAGGATCTTGGCTTCGAGCCGATCGACTTCGGACCGCTTTCGAACGCGCGCTACAGCGAAAGCGTGGCGATGACATGGATCTGGCTCGCCATCAAGGGCGATGTCGGCCGCGACTTCGCGTTCGCCCTGGCGCGTCGATAGCACAGGTGATCACCGCTCGGCATCCCTGTAGCAACGCTGCGCTCGATGGCCGAGATGGATTCATCGAATGAAGGCGTCCTGCTTTACCTGACCCTGGAAACGGAGTTGCCCGCATGATCGTCACCCCGTTTTATGCCGGCCTGCTTGCGGTCCTGTTCTTCGTTCTCAGCATGCGGGTCGTCGCGCTGCGCGGTCGCGTGAGCCTCGGCGACGGAGGCGACCCTGTCGTCCTGCGGCGCATGCGCGGCCATGCCAATTTCGCCGAGTACGTGCCGCTGATTCTCCTCATGATGGCGCTCCTCGAATTTCAGCATGTCGCCGCCTGGGAGCTGCATGCAATGGGCGCCGCCCTTCTGCTGGGGCGCCTGCTGCACGGCATCGCCTTCTCGTTCACGCAGAAGTGGTGGTTCGGGCGGTTCTTCGGCACCGCGCTGACGTTGCTGGTCCTGGTCGCGTCGGCGATTCAATGCGTGGCCTACGGCCTGCGTGGCATGGGACTGCTCACTTAGTTCGGGCTCCGTCCCCGAATTGGACGAGGTGTACGCCGGCCCAGAACTCCCAGGCCAGGAAAGGTGCGACCGCGATTCGCTCGACGAGGCCGGGGCGCCAGCCGAACAGAAAAGCGAGCAGAAGCGCCACGGACGCCAGAGCGGCGAGCGCGGTCAGGCTAGTGGAAACGCGTGCCGCGAGCCGCCAGTCGGGTCGCGCGGCGAAGGCGCCGGAGAAGAGCGCCAGGGCCAGAAGGCCGACGGCAAAGGCGGCGGAAACGGCGCTGCGATGCACTAACCCGGCAGCGCTCATCGCAACGCCGGGCGGATCGGTATCGAACACGCCGGCGAGCACCAGACCGGCTGCGGCGCACAGGAATAACGTCGTCGCCGCTGCCCGAACGGCGCCGCGCGGCAGGAGGCAGAAAAGGCCGAAGGCGACGAGGGCATTGCCCGCAGCGTTGCCGAACAGGCCCACGCCGAAAAGCCAGCCGGTGGGGCCGTTGGCGAACTCGCTCACGTAGTGGCGCGTCCAGTCCTGAACCCCTGCCGCGAAATGAAGCAGCAGCACCGTCGCCGAGAACCACACGACGCCGAGCATGCCGCAGATGCCAAAAGCCCTCATGGAGAAAGAATGGCGCTGCGCCAATCGGCAGCGAATACGGTGTCTCCCCCGTGGCCGCCGCCTGCGTTGCACTACCGACTACGTAGTGGCGTATCTCCCGAGTGCGGTCTAGGCAGTAGCGGGTAGCATTCGGGCTCTACCGAGGGGAGGTCCCATGCCACGCGTAACCTTCGTCGCCGCCCTTGCGCTGGGCGTAGCAGCGCCGGCATTTGCCCAGCCGAACACCGATGCGATGGTCGATTCCGTCGAGAAGAAGGTGATCGACTGGCGGCGGCACATCCACCAGAACCCCGAGCTTTCCTACCAGGAAGAGCAAACCTCAGCCTATGTCGCTGCGGCGCTGAAAGCGATGCCCGGCATCGAGGTGCACACGGGCCTAGGAAAGACCGGCGTCAAGGCGGTGCTGCGCGGCGGCCGGCCCGGGCCGGTGATCGCGCTCCGCGCCGACATGGACGCGCTGCCGGTCGAGGAGCGCAACGATCTGCCTTTCCGCTCGCACGCGAAGGCGAGCTGGCAAGGCAAGGAAACGCCGGTCATGCATGCCTGCGGGCACGACGCGCACGTCGCCATGCTGCTCGGCGCGGCGCAGGTCCTTTCCGGCATGCGCGCCGAGCTCCCGGGCACCGTCGTGTTCCTCTTCCAGCCGGCCGAGGAGTGGGGCGGCGGAGAGATGCCGAGCGGCGGCTACGCGATGGTTTCGGCAGGCGCGCTCGACGATCCGAAAGTCGAGGCCGTGTTCGGCCAGCACATCACCGCGCGCGCGCCGGGCGGCGGAATCGACTACCGGAGCGGCGGCGCCATGGCGAGCTCCGACACGTTCGTCATCAAGGTGAAGGGCGTAGGCGGCCACGGCGCGATGCCGTGGCAGTCGAAGGACCCGATCGTCACCGCGGCGCAGATCGTGACCGACCTGCAGTCGGTGGTGAGCCGCCAGGCCGACCTGTCGGCCGGCGCGGCGGTGATCACCGTCGGACAATTCAACGCCGGCAACCGGACGAACATCATTCCCGAGGAAGCCGCTTTCTCCGGAACGATCCGCACGCTGAACGAGCCGACGCGCAAGCAGATCCACGAGGCGGTGACGCGCATGGCGCAGAAGATCGCCGAAGCTTCGGGCCTGACGGCGGAAGTGAACATCGAGCGCGGCTATCCCGTGCTCTCGAACGATCCGGCGCTCACGGCCCGCATGCTGCCCTCGCTCGAGCGTGCCGCGGGCAAGGGCAAGGTGCGCGAGATTCCGCCGATCCTCGCGTCCGAGGACTTCGGCGCCTATTCCACCCGCGCGCGCAGCTTCTTCTGGTTCCTGAACGCGCCGCCGCAGCCCGGCAAGGAGGGCGCGCCCAACCACTCGCCGCTTTTCCAGATCGACGAGAAATACATGAAGGTCGGGGTCAAGGCGTTCGTCGATGTGTCGCTCGACTACCTGAACGGCGCCCGGAACCTCAAGCAATGACACCGCGCGAGCGAAGCTCGGCGATGCGCTGCTCGCCGTAGCCGAGCTCTTTCAGCAACGCGCCCGTGTCGGCGCCGAGCGCGGGCCCGGCACGGCGCGGCAGCTCGGCGCCGGGCAAGCGGATCGGGTTGGCGATGAGGCGCGCCGTGCGGCCGTCGGGATAGCGGAAATCCCGGATCGAGCCGCGCTCGGCGACGAACGGGCCGTCGAGTGCTTGCGCGACGTCGTTCACCGGGGCCACCGGGACGAGGCCGCGCAATTTTTCGAGCCATGTCGCGGTGCCATGGGCGGAAAAGGCGCGATCGAGCAGCACCGTGAGCTCGTCGCGATGCTCGAGCCGCGCCGGGAAATCGGCGAAGCGCGCGTCCGCGAGCCATTCCGGATGCCCGAGCTCGGCGGCGAGCAAGCGCCAGAACTTTTCCTTGTTGCACATTACGAAGATCCAGCCGTCGGCGGTGCGGTAGAGCTGGCTCGGCACGATCGACGGATGCGCCGAGCGCGGCTCGCGTCCCTGCACGGTGCCGGCATTCAGGTACCAGGTGCCCGGATAGTTGAGGTTGAAGAGCGCGAGATCGAAGAGGCTCGTGTCCACGTCGCGGCCGCGGCCGGTGGCGCGCGCGCCGAGCACCGCCGAGACGAGCGCGAGGCACGCCACCGCGCCGGTCATCAGATCGACGACCGATAGGCCGTAGCGCGCCGGTGGTGATTGCGGCTCGCCGGTGAGCGACATGTGACCGGCTTCCGCCTGCATCAGGTAGTCGTAGCCGGGCCAGGCAGCGCGCGAGCCCTCGCGGCCATACGCGGAGAGATGCGCGCATACGATGCGCGGATTGAGCTCGGCGAGCGCTTCGTAGGTGAGGCCGAGCTTCGCCGGCAGGTCGCCGCGCAGGTTGTCGAACACCGCTTCCGCGCTCTTGACCAGGGCATGAAAGATGGCCACGCCGTCGGGCGACTGCAGATCCAGCCCGATCGAGCGCTTGTTGCGGTTGAAGGTCTGGTAGAACTGGCTGTCCCCGGGCGCGAAGAAATGCGGGCCGACCGAGCGGCCGATGTCGCCGCCTTCGCGCGGGTTCTCGATCTTGATCACTTCCGCGCCGAGGTCGGCGAGATAGATCGTGCCGGCGGGACCGGCGCCGTACTGCTCGACCGAGAGGATGCGCATCCCGGCGAGCGGCAGCGCGCTCACCTTCTTCTCACCTTACTTCTTGGGCGCGGGATGGATGTTGTCCACCCAATGCACTTCCTCGGGCTTCTCGACGACCGGGATATCGAGGTTGACGACCACCGGCTGCTGGCCCGAGCGGCAGAGCACGCACGACAGGGGCTCGCTGTCGGAAGCGTTGATCTCCTGGTGCGGCACGTAGGGCGGCACGTAGATGAAGTCGCCGGGCCCCGCCTCGGCGACGAACTCGAGCTTGTCGCCCCAGCGCATGCGCGCTCTTCCCTTGACGACGTAGATCACGCTCTCGACCGGCCCGTGGTGGTGCGCGCCGGTCTTCGCCTTGGGATGGATCACCACCGTGCCCGCCCAGAGCTTCTCGGCACCGGTGCGCGCATGGGTGATCGCCGCGGCGCGGTTCATGCCGGGAGTCTGCGGCGTGTTGATGTCCAGCTCGTGCGAATGGACGACGCGCACGCCGTCGAACTTCCATTTGGCCTTGTCCACGGTCACCTCCAGTCGGCTCATCTCCAGTCCGAGCTTGGGAAATCATAGCGCTCCCCGCCGGCGCGCTGCATCCAGGCGCCGCCAGCCGCGGTCTTGCAGGCCCAGGTCTGCTGCTCGAAAGGCGCAACGAGCGAGAGCGCCTGCGGCTTGAGGACGGCGCCGCAAACGCCCTTGGAGCGCACGGCGGCATAGCGGAGCCACGCCACGTCCCGCTCGCGGGCCGCCTCGGCGAGCGCCTGGCACTCGCGAAAGTCGTTCTTGTGCGTCCAGGCTCGCGCTGCGCTCTTCCAGGGCGCGGCGGTCAGATCGGCACAGCGGCCGCGCGCTTTTGCCCTGAAGAACGTGTGCTCGGTCTGCAGCGCGCCTTTCGCGAGCGCTTCGCTATCCATGAGGAAGCGCCATTTCCAGTACGCGACTTCGGCGCACGCGGTGCGCAGGTCCTCCGCGCCGTACCAGACGCCCGGGTCCTGCGGACGGCGAAAGCGCGTTGCGACCGGCGAGCGGTAGCGAAACGGCGTGAAGACGAGGTAGTGATGCCGTTCTGCGCCCGGCGGCAGGGCCGGCTTGCTCGCCTCCAGCAGCTCCTCCAGCACGCGCTGCTCGGTGGCGTTGTCGGCCAGGCGCATCGTCGACACGACGTGCTGCGCTTCGACGCCGCGCCACAGCTCCGCAGCGAGCGTCTTGGCGCTTTCCAGCCACTCAATTTTCCAAAGTCTGCCCGGCAAGGAAAATCAGGCGGGCGCCCGCATGGCGTCCAGATAGGCGACCACGTGCACCAGCCCGTCGGTGCGCTGCAGGAGATCGATCGGGCGGCCGTTCAGCGCGCGGTTATCGCTCTCGAGCCAGGCCTTGCGCGCCGCGGCGTCGGTGCCGACCAGCGCGTCGAGCGAGCGGTAGACGCGCACGAGGAGAAGCGCCAGCTCGCCTTCCTTGCTCGCCGGGTCGATGGTGCGCGAGCCCGAGACGAGGCGCGAGATGCTCGCCTCCGAGACGCCGAGGATGCGCGACAGGGCGCGGCTCGACAGGCCGAGCAGGTCGGCCGCTCGCAGGAGCGCCTTGGTGAGGACGGCGTCGGGCGCCGGGGCGGGCGCGCTCTTGGGCGAGGGGCGGGGCGAGGCCATTGCAGATGAAACGATACGCCATAATCCTTTCATCTGCAAAGCCGCCCGCTCAGCGCACGATGCGCCGCGCGATCAGCAGCGCGATGGCGAGCGCGACGGTGAGCATCACAAAGCCGACCATGAACACACGGGCCAGCGCATAGACCAGCTCGCTGCCGAAGTAGGCGAGCGGGATGCCGATCGCGACGATCCAGCCGGCGCCGGGCGAATGGCTGAACACGGTCGCGACGGGAATGCCTTCCAGGGTGCGCCCTTCGAAGATGCCCTCGCGCGCCTGCACCATGCGCTCGAGGAGCGGCGGGCTGGCCTTCTGGCCGACGAAGCGGCTCGCCTCGCGCGTGCGGGCGACGATCGTGCCGCTGCTGTCGAAGATGGCGCCGACCCAGTCGGCCGGCAGGTGCTGCTCGGCGAGGAGGCGCGAAAGGCGCTCGGGCGTGATGCCGGCGGCGAGGACATAGCGCTTGCCGGTGTCGAGGCGCAGGGGTATGCCGACGGCGATGAGCGGCTGCTTCGAGGCCCGGCCGAGGAACAGGTCGGTGACCGTGGGCGCCTCGGCCTCGAGCGCTCGGGCAAGCTGCGGCGCCCCGGTTTGCGCGGGCAGCGGCGCTCCGAAGGGAACGAGCGTGTTGACGAGCGGCCGTACCGACGAGTCGAAGAGCCCGATGTTCGCGAAGCCCTGGACTTCGAGCGCGGCGCTCGCCTGCCGGTGGAACGCCGGCAGGTTCTCGGCCGCCAGGAACGGCGAGGTGCCGAGCGCGAACAGCGCGGCCTTGACGCCGTTCAGCTCGGCGTCCACCGCCGCCGCCATGGCGCGCGCCGTGCCGAGCGAGTCGCGCAGCTGCCGTTCGCGCTCGCGCTGGTAGTAATCGAAACCGACGATGACGATGGCTACGAGCAGCGCCGGGATCAGGGAGGCGGCGACCAGGAACGCGACCCGCCGCTGCACGGCGACGATACGCGCCGCGACCTCGTCGCTCACTGCAGGTGTGCCTCGAACGCGCGGTCGAGGATGCTCGCGGCGCTGAACCAGCGGTCGCGGGCGTTCAGGAGCACGATCAGCACCCGTACGCCGCCCTTCTCGGCGATCGCCACCACGCAGTTGCCCGCTTGCCAGGTCGTCCCGGTCTTCACGCCGATCACGCCGTCGTAGCGGCCGACCAGCGCGTTGGTGTTGGACAGCCAGAACTGGCGCCGGCCGTCGACCGTGCGCACGGTCATGGTGCGGATGCCGGCGAGGCGCTCGTATTCGGCGTGCTGCATCACCTGCTCGCCGAGGCGCGCAAGATCCTCGGCGGTCGAATACTGGCCGCGCCGGTCGTGGCCGCACGGGTCGATGAAGTGCGTGCCGGAGAGCTTGAGCTGCGTGGCGCGTTCGTTCATGCGCAGCACGAAATCGGTGGCGCCGAGGTAGTCCGCGAGCGCGCGGCAGGCGTCGTTCGCCGAGGCGACGATCGTCGCGGCGAGCAGATCCTGCGTGCGCAGCTGGTCGCCGGCCTTGAGGTGGATGCGGCTACCGGTCTCGCGCGAGGCGGCGCGGCTCACCGTGACGACCTCGTCGAGCCGGCCGCGCTCGAGGACCAGCAGGGCGGTCATCATCTTGGCGAGGCTCGCCGGCGCCATGCGCGCTTGGGGCGCGTGCGCCCACAGCACGCGGCCGTCGCGCTTCACCAGATAGGACTGCGCGACGCCGGCAAAGCGGTCCTCGGCCGCACTTGCGCTGCAGGCCAGCGCGAGCAGCGAGAAAAACAGGAACTTTTGAATGCTTGTCGTCTCCCGCGGGCAGTGTAGCAGCGGGCCGTTTCGCTGGCGCGGGCGGCGCTGCAAGCGCCGTGAAATCTGCCGCCCCTTAACATTCGACAATGATCGACCTTCTCATCCGCGGCGGCACCGTCTACGACGGGTCCGGAGCGCCGGGCGTCCGCCGCGACATCGCGGTACAGGATGGCCGGTTCGTCGAGAGCACGGAAAAGCGCGCGCAGCGGGTGGTCGACGCCAGCGGCCTCTCGCTCATGCCGGGCATCGTCGACGTGCACACGCACTACGACGCGCAGGCGACCTGGGACCCGAAGCTCTCGCCCTCGGTCGCGCTCGGCGTCACGACTGCGGTGATGGGCAATTGCGGATTCGGCATCGCGCCGTGCCCGGCGCCTTTGCGCGAGACGGTGCTGCGCAACCTCTCGGTGGTCGAAGGCATGGACATCGACGCGCTGCTCTCGGGCACGCGCTGGGAGTTCGAGACCTTTGCGGAATACCTCGCACTGCTCGAGCGCCTGCGGCCCTACGCTAACGTTGCCGTGCTGGCGCAGCATTCGACGATCCGCAGTGCCGTCATGGGCGAGGAAGCGTCTTCGCGCGCAATTCCTACGGAGAAAGAAATCTCCAGGATGAAACAAGCGGTGCGCGAGGCGCTCGACGCCGGTGCTGCCGGTTTCGCCTCGTCGTTCTCGCCGAACCACAGCGGCTGGGGCGGCCGGCCGATGCCGTCGACGATCGCCACGGACGACGAGCTGCTTTCCCTGGCGCACGTGCTCGGCGAGAAAAAGCGCGGCATATTCGTCATGGCGACCGGGCCGCGCGCGACGCCGGAGATCATGGAAGGCATCGCTGCGAAGACGGCCCGACCGGTGTTCATCGTCACCGTGCTCACCATGTACAACCGCTCGCAGCCGGAGCGGGCGCGGCAGATGTACGAGCGCTGCGCGCAGGCGCTCGCGCGTGGACGAGAGGTCTACATCCATGCCAATTGCCAGCCGCTTTCCTTCGACTTCACGCTGCGCGAGCCCTACATCCTGTATTCGCATGACGCCTTCGAGCCGGTGAAGGCCGCGGCGCCGGAAGATCGATCCCTGATCTACCGTGAGCGCCGGTTTCGGGACAGATTGAGGCGCAACTTCTCCAACCCGGGGCAGGGCATCCTCTTCTCCGGCGACTGGACGCAGGTCGAGCGCGACGGCGCGCCGGTGAGCGAGCTCGCGGCGCGCGAAGGCAAGGATCCGCTCGACTACGTGTTCGACCTGCCGCTCGACGTGCAGCTCGTGGCGAAGCTCTACCAGAACGACGACGCGGGCGTGGCGCCGCTTCTCAAGCATCCGGCGGGCGTGATCGCGCTTTCGGATGCCGGAGCGCACCTGATCTACTTCTGCGACGCGGGGTACGGCCTGCACTTCCTCGCGCACTGGGTGCGCGACACGGGCACCTTCACGCTGGAGGAGGGCGTGCGGCGGCTGACGAGCGACCCGGCGCGCAAGTACCGCATTCCGCGCCGCGGGCTGATCTTGCCCGGCTATCAGGCCGATTTCCTGCTCTTCGATCCTGCCAACGTGGGAATCTCGAATCTCAAGCGAACGAGGGACTTGCCGGGCGGCGGCGCGCGCATGGTGCGCGAGGCGCGCGGCGTGCACGGCGTGTGGGTGAACGGCGTGCAGGTGTGCGACAGCCGGGGCTACGTGGCGCTCGACGCAGGTCCGGGAGAGGTGCTGCGACGGTTCGATGAATGAAGCCTGAAGCGCCGCCCACGACCGTCTCGCGGACGGAGTTTCTCAACCTCTTCCTCGCGGTCTTCCTGCCGATGTTCCTTGCCGCGGTGGACCAGACCCTGCTCGCCACGGCAACGCCGGCGATCGCGACGACGCTGGGCGGCCTGCGCGACACGTCGTGGATCGCGGTCGGCTATCTGCTCGCCGCGGCGACCGTCGTGCCGGTGTACGGCCGCATGGGCGACCTGCGCGGACGGCGCGAGATGCTGTTCGTCGCGCTGACGATCTTCGCCCTCGGCTCGCTCGCCTGCGGGGCGGCGCAGTCGCTGCCGCAGCTGCTCGTCGCCCGCGTGCTGCAGGGCCTGGGCGGCGGCGGCCTGATGACGCTCTCGCAGGCGCTGATCGGCGAACTCGTGCCGCCGCGCGAGCGGCCGCGCTTCCAGGGCTACTTCGCCACGGTGTTTACCTCGGCGAGCATCGGCGGCCCGGTGCTCGGCGGCCTCGTCGTCTCGCACGCGAGCTGGCGGTGGCTCTTTCTCGCCAACCTGCCGCTTGCCGCGTTTGCCGCGTGGCGCATCGCCAAGCTGCCGAAGAGCGAGCGCCACGTGCCGCCAGACCTGAAGACCGACCTCGCGGGCCACGTTCTGTTCGCCGTCGGCGCGGTGAGCGCGCTTTTCTGGTTCACGTCGGTGGGGCACCGCTTCACCTGGAACTCGGGCGCCAGCCTGGCGCTCGTGGCGACGGCGCTCGTCACGCTGGGTTGGCTGTACCGCCACGAGAAACGCCATCCGTCGCCTTTCCTGCCGGTCGACCTGCTGCACGAGCGCACCATCGGCACGACCACCATGGTCATCGCGCTGTTCGCTTCGTGCCTCTTCGCCATGGTGTTCTTCCTGCCGATCTACCTGCAGGTCGGCCACCACGTCAGCGCGCAATACGCCGGCCTGCTGCTGTTGCCGATCACGGGCGGCATGGTGATTGCCGCCGTCACCTCGGCGCAGATCCTGCGCCGCACCGGACGGCCGCGCTGGATTCCGGTCACCGGCCTTTCGCTCTCCGCGGTGGCGCTCTTTCTCCTCGCCGTGCTGCCTTCCAACATGGCGCTCGTGATCGTGCTCGGCTTCATCTGCGGGCTGGGCTTCGGCTGTGTGATGCCGACGATCCAGGTGACGGTACAGACGATCGCCGGCCGCGAGCGCCTCGGCGTGGTGATGGCGTTGAACGGCCTCGCGCGCGCCACCGGCGGGGCGGCGGGCGCCGCGCTGTTCGGCGCGGTGGTCTTCGCGCTGATCCCCGGCATCGACCGCGGCAACCTGCTTCAGACGGTGCGCGAGTCGGGCGACGTCACGCCTGTCGTGCACGCCTTTCATCGCGCGTTTCTCGTTGCCTCGTTCGTATGCGCCGCCGCGGCCGCCATCGCGACCCGGATGCCGTCGCGCTCGCTATGGGCTAAAGCTTGAGCGCACGTTCTTTGCTACGAAGCGCGAAAACGAAGGAGGAGTGACATGGCCGAGGCACCGGTAGTCCAGGTTTCGCACCTGCTCGACGAGCGGGGCGTCACCGGCTTTCACGTTCAGCTCATCGTCTGGTCGGTGCTGATCGCGCTGTTCGACGGCTACGACATCTCGGCCATCGCGCTCGCCGCGCCGCACCTGGTGCGCGAGTGGCACCTCGACCGCTCCGCGCTCGGGCCGGTGCTCGCGGCGAGCCTGGTCGGCATTTTGTTCGGCTCGATGCTGTTCGGCTGGATCGGCGACCGCTACGGCCGGAAAAGCGCGCTCGTCGGCTCGTTGCTCCTGTTCGGCGTCTTCACCTGGCTCGCCGCCCACGCGACGACCCTCACGCACATGTTCTGGCTGCGCCTGGTCGCCGGCTTCGGCATCGGCGGCGTGATCCCGAACATGATCGCCATCAACATCGAGTCCGCGCCGCGCCGCCTGCGCGGCACGCTCGGCCTCATCGCCACCGGGCTCGTGCCGCTCGGCGGCGCGCTGCCGGGATTCGTCTCGGCGGCGCTCGTGCCGCACTACGGCTGGCCGATCCTGTTCACGATCGGCGGCATCGTGCCGGTGCTCATTGCCATCGGCGCCTTCCTCTGGATGCCGGAATCGATCAAGCACATGACGCTGCACGAGCGCCAGCGGCCGAAGCTGCTCGCGCTCATCGAGCGCCTCTCGCCCGGCTACCGCGTGCCGCAAGGCGCGCGCTTCGTCGTGGAGGACGAGAAGCAGTTCCCGAGCTCCAACCCGAAATACCTCTTCCGCGACGGCATGCAGGTCATTACACCGCTGCTCTGGCTGCTCTTCGCGCTGAACCTGATGGGCTTCTTCTTCTTGCTGTCCTGGACGCCGACGCTGCTCACCGCCGCCAAGCTGCCGCCGGCCACCGCGGCGCTGAGCGCGGCCGCGATCCAGGTCGGCGGCACCGTCGGCACACTGCTTCTCATGGGCTGGCTGAACCGCAGGCAGTTCCTCGCCATCTCGATCCTGCTGCTCGTCTCGGTGCCGGTGGTCGCTTCCATCGGCTACGTCGGCCTGCATGCGAGCCAGACCGCGCTCCTGACGGCGAGCTTCTTCGCCGGGTTCTGCGTGCTCGGCGTGCAGTCGGGCATCAACGTGTGCGGTGCGCTGGTCTATCCGACCTCGCTGCGCGCGCTCGGCTCCGGCTGGGAGCTCGGCGTCGGCCGCATCGGCTCGATCATCGGCCCGCTGCTCGGCGCGCTGTTCGTTACGCTGCCGGTGGACAAGCTCTACGTGTGGTCCGCGATGCCATTCCTGGCGGGCGCGGTGGTGTGCTTCCTGGTCCACCGGCTGAACGAGGCACGCGTGCGCGAGCGCTCGTACCTAAAGAATTGAACCTGGCCTAGCTCTCGCGGCGCAGGAACTGCGGCACGGATTTGGTGGGGTCCTGCTCGCCCGGCGTCAGGCGCGCGTTCTTGCGCTTCAGCGTCTCGCGCCCGATCTGGCCGATCAGCCTCGCGTACGTCCAGCCGGCGCCGCAGCCGGCGCAGGCGTACTTCATGTAGGGACCGGCCCGTTCCGCGGGCGGCGGACGGAAGTCCGAACCGCCGCAGCCGGGACATTGCGCCTTGATATTTCCGACCCTGAGTTCCATGCGGCGAGCCTAGCGGAAGGCCCGCGAGTCGCTACAGGAAGTAGTCCCTATTTCCAGGAATCTCGCAAAGTCACGGTGCGATTGAAGCCGCCTGCGACATCGCGCACGAAATAGCCGTGTCGTTCGAACTGGAAAATCTCGCCGGGCGCCGCGGCGCCAAGCGCCGGCTCGAGCTGCGCGCGTACCGTGCGCATCGAGTCGGGATTGAGATCGGCGAGAAAGTCGCGTTCCGCGCCGGGTTGTGGAACTTTGAAAAGACGATCGTAGAGCCGCACCTCGGCAGCGTGCGCATGCCGCGCGCTAACCCAGTGGATGTTGCCCTTGACTTTGTACTTGTCTGCGCCCGCGGTTCCGGAACGCGAGTCGGGGTGATACGTGCAACGCACGACGCCGTTCTCGAGGCCGAGGCACTTCACCACGTAGCCGAAGCGCAGGCGCACCTCGTTGCCCGGGTAGAGGCGGAAGTAGCCCTTGGGCGGCGAATCCTGGTAGTCCTCGCGCTCGATCCAGAGCTCGCGCGAGAAGGACACCTGGCGCTTGCCCCAGTCGGGCTTCTGCGGATGGTTCGGCTGCTCGACCAGCTCCTCGCCTCCCTCGCGGTAGTTCTCGATGACGAGCTTCAGCGGATCGAGCACCGCCATGCGGCGCGGCGCGACCTCGTTCAGGTGCTCGCGCATCGACTCTTCCAGCTCGCCGAACTCGATCAGCTGGTTCGCCTTCGAGACCCCGATCCTGTCGGCGAAGCGGCGAAAGCCTTCCGGCGTGTAGCCGCGCCGGCGCGCGCCGGCAAGCGTCGGCATGCGCGGATCGTCCCAGCCCGCCACATGCTTTTCCTGAACGAGTCGTATGAGGTTTCTTTTGCTTAGGACTACGTAAGTCAGGTTCAGCCGCGCAAACTCGATCTGCCGCGGCAGCGGCCGCTCGAGCAAGCCGCCTTCGGCGAGCCGCTCGAGCAGCCAGTCGTAGAACGGCCGCTGGTCCTCGAACTCGAGCGTGCACAGCGAATGCGTCACGCGCTCCGCCGCGTCCTCGATCGGGTGCGCATAGGTGTACATCGGGTAGATGCACCACTTGGCCCCGGTGCGATGGTGCTCGGCGTGGCGGATGCGGTAGAGCACCGGGTCGCGCATGTTGAGGTTGGGCGACGCCATGTCGATCCTGGCGCGCAGCACGTGCGTGCCGTCGGCATGCTTTCCGTCGCGCATCTCGCGCAGGAGGCGCAGGCTCTCGCGCCGATCGCGATTGCGGTAAGGGGAATTGCGGCCCGGCTCGGTGAACGTGCCGCGGCTCGCGCGGATCTCGTCGGCGCTCTGCGAGTCGACGTAGGCATGCCCGGCCTCGACCAGGTATTCGGCGGCGCGGTACATGAAGTCGAAATAGTCGCTCGCGAAGAGCGCGCTTGCGTAGTCGTAGCCGAGCCAGCGCACCGCGTCCTGGATCGCGTCGACGTACTCCTGCTCTTCCTTCTCGGGATTGGTGTCGTCGAAGCGCAGGTTGCAGTGGCCGCCGTAGTCGCCCGGCAGGCCGAAGTTGAGGCAGATGGACTTGGCGTGGCCGAAGTGCAGGTAGCCGTTCGGCTCGGGCGGAAAGCGGGTCACCACCTCGCGGTGCTTGCCCGAAGCGAGGTCCGCCTCGATGATCTGGCGGATGAAGTTGCTCGTCGAGGGTGAGCCCGGCTTGTTCACGCCGCCGATTTTACCGGCTGCGAACGCGGCACCCCGGCGCAAAAGCCTGAAATTAGCGGGCTTTGGGCGAATGCGGCGGTGAATCTGCCACTCGCGCAGCGCGTCGCGAGCCCCTTACCCGGCGCGCGCGGCGGGCGTAGATTCCCGAGGCTCATCTCTCGAGGGGAGGTCTCGATGAAACGCTCGCTCTTCGCTGCCGGCGTATCCGCGTTCGTCATTTCCGCGGCGCTCGCTCACGACGACGACCCTGCCGCAGGCGCGCGGCTCGGCACGGTGCAATTCCCCAATTCCTGCAGCGGCGCGACCCAGGCCAAGTTCCTGCGCGGCGTCGCGATGCTCCATTCCTTCTGGTATTCGGCCGCCGAGCAGACGTTCCAGGAAGTGGCGGCCGAGGATCCGGGCTGCGCGACGATCGCGGCATGGGGCTTCGCCTCGATCCTGATGTCCAACCCGCTCGCCGGCATCGGCGCGTCGGCCAAGGACGCCCAGCGCGCGAGCGCCGCGATCGAGAAAGGACGCAGCGTGCCGGCAAAGACCGAGCGCGAGCGCGACTACCTCGACGCGGCCGCCGCCTATTACGAGGACTTCGGCAAGCGCAGCGAGCGCGAGCGGCAGCTGGCGCGGGCGAAGGCGTACGAAGCGCTCGCCGCCAAGTATCCGGCCGACGATGAGGCGCAGATCTTCTACGCGCTCTACCTCGCCGGGACGCAGCTCCAGTCCGACCAGACTTATGCCGCCTACCTCAAGGCCGCCGGCATCCTCGAGCAGCAGTTCGCGAAGCATCCCAACCATCCCGGCGTCGCGCACTACCTGATCCACAGCTACGACGCGCCGCCGATCGCTCAGAAAGGCGTGCCCGCGGCGAAGCTCTACGCGAGCATCGCGCCCGATGCGCCGCACGCGCTGCACATGCCTTCGCATATCTTCACGCGCGTGGGCGCCTGGGAAGAGTCGGCGGCGACCAATCGCCGATCGGCGACCACCGCGCAGAAGGGCAACGAGCAGGACGAGGCGCTGCACGCAATGGACTACATGGTCTACGCCTTCCTGCAGCTCGCGCGCGATCGCGATGCGTTCCAGACCTACACCGAGGCGTCCGAGGTGTATGCGCGCGGCATCAACGTCACGCGCTTTACCGCGCCGTACGCCATTGCCGCCATGCCGGCGCGTTACGCGCTGGAGCGCGGCGCCTGGCGCGAGGCCGCAACGCTGCCGCCGACCAAGAGCAGCTTCGCGTTCGCCGAGGCCATCACCTACCACGCGCGCGCCATCGGCGCGGCGAGAAGCGGCGACCCGGCCTCCGCCAAGGCCGACCTGCAGCAGATCCTCGAGCGGCGCGACGCGCTGCGCGCGGCGAAAAACGTCTACTGGGGAACGGAGGTCGACGTGATGTACAAGTCGGCGGCGGCGTGGATCGCCTTCGCCGAAGGCGGGCGCGACGAGGCGCTCAAGCTGATGCGCGAAGCCGCCGACATGGAAGACCACAACGAGAAGCACATCGTGACTCCGGCGCGCTCGCTCCCGGCGCGCGAGCTTCTCGGCGACATGCTGCTCGAAGCGAAGCGGCCGGCCGAAGCGCTCGCCGAGTACGAGCAATCGGCGAAGCGCGAGCCCGAACGCTTCCGCGGGCTGTACGGTGCCGCGCGAGCCGCGGAGATGTCCGGCGACAGCGCCCGCGCGAAGAGCTATTACGCGCACCTCGTGCAAATGACCGCCAAGGGGGATGCGCGTCCGGAGCTCGCCCAGGCGCGCAAGGTACTCGCGCAGTAGGCGCTGCTACCGGGATGCGAAGGACTTCTCGAGCTCCTCGTCCACGCCGACGAGGTAGCGTGCGAGCTCGTCGCCGAGCTCCTTCATCCGCTCCGCGGCGATGCGGCACTTGCGCCGGCCGATGCGCCGCACGTTGACGAGCTCGAGCGACGCGCTGAGGCTCTCGTAGTCGGCGTTGATGTCGACCTCGCACAGCAGCTTCCCGGCGACGACGAACGTGGCGCGGCGCGGCTGGCCGAAGTCGTTGCGCGCTTCGACGCGCAGCTCGTATTGCGCGCCGAGCGACTTGAGGAACTGCTCGCAGCGCTCGATATCGGCGCCGAGCAGCGTGAACTTGGCCGGCGGCTGCGGATTCACGCGGTAGCGCAGGTAAACATGGTCGCAGCACTCGCGGTTGCCGACGCGCCGCGGCCGGGTATCGGCCCACGCATCGGAGAGCGACACCGGCACGCGGCCCACGTAGTGCAGGTCGTAGGGCTTCGCGGCGAGCGGCGAGCGCGCGTTGACCTCGCCGCCGAACTCGGCGAGATAGCGATAGGTCGCCCGCAGGTCCTGGTCGAAAGTATCGAGCGCGCGCTGGCGCGCCATCGCCGGGCTCTCGTAAGCGGGCGCCGATTGCGCGTTGCGCAGCGCATCGAGCGCGCTCGGCCGGCGCCCCGCCTGTGCCGCGGCGGCCGCGCGCTGCGCCTCTTCCTGCTTGCGCCGCGCTTCGGCTTCCTGCCAGCGGCGCAGCTCCTGCTCCTTCTTTACCCGCTCCGCCTCGACGGCGCGCTTGCGCTCCTCCGCCTGCTCGACGTCGAAGCGCTTGGCGAAATCGTCCAGGTCGTCGAGCAGCGGGTTGCGCGTATCGACCTTGACCGTCTTGTCCACCTTCACCGTCTTCTCGAAGGCGGACTCGCCGACGGCCTTGCGCAGCTCGGCGGCCATCTCGGAAGCGCGCGCGTAGCGCTCCTGCTGCTTCTTCGCGAGCGCGCGGGCGAGGATGCGATCGAAGGCGGCGGGCAGGGTCGGATCGAGCGTGCGCAGCGGCGCGTGCGGCTCGACCGCGATGCGATGCATGATGGCGAGCGGCGTGGTGTCGGTGTCGCGCCGGAAGGGATTGCGCCCGACCAGCATCTCGTAGAGCACGACGCCGAGCGAGAACACGTCCGAGCGGCCGTCGACCGGCACGCCGGCGACCTGCTCGGGCGACATGTAGAGCGGCGAGCCGAGCGCTTCGCCGGTCTGCGTCATGGTCGAGGTCGGGATGTAGGCGATGCCGAAGTCGGTGAGCTTGCAGCGGCCCGAAGGGGCGACCATGACGTTGGCGGGTTTCACGTCGCGATGCACGATCTTGAATTGCTGCGCATGGTCGAGCGCGTCGGCGACCTGCGCCGCGATGTCGGCCGCGATGCCGAACGCGATGCGACCCTGGGTGCGCAGCATCTGCTGCAGCGAGCGGCCCTCGAGCAGCTCCATGGCGATGTAGGCGACGCCGTCCTGCTCCCCGACGTCGAAGATGGTGACGATGTTGGGATGGTTCAGGCGCCCGGCGGAGCGCGCCTCGCGCAGGAAGCGCTCGCGCACCTCGGCCAGGATGTCGACCGGCAGCTCGGGAAGCAGCGTTTTGACCGCGACATGGCGTTCGATCAGCGGGTCGATAGCCCGGTAGACCGCTCCCATGGCGCCGCGGCCGAGCTCGTCGAGCAGACGATAGCGGCCGAGTGTTCTTTGTGCCTGCACTGATCCTCCCTGGCCTCGGGCTATGATGCCAGAACCGTGAAACGTGCACTGCTCTGGCTGTGTCTCTTTTGCGCGGCGGTGCCGCTATTCGCACAAAATTTTCCCTCCCGGCCGCTGCGCATCCTCGTGCCGTCGGTCGCCGGCAGCTCGCCGGACATCCGGGCGCGGCAGATTGCGCAGAAGCTCTCCGAGACGTTCGGCCAGCCGGTCATCGTCGAGAACCGGCCCGGGGCGAACGGACTGATCGCGGCGCGCGAAGCGGTCAAGGGCGGTCCGGACGGGCATACGCTGTTCCTCGCCCTCATCAACAACGCCATCTTCGACGTCCTCGCCCCGGACCCTTGCTGCCGGCTGAACCGCGAGCTCGTGCCCGTGTCGCGCTTCACGATGACGCCGCTCGTCATGGTGGTGAATCCGGGCCTCGCGGCGCGTACGCTGCAGGAATACGTCGCAGCCGCAAAGGCGAAGCCGGGCGACATCACATACGCGGTGGGCGGGACCGGCAGCATCAGCCAGCTGGTCGGCGCCTGGATCAAGGCGCAGGCGGGCATCCGGCTGCTCGAGGTACCTTACAAAGGGGTGAACGCCGAGCTGCCCGACCTGCACGGCGGGCAGGTGCAGACCGCCTTCGTCGTGCCGCAGGTCGTGCTCGCGTCGCTGCGTGCCGGGAAGCTGCGCGCTCTAGCGGTTACCGCACGCGAGCGGCTCGAGATCCTGCCCGACGTTCCCACCATGGCCGAAGCCGGGCTGCCCGGCGTCGAGGCGCTCGCCTGGAACGGCATCTTCGTGCCGGGGGGGACGCCCGCGCCGGTGATCGCCGCGCTGCACCAGGCGCTCGTGCGTGCCTACAAATCGCCCGACATCGAGGCGCAGCTGCGCGCCACCGGCTCCTATGCCGCCGCGGATACCCCGGAGGAGTTCGCCGCCTTCGTGCGGGCGGAAAACGACAAGTGGGCAAGGGTGATCCGGGACGCCGGTATCAAGGCCGACTAATTCATTTAACAAGACCGGCGACACTCCTCTCCGGCTTACGAAAGGCCGGCGGGGCATCCCGGCGCACGTAACTTGTGCGCGATAGCGTGGCACCCATGGGTGAACGCCTTCTGCCGAAAACCTTGATCGACGTCTATGCGCATGCGCTGGTCCTCGAGCGCGAGGCGGCGCGCCGCTTCGCCGAGATCGGGCGCTTCCTGCGCTCCCTCGGCAGCGACAGCCTGGCCGACGAGATCGACGCGATCGGCAAGGAGGAGCAGGAGCAGTACGAGGCGCTCGAGCTCGGCACGGCCGACCGCCAGCTGCCGCCGATCGCCGACTGGGAATACTCGTGGCACTTCCTCGGCCGCGACGCCGACAGCAACGCTGCGCCGACCAACGTCCGGCAGGCGCTCGCCACGGCGCTCGCTACCGAGCGGCGCGCCCAGATCTTCTACATCGACGTCGCCGAGCACTCGATCGACGACGCGGTGTGCGCCTTCGCGGTGGAGATGGCGACCGACGAGCAGCGCCACATCCAGCGGCTCGAGGCGCTGCTCGCGCGCGAGATGCTGCCCGCCGGCGCCGAGGACGCCGACGAGCATTCGCTCGTCAAGTAGCCCGCCCTAGTACTCCACCAGCCTGGCCGGCTGCGTGCTGCCGGTCGCGCCGCTCGCGACGGCGGACGCGGCGAGCAGCTTTTCCGTCTGCTGCACGATCTCGAGCGCGGTCGCGGTGTCGTAGAAGATGCTCGTGTCGTCGCGCGCGGTGACGCGCAGGCGCGTGGCGCGCGCGCTGATCGGCTCGACCTCGATCTCGATGTCGCGCCGCGCCGCGCGCGCGTAGATGAGCTCGCTCGTGTCCGTGGTGCTTGCCGTGCCGAGCTTGATGCCCATGCGCTCGAGAGCTGCGAGCGATGCCGTCTTCACCGTCTGCGCGGACGCCGTGAACGTGCGCGAGGCGATCCCGTCGAGGTTGTAGCGCACGGTGCTCGTCGCCCCGGCGCCGAGCAGCGCGAGCGCCACCGGCTGGCACGCGGCGAGGGCCAGGCACGGCAGCAGGATGAGAAAGGCGCGCGCCATGGGCCGAATCTGTGCCCGGCTGCAAGACGCATCTATCGGGCGCGCGTAGTTCCCCGGGTATATTCGGCGCGATGTGGCCGCTGAGACTGGCAGGGCTTTTTGCGGCGCACCGGCCGCGGGCACGCTGGGTGCTTTCGGTGGTCGGGATCGCCCTCGGCGTCGCGCTCGGCTATGCGGTGCAGCTCGTGAACCGCGCCGCCGTGGACGAGGTGACCGCCGCGGTGCGCTCGATCGCCGGCCAGGCGGACCTCGAGGTGCGCGGCGGCCGCTCGGGGTTCTCCGAGTCGCTTTATCCGCAGATCGCCCGGCTGCCGGGCGTCGCGCTTGCGAGCCCGGTGCTCGAGCTCGACGTGGGTCTCGCCGACGCCGAGCGCACGTTGCGGGTCGTGGGCATCGATATCCTGCGCGCGGCGCAGCTCCAGCCGCAGCTCATCCTGCAGGAGCGCTACGAGCTCCTCGCGGCGGACCGCGTCTTCCTCTCCGCCGGCGCGGCCGAAGCGCTCCATCTCGGCAAAGGCGACCGCCTGCGGCTTGCGGTGGGGCAGAAGGTGGTCGAGCTCAACGTCGCCGGCGTACTACCGGCGTCGTCGCTTCGCGGCCAGGCGGCGCTCACCGACATCGCGACCGCCCAGTGGCGGCTCGGCCGGCTGGGCGATCTCAACCGGGTGGACATCCGCGTCGCTTCCGATTCGCTGCGGGAGAAGGTGAGCCGGGAAGTCCAGCGCCTGCTTCCGCCGGGCGTGCACGTGTCGCCCGTGCAAGCGCTCGAGGAGGCAAGCGCCTATCCGTCGCGCGCCTACCGCGTCAACCTCAACGTGCTCGCCCTGGTCGCGCTCTTCACTGGCGGGTTCCTGGTCTTCTCCGCGCAGGCGCTCGAGATCGCCCGCCGCCGCGCCGAGCATGCGCTGCTTCGCGTGCTCGGGCTGGAGAGCCGCGGAGTGCTGCGGCTTGTGCTGCTGGAAGCCGCGGCGCTCGGCGTGGTCGGCTCGCTGCTCGGCCTCGCGCTCGGCGTGGTGCTCGCCAATGTCGCGCTGCGGGCCTCCGGCGGCGACCTCGGTGCAGGAGTGTTCCATGGCGCGCCGCGCCTCGAGCTCGCCTTGCTGCCAGCCATCCTCTATTTCGTGGCCGGGGTGGCGGTGTCGGTCGTCGGCGCTCTCCTTCCGGCGCGCGATGCCGCGCGTGCGCCGGCCGCGCGCGCCCTCAAGGCCGGCGACGAGCAGACGATGTTCGATCGTGCGGCGCCGCTTTTACCAGCGCTCTTCCTCCTCGTCATCGGCATCCTGCTCGCTCAGCTGCCAGCGGTGCACGACCTGCCGCTCTTCGGCTACGCGTCGATCGCGTGCGTGCTCACCGGATCCGTGGCGCTGATGCCGCGCCTGTCGCGCGTGCTATTCCGGGTGCTGCCGCTCCCGGCGAGCCCGGGCCTGGCACTCGCGTTGGCGCAGCTGCGCGCGGCTCCCGGGCAGGCAGCGGTGAGCCTCGCCGCGATCGTCGCCAGCTTCGCGCTCATGGCGGCGATGGCGATCATGGTCGCGTCGTTCCGCCAGTCGGTCGACGACTGGCTGGGCGCCGTGTTGCCGGCCGATCTCTATTTCCGCACCTCGCAGGAAGGCGATACGGGGTTCCTCGAGCCGGGATTCGAGGAGCGCATTCGGGCGCTGCCGCAGGTTGCGCGCGTGGACTTCCTGCGCGCCGGCCGGGTGATGCTCGACGCGCAGCACCCGCCCATCGTGCTCATCATCCGCGACCGTGCTGCGC
>CAYZFN010000138.1:0-6024 GCA_964477695.1 uncultured Enterobacteriaceae bacterium | reverse complement strand
CGAGTAGCCGAAACGGCCGGTGCAACCGACAATGAAAGGCCAATGGAGCTGCGTCCCTTCGGCATCACGCGGCGTCCCGTGCCGGTCGTCGGGCAAGGTACCTGGTATATCGACGAGGCGGCCCCGGCGCAGGCGGTCGAGACACTGCGCACGGGCATCGAGCTCGGCATGACGCACGTCGACACCGCCGAGATGTACGGCGATGCCGAGCTGCGGGTGGCCGAGGTCATCGCCGGACGGCGTAACGATGTCTTCCTCGTGGACAAGGTGCTCCCGCAGCACGCGTCGCGGAGCGATACCTTGCGCGCCTGCCGACGATCGCTCGGGCGCCTGCGGACCGACCGGCTCGACTGCTATCTGCTGCATTGGCGCGGCTCCGTGCCGCTCGCCGAAACGTTTGCTGCGTTCGAGGAGCTGCGCAACAGCGGCGCCATCCTCTCGTGGGGCGTCAGCAATTTCGACGAGCGCGATCTCGAGGAGGCCTGGCGCGAGGGCGGGCGGGGACGCATCGCGTGCAACCAGGTGCTATATCACCTCAAGGAGCGTGCCATCGAGCACGCAGTGATTCCGTGGTGCCTCGAGCACGAGGTCGCGGTCGCAGCCTATTCGCCGTACGGCCACGATAATTTTCCGGCACCGGACACGCAGGGCGGGCGTGTCCTGCAGGACATCGCCGCCGCCCATGGCGCGACGCCGCGCCAGGTGGCGCTGCGCTTTCTCCTGCGCTGGCCGAATGTGTTCGTCATCCCCAAGGCCGCAAACCGCGCGCACGCGGCCGAGAACGCGGGCGCCGGGAATCTTCGCCTGAGCGCCGAGGAAGTCGAGCGCATCGACCGCGCCTTTCCGCGCGGCCCGAAGCCGCGCGAGCTGCCGATGCTCTAGCTCAGCATTTCGCGAACGGCGTCGACCAGCTCCTCGGGATCGATAGGCTTCGCCAGAAGGCGGTGCGCGCCGATCGCGCCGACGACCGAGAGATAGTCTTGTCCCTTCACGACGTCGGCGCCGCGCGACATGGCGATCACTTTCGCACGCGGGAACTCGCTGCGCAGGCGCGCGATCGTCTCGAGGCCGTCCTGGTTGGGCATGAACATGTCGGTGATTACGAGGTCGGCGGGCCGGGCGCGCTGCAGGACGAGCCCGAGAGCGCCGTCGGAGGCGAGGTCGACGGCGTAGCCGGCGCCCTCGAGGATCGCCCGGATGGCATCGCGCATGTCCGGGTTATCGTCGATGACGAGTATGCGAAACATGCGGGCCGCATGATATAGCCTTCGCCCATGGCTGAAGCCCAGGCGGTCCAGGACGTCGTCGGCACGCTCTACCGGACCGAGTCGCGCCGCGTGTTCGCCACGCTGGTGCGCCTGCTCGGGGACTTCGAGCTCGCCGAGGAGGCGCTGCACGACGCCTTCCGCGCGGCGCTCGAGCAGTGGCCGAACGAGGGCGTGCCGGGCAATCCGCGCGCCTGGCTCGTGTCGGCCGGCCGCTTCAAGGCGATCGACGGGCTGCGCCGCCGGGCGCGCTTCGATCCGCTGGAGGAAGAGCACGCCGAGCGCCTCGCCGCCGAAGAAAGCCCGCGCGAGGCGGACGAGATCGAGGACGACCGCCTGCGTCTCATCTTTACCTGCTGCCACCCGGCCTTGGCAGCGGATGCGCAAGTCGCGCTGACGCTGCGCGAGGTGTGCGGCCTCACTACCGAGGAGATCGCCCGCGGGTTTCTTTCCGCGCCGGCGACGCTCGCGCAGCGCATCGTGCGCGCCAAAGCCAAGATCCGCGATGCGCGCATCCCCTACGAGGTGCCCGGGCCTTCCGAGCTGCCGCAGCGGCTCGAGGCCGTGCTGCGCGTCATCTACCTGGTCTTCAACGAGGGTTATTCCGCTTCCTCGGGCGACTCGCTCACGCGCGCCGACCTCTCGGGCGAGGCGATCCGGCTCGCACGCCTGCTCGTCGAGCTGCTGCCGCATCCCGAAGCGATCGGCGTGCTGGCGCTCATGCTGCTCCAGGAATCGCGCCGGGCGGCGCGCGCCGACGCCGCCGGCGACATCGTGCTCCTCGAGGACCAGGACCGCTCGCTGTGGAACCGCGAGCTCATTATGGAGGGCATCGCGCTGGTCGAGCGCTCGCTCGGCGCGCGTGGCTTCGGGCCTTACAGCGTGCAGGCGGCGATCGCGGCAGTTCACGCCGAAGCGCCGAGCGCCGCGGCGACCGACTGGCCGCAGATCGTCGCGCTCTACGACGTCCTCATGGGCATGGCGGGCTCGCCGGTGGTGGAGCTGAATCGCGCGGTGGCAGTGGCGATGCGCGACGGGCCGGCCGCCGGTCTCAATATCATTGATTCGCTCTTCGGGCGAAAGGAGCTGGCGGAATATCACCTCGCGCACGCGGCGCGCGCGGATCTGTGCCGGCGCCTGGGCAAGGCCACGGAAGCCAAAAGCTCCTATCGCAAGGCGCTCGAGCTCGCCCGCCAGGAGCCCGAGAGGCGCTTTCTCGAGAAGCGGCTGGCCGAGCTGGCGAAATAATTCCTGCTCTCTTGTCGATTCGCCGCGGCGCTGCTCGACTATTGCTCGTGACCCGTCAACTCAAGGAGATAGCGATGAAATTCATGATCCTGGTCAAGGCCACCCGGGACTCCGAGGCCGGGGTGATGCCCGACGAGAGCCTGTTCAAGGAGATGGCCGACTATCACGAGCAGCTGGCCAAGGCGGGCCTCCTCGTCGACGCGTCGGGCCTGCAGCGCAGCGCCAAGGGCTGGCGCGTCAGGTACGACGGCAAGAGCCGGAGCGTCGTCGACGGCCCGTTCGCCGAGACGAAGGAGCTGGTCGCCGGCTACACGGTCATCAACGTCAAATCGCGCGAGGAGGCGCTCGAGTGGACGCGCCGCTTCCCGAACCCGTCGCTCGACGGCGGCGTCGCCGAGATCGAGGTGCGCCAGTTCTTCGAGCTCGCCGACTTCGGTGAAAGCCGGCAGGTCGAGCGCTTCCGCAGGATGGGCGTCGGTCAATGAAGTATCTCTGCCTGGTGTACGGCGAGGAGCGCGCGATGGAATCGATGGACGATCGCCACTGCCTCGCCTTCGATGCCGACGTGCGCGCGAGCGGCCACTGCATCGCCTCGGAGGCGCTGCAGCCGGTGGCGACCGCGACCACCGTGCGCGTGCGCAACGGCAAGGTGTCGATCACCGACGGGCCGTTCGCCGAGACGAAGGAGGCGCTTGCCGGCTTCTATCTCATCGAGGCGCGCGACCTGAACGAGGCGATCCAGATCGCCTCGCGCATTCCGCCGGCGCAGGTCGGCGCCATCGAAGTGCGGCCGATTCGCCCGATCCGCGAGTCGCCGCGCAGTCCGAAGTGAAGCAGAACGTCTAGAAAGGACATCCCATGCAAGTACAGCCTTATATTTTTTTCGACGGACGGTGCGAGGAAGCGCTCGAGTTCTATCGCAACACGATCGGCGCCAAGGTGGAGATGCTGATGCGCTACAAGGAGGCGCCCGAGGCGCCGCCGCCGGGCAGCATGCCGCCCGGGTCCGAGAACAAGGTGATGCATGCGAGCGTGCGCGTCGGCGACACGGTGGTCATGGCTTCCGACGGCCACTGCTCGGGCAAGCCGAGCTTCTCGGGCTTCTCGCTCGCGCTTAGCGCGCGCAACGAGGCGGAGGCGAACCGCGTGTTTTCCGCGCTCAGCGAAGGCGGAAAGGTCACCATGCCGCTTGCGAAGACGTTCTTCTCGCCCGCGTTCGGCATGGCGACCGACCGCTTCGGCATCGGCTGGATGGTGATGGCGCAGGCCGAGGGCGGATGAAAGACCGCCGCTGGCTCGCCCTGTACATGCTGTGCGCGGGCGAGCTGATGATCGTGCTCGATACGACGGTGGTGAACGTCGCGCTGCCGTCGATCCGCCAGGATCTCGCCTTTACCGAGGCCTCGCTCGTCTGGGTGGTGAACGCGTACATGCTCACGTACGGCGGCTTCCTGCTGCTCGGCGGGCGGCTGGGCGACCTTTACGGCAAGCGGCGGCTCTTCCTCTCCGGCACCACGCTCTTCACCCTCGCATCGCTCGCGTGCGGGCTTTCGACTTCGCAGGCGGTGCTGGTGAGCGCGCGCGCGGTGCAAGGGCTCGGCGGCGCGGTCGTGTCCGCGATCGCGCTGTCGCTCATCATGGACCTCTTCACGGAGACCGCCGAGCGCGCGAAGGCGATGGGCATCTACGGCTTCGTCTGCGCGGGCGGCGGCAGCCTCGGCGTGCTGCTCGGCGGCGCGCTGACCAGCGCGCTCGGCTGGCACTGGGTGTTTCTCGTCAACCTGCCGATCGGCGCGGCGGTGTACGCCATGTGCGCATCCCTCCTGCCGCGCGACCGTACGGCGGCCGAGGGAACGCTCGACGTGGGCGGCGCGATCACGGTCACCGCGTCGCTGCTGCTTGCCGTCTACGCGATCGTCGGCGCGAACGACGCCGGCTGGACGTCTGCGCAGACGCTCGGCCTCCTTGCCGCATCGGTCGCGCTGCTTGCGATCTTCCTGGCGATCGAATGGCGCGTACGCCATCCGCTCATGCCGCTCTCGCTCTGGCGCGTGCGCAGCCTGGCGGTGGCGAACATCGTCGGCACGCTCTGGGCGGCGGCGATGTTCGCCTGGTTCTTCATCGCCGCCCTGTACATGCAGGTCGTGCTCGGCTACGACGCCTTGCAGGTCGGGCTCGCGTTCCTGCCGTCGAACCTGATCATGGCCGCGTTCTCGATCGGGCTGTCGGCGATCGTCGTGATGCGCTTCGGGCTGCGGCTGCCGATCGCGGTCGGGCTGCTTCTCGCCGCGCTCGGACTCGCGCTCTTCGCGCTTGCGCCGGTCGACGGCAACTTCTGGGTGCACGTGCTGCCGGGCATGCTCTTGCTCGGCATCGGCTGCGGCATGGCTCTCAATCCCGTCATGCTCGCCGTGATGAGCGACGTGCAGCGCGGGGAATCGGGCCTCGCCTCGGGTATCGCCAATACCGCCTTCATGATGGGCGGCGCGCTCGGCCTTGCGGTGCTGGCGAGCCTCGCCGCCGCGGAAGCGAGCGGGGCGGCGAGATCCCTTGCCGCGCTTATGCGCGGCTATCACCTGGCTTTTGCGATCGGTGCGGCATTCGCCGCGACTGCGTCGCTGCTCGGATGGCTGCTGCTGCGCGAATCGCCCGAGCGCCGCGAAGCATTGGCTACGCCGTAGCCGGTTGATCCTGATCAATAACGCGTCCCGGGCGGCGCGCCATGCTGGCGGCTCCTTTCGGAGGGCCGTCAAATGAACCAAATCCGCATCCGCGCCGCAGGGCTGGCGCTCGCCGCGGCGCTTGCCGCCGGCGCTTGCGTGACCCAGCAAAGCTACGACAAGCTCGCCGCCGAGAAGGGCGGCGAGATCGACGCGCTGAAGCTCGAGCAGAAGCGGCTCGAAGGCGAGACGGCGAAGCTGCAGGCGCAGATCAAGGACCTGGAAGCGCAGCGCGCGAAGCTCGCGCAGCAGCAGGCCGAGCTCAGCAGCCAGGTCGGCGCGCTGGAGCAGGAAAAGACGCAGCTCAAGAGCGCGAGCGAGCAGACGCAGCAGCAGTACACCGCGCTCGTCGGCAGCCTGAACGAGGAAGTGAAGAAGGGCGAGCTGCAGGTGCGGCAGTACAAGGACATGCTGACGGTCAACGTCGCCGAGCAGGTGTTCTTCGATTCCGGCAAGGCGACTCTGAAGAGCTCGGGCGTATCGGTGCTCGAGAAGGTCGGGCAGGCGCTGAAAGGCTACGACGACAAGGTGATCCGCGTCGTCGGCCACACCGACAACGTGCCGGTGTCGAAGGCGCTGCAGCAGACCTTCCCCTCGAACTGGGAGCTCTCCGTGGCGCGCGCGACGACCGTGGTGCGCTATCTCGAGAAGGCCGGCATCCCGCCGGAGCGCATGATCGCCGCCGGGCGCGCCGAGTTCGAGCCGGTGGCCGACAACTCGACCGACGAAGGGCGCCGCAAGAACCGGCGCATCGAGATCACGCTCCTGAACCGCGAGCTGGTGCAGGAAAC
>CAYZFN010000137.1:0-6538 GCA_964477695.1 uncultured Enterobacteriaceae bacterium | reverse complement strand
TGTCGCCGCGCCGCTTGGCAAGCGCTCGCGCCTCGCCGGTGAGCAGCGATTCGTCGGCGGCCGACTCGCCCTTTTCCACGACGCCGTCGGCCGGGAAACGCTCGCCCGGCGCGACGACGACTCGATCACCGGGCTTCAGCGCGGCCGAGGGGACCCATTGCATCAACCGATCGAGCTGCGCGGCGGCGCGGCTGCGCACCGCCGACTCGGCGTAGCGTGCGCCGAGCAGCAGGAAGGCCAGCATGCTGATCGAATCGAAGTAGACCTCGCCCGAGCCGCTCACCGTGGCCCAGGCGCTGGCGAGAAAGCCGCCGGCGAGGCCAAGCGCGATCGGCGTTTCGAGGCCGACGCGCTTCGTGCGCAGCTCTTGCCAGGCGCCCGCGAAGAACGGCTGGCAGGCAAAGACGAGTACCGGAGCCGTGAGGAACAGGCTCGCCCAGCGCATCATCTGCGCCGCTTCGGGCGAGAGCTCTCCGTCGCTGACGTATGCCGGAAAGGCGTACATCATTACCTGCATGGCGCCAAAGCCGGCGACGAAGAGCCGCCAGAGCGCCGTGCGCCGCTCGCGCCGGCGCGCCTCCTCCTGCCGGCGCGGATCGTACGGCAGCGCGTCGTAGCCGACCGCGCGGATCGCGGCGACGATCGTCGCGAGGCTCGTCCGCTTCGCATCCCAGGCGACGTGCGCGCGCTGCGTCGTGTAGTTCACCTCCGCGCGCGTCACCCCGGGCGTGCGCGCAAGCACCTGCTCGATCAGCCACAGGCAGGCCGCGCAGGTAATGCGGCCGAGGATGAGAAACGCATCGCCCTTGCCTTCGGGAACCTCGACCGGCGGAAGATCTTCAGGGCGCGCGGCGGGCCGCGAGCGGGTGTCGTAGTACCGCTCCAGGCCGCCATCGACGATCGCGTGCGCTACCGCCTGGCAGCCGGCGCAGCAGAACTGGCGCTCTGCGCCGAGCAGAAAAGATGCGCGCCTGCCGGCTTCGGCAACCGGCAGGCTGCAATGAAAGCAGGCGTTCAGGGCCGCGCTACGAGATATCGATGCGGCGGCCGCCGCCGTTCGCCTTCTTCGGCAGCGCGAGCGTCAGCACGCCGTCCTTGTACTCGGCCTTGGCGGCCTTTTCGTCGACCTCGCTCGGCAGCGAGAAGCTGCGGCTCACCATGCCGAAGGACCGCTCGCTATAGACGACCTTCTCGCCTTTCTTCTCTTCCTTTTCCTGCTTCACTTCGGCGCGCAGCGAGATCGTGTCGCCGTCGATGTCGACCTGGATGTCTTCCTTCTTCACGCCGGGAATGTCGGCCTGGACGGTGTAGCCCTTCTCGTCCTCTTTCACGTCGATCTTCATCTTCAGCTCGGTCTCGGCCGGAAACGGCATGGCGAACGGGCGGACGAAGAAGCCCTTGCCGAAGTCGTTGAAGAAATCCTCGAACGGGGTGTAGCGGGTGATGTTGGCCATGGGGTGCTCCTGGAAAAAGGTTTCGCCGTGGATATCGTGCCTCGCCGGTGCCGGGCGGTTTTGACGCACGTCAAGCTCAGCGAAGCCGGTGCACGTGCTGGCCGAGCATCTCCGGCGTGATGAGCGTGATGCCCTTGCCGGTGCTGCGGAATTGCGCCGGGTCGGCGCCCTCCGCGAGGCGGCAATGCCGATCGACGATCGCGCGGCGAAGCTGCACGCCGGGGCCGATCACCGCGTCGGGCAACACGACGCAATCCTCGAGCAGCGCGCCGTCTTCGACGCGCACGTTCGAGAACAGCACCGAGCGGCGCACCGTCGCGCCGCTCACCACGCAGCCGCCGGAGACCATGGAGTCGACCGCCATGCCGCGGCGGCTTTCGCCGTCGAACACGAACTTGGCCGGCGGCAGCTGCTCCTGGTAGGTCCACACCGGCCAGTCGCGGTCGTAGAGGTTGAGGTCGGGCGTTACCCGCGCAAGGTCCAGGTTGGCTTCCCAATACGCGTCCAGCGTGCCGACGTCGCGCCAGTACGGGCGGCCGTTCGGCATGCCGACGCAGCTCTCCGCGAAGCGATGCGCGTGCACACCGCAGCGTGCGATGATGTGCGGCAGCAGGTCCTTGCCGAAGTCATGGCTCGAGCGCGGGTCGTCGGCGTCGCGGATGAGCTGCTCGTAGAGGAACGGCGCGTTGAAGACGTATACGCCCATGCTGACGAGCGAGCGGTCCGAGCGGCCCGGCATCGGTCCCGGCCGGGGCGGCTTCTCGGCGAAGGCAGTGACCCGGCCGGAATCGTCGACGCCCATCACGCCAAAGGCCGTCGCATCGTCGCGCGGCACGTCGAGGCAGACCACCGTCGCGTCGGCGCCGCGCCGCGCGTGCTCCTGCAGCAGCCTGCCGTAGTCCATCTTGTAGACGTGGTCGCCCGAGAGCACGAGCACGTACTCGCAGCGATCCTGGCGCAGCACGTTCAGGTTCTGGTACACCGCGTCGGCGGTGCCGCGATACCAGCTTTCCTCGACTTGCTGCTGCGCCGGCAGGATGTCGACATGCTCGCCGATGCGCCCGTCGAGGAAGCTCCAGCCCCGCTGCAGGTGGCGGATCAGGCTGTAGGACTTGTACTGCGTGGCGATGCCGATGCGGCGCATGCCCGAGTTCACGCAGTTGGACAGCGTGAAGTCGATGATGCGGTACTTGCCGCCGAAAGGCACGGCGGGCTTACAGCGCCAGTCGGTCAGCTCCTTCAGCCGACTGCCGCGCCCGCCCGCGAGCACCATGGCATAAGTGCGGCGCGCGAGGTTCCCGGACCGCCGCTCGATCGCGAGGTCGCCACCCGGACGCGCCTGGCGGATCGCCGCGCGCCGCTCGGTGACGGAAGCATCGCCCATGGCGCAACGTAAAGCGCCCGTGGATCAGGTTCTTGACGTGGCTCAAATGGGCCGCGCCGCGCGCGTATCCTTGCATCCGGTTTCATGAGCCCCGTCGACCGGCACTATCTGCAGCCCCTGCTCGCGCCGCACGGCGTCGCGCTCGTCGGCGCGACCGAGCGCGAAGGCGCGCTGGGCCGCATCGTCTATCGCAACTTGCTCGATGCGCGCCCGAAGGGCCCCGTCTATGCCGTGAATCCGAAGCACGATTCGATCTTCGGCAAGAAAGCCTACGCCCGCCTCGGCGAGCTGCCCGGCAAGGCAGACCTCGCGGTCGTCGTTACGCCCGCACGGACGGTGCCGCAGATCGTCCGCGAAGCCGGCGCAGCCGGGGTGCGTGCGGCCGCGGTGCTGACGAGCGGCTTCGCGGAGACCGGGGCGGACGGCAAGAAGCTGCAGGAGGAGCTCGTCCGCGCCGCGCGCGAAGCCGGCGTGCGCCTGCTCGGGCCGAACTGCATCGGCCTCATGCGCACCGACGTCGGGCTCAATGCGACGTTCGCGCGCGGCAACGCGCTCGCCGGCGGGCTCGCGCTGGTCTCGCAGTCGGGCGCGATCTGCGGCGCGATCCTGGACTGGGCAACGCGCGCAGGCATCGGCTTCTCGAGCGTGGTGTCGCTCGGCGGCGCGGCCGATATCGACTTCGGCGAAATCCTGGACTACCTCGTCGGCGACACCGCGACCGAGGCGATTCTGATGTACGTCGAGGGCATTCACGATGCGCGGCGCTTCGTCTCGGCGGTGCGCGCCGCCTCGCGCGTCAAGCCGGTCATCGCGCTCAAGGTCGGGCGCTACCTGAGCGGCTCGCGCGCCGCTTCGAGCCACACCGGGGCGCTGGTCGGGGCCGACCCGGTGTTCGACGCGGCGCTGCGGCGCGCCGGCGCGGTGCGCGTGCGCACCTACACGCAGCTTTTCGCCGCAGCGCGCGCGCTCGCGAGCGGCCGGCTGCCGCAGGGCGAGCGGCTCGCCATCGTCACGAACGGCGGCGGACCGGGCGTGGTGGCGGCCGACAGCGCGGCCGAGAACGGGGTCCCGCTTGCCGTTCTTTCGCCGACAACCATTGAGGAACTCGGGAAGGCGCTGCCGCAGCAATGGTCGCGCGGCAACCCGATCGACATCATCGGCGATGCGCCGCCCGAGCGCTTTGCGGCGGCCACTCGAGCCGCGCTCGCCGACCCGGGTGTCGACGCGGTGCTGGTGATGTATTCGCCGGTCGCGGTGACCGAGCCGCAAGACGCGGCGCGCGCGGTTTCGGAGATTTCCGGCCAGCAAACGAAGCCGCTTTTTGCCGCCTGGCTCGGCGATATCAACCCGAACGAGAGCCGTCGTTACCTCGACGACGCCGGCATCCCGAACTTCTATACGCCGGAGAACGCGGTGGAGGCGTTCTCGTTCCTTTGCGCATATCGGCGAAACCGCGAGCAGCTGATGGAAGTACCCGCGGTGCTGGGAAAGGAGAACGAGCAGCGCCCGCCGGACCTCGGCGCGGCGGTGGCGATGCGCGACCAGGCGCTCGCCGAGGGCCGCACGGTGCTCACCGAGACCGAGTCGAGAAGCCTGCTCGCGGAATTCGGCGTGCCGGTGCCGCGCAGCGAGGTCGTGACCTCGCGCGAGCAGGCGGTAGCGGTGGCGCGCGACATCGGCTTTCCGGTCGCGCTGAAGATCCATTCGCGCGACATCAGCCACAAGAGCGATGTCGGCGGCGTGCGCCTGAGCCTGCAAAGCGCCGACATGGTGGCCTCGGCGTTCGACGACATGATGCGCCACGTGCGCGCGCTGCGCCCCGATGCGCGCATTGCGGGAGCCGTAGTGCAGCCGATGCTGCGCTTCGCCCATTCGCGCGAGGTGCTGGTCGGCGTGGCGAGCGACGCGGTGTTCGGGCCGGTCCTGTCGTTCGGCTCCGGGGGTGTTGCGGTCGAGGCGGTGCGCGACACCGCCGTGGCGCTGCCGCCGCTCAATGCCGCGCTGGCGCGCGAGCTCATGTCGCGCACGCGCGTGTACCGCCTGCTCGGCGCCTACCGCGGCGTGCCGGCCGCCGACCTCGATGCGCTCGCCGAGCTGCTCGCCGCGGTGTCGCGCATGGTGAGCCTGCTTCCGTGGCTCAGGGAAATGGACCTCAATCCGGTGCTCGCTTACCCGGGCGGCGCGGTGGTCGCCGATGCACGCGTGGCGATCGACCCGGCGCAGCCGGCGCGCGCCGCAGCGCACTATCCGCACATGGCGATCCATCCGTATCCCATAGAGCTGGAGCAGGACCTGCAGCTCGGGGATGGCACGCGCCTGCGCGTGCGGCCGATGCGGCCGGAGGACGTCGAGCGCGAGCGCCGCTTCTTCGATTCGCTCTCGGAGCGCTCGCGCTACCAGCGCTTCATGCAGCACCTGCCGAAGCTGCCGCCGCAGATGCTCGCGCGCTTCACGCAGCTCGACTACGACCGTGAGCTCGCGCTCGTCGCGGTGCGGGACGACGCCTTCCTTGCCGTCGGCCGCTACGCGCCGAACGCCGACGGCCGGACCGCGGAGTTCGCTCTCGTGGTGGCCGATGCCTGGCAGGGCAAGGGCCTCGGGCGGGAGCTGCTCGAGCGGCTCTGCCGCGCGGCGCGCGATGCCGGCTACAAGGCGCTCTACGGCCAGATCCTCGAGGCGAATCGCGAGATGCTCGATCTCGCGCGCCGCCTCGGCTTCGTCGAGCAGTCACGCACCGGAACCGAGGTCAGCGTCGTCAGGCCTCTTTGACGCATGTCAATGCCGTCGCTGCGCGGGGGCCTACGCTGGAGCCGTCCACTTCATCATTTGCGAGGCAGCCATGTTCAAGCACATCCTGATTCCGACCGACGGCTCGCCGGTCGCCGCCAAGGCCATCAAGGCCGGCGTCGCGCTGGCCAAGGAAATGGGCGCCGCCGTCACGGGGTATTACGCGATCGAGCCGGCGCCGACGCACATCTACGGCGAGGGGTATCTCGCCGACCGCAGGCTCGTCGAGGAGCTCGAGCGCCGCTCGCGCGACGTGGCGCAGAGATGCGTCGACGAAATCGCTACGGCGGCGAAGGCCGCGGGCGTGAAATGCGAGACGGTGGTCGGCAAGGCGGTCCTGCCCTACAAGGGAATCATCGAGGCGGCGGAGAAGAACAAGTGCGATGCCATCTTCATCGCCTCGAACGGCCACCGCGGACTGACCGGCCTGCTGCTCGGCAGCGTTACGCAGAAGGTGCTTACGCACACGAAGACGCCGGTACTGGTTTTCCGCTGAACAGGCGTAGCCAATTCAGCGAATTCCGGAATTTCGATTTGCCCTACGCCTTGACGCGCCTTAGTCTTGGCTCCCCTTGAGAGGAGAACCGACATGAAGGCGCTGAAAGGCAGCAGCACGCACGACAATCTGAAGGCTGCGTTCGCCGGCGAATCGCAGGCGAACCGGCGGTACCTGTACTTCGCGGCGAAGGCCGACGTGGAAGGCCAGAACGACGTGGCGGCGCTGTTCCGCTCGACGGCGGAAGGCGAGACGGGGCATGCGCACGGGCACCTCGAGTACCTCGAGTCGGTGGGGGATCCCGCGACCAATCTGCCGATCGGCAGGACCCGGGAAAATCTAAAAGCGGCGGTGGCGGGCGAGACGCACGAGTACACGGACATGTACCCGGGCATGGCGAAGCAGGCGCGCGACGAG
>CAYZFN010000136.1:0-6328 GCA_964477695.1 uncultured Enterobacteriaceae bacterium | reverse complement strand
CCCGAGGGCACGAACTCGACCTGCGGCAGGAACTGCTCGCGGCGCAGGCCGCGCTCGCGCAGCGTGATCTCGCACACGCGGAACTTCACGCCCTGCAGGTCGAGATCCTCGATCGCGTCCTTGAAGTCGTTTCCCTTGGCGGTCTTCGCGCCCTTCATCAGGAAGTCGACGCCGAGCGCGTGCGCCACGACCACGATCTGCGCGTTCGGGTCGGCCTCGAGGTGGTTGCGGACGTATTCCAGGCCGCGGCTCGCCTGCGCCTGGCCCTCGCTGAAGTGATAGACGGCGCGCACCGGCGCCTTGGGCTTTTCCTGCGCTTGCGCGGCGCCGCCGAGCATCGCCGCAGCGAGGAGCATGAGGAGGATTCGCATCGGCCCACTATACAATCCCGCCGTGCAACTGATCCGCGAGCTGGAACGGCTGCTCGCCGGCGAGGAGAGCCTCTTCCGGGCGCAGCTCCTGCGCGAGGACATCGCCCGGCTGCGCAAGCTCGAGCAGCTGCTCGACGCCTCGCCCGAGCTCGAGGCGTTCAGGAAGGCGGGCTTGCGCCTCGGCTGGACCCAGGGCGACGCGCGCACCGCCGAAGTGCGCGAGCCGCTCGAGCGCTTCCTGGAAGCGCTTCATGCCGTGAAGAAAGGCACAGCCGACGAAGCGCGCGTGATCCATGCCTGGAACGAGCTGCATCGCGCGCGCATGGAGCGGCTGATCGGCTGCCTGTCGACCCCTGTGCCGAAGCCCGCCGACTAGCTGCCGGCCCGGGATACTCCCTGGGCAATTTCACAAACCAGCACAACGAGTTGACAGAGGGACACAGCCTCGGCTCGCCCCCTTTTTGATAATGGCTGCAGCTTGACCGAACAGTCAGGCAGTTCACATCAAGGGGAATGACATGAAACGCTCCACGCAATACGTTAGCCAGGCCGTCGCGGGCCTGCTGTTGCTTGCCGCGACGCTATGCTTTGTCGTGTCCGCCCAGGCCGCTTCCGAGACGCCGGCCACGCTTACCGGCGCGACCGTCGTCACCGCCGAGGAGGCGCGCTCGCTGATGGCGAAAGGCGTGCCGGTGATCGATGCCCGCGTGGCGAACGAATATGCCGACGAGCACATCCGCGGCGCGAAGAACGTGCCCTACAAGGAGAAGAGCGCGAAGGCGACGAACTTCGACGCGAGCCAGGACAGCTTCGCGCTGAACGAGCTGCCGGCCGACAAGTCGGCCCCGGTCATCTTCTACTGCAACGCGGGCGAATGCTGGAAGAGCTACAAGGCCTCGCACGCTGCGATCAAGGCCGGCTATACCAAGGTGTACTGGCTGCGCGGCGGCATCCCGGAGTGGAAGAAGCACGGCTTCGCGGTCGAGTAACGAGAGACAGGCGACGCTGACGTAGGCGAACACGGCGGGAGACAAGAGTGCTGAAGAACATCACCATCCGAAGCCGGCTCTACGCCAGCGCCGCGCTGTCCTTGCTGGTCATGCTGGTCCTGGGCGGCCTCGCCGCCTACAGCGCGCACGAAGCGCGCAACGCCCTCGCCTCGGTATACGAGGGCCAGATCTCGGCGCTGCTCGAGCTGAACGAGGTCGACAGCGAGCTCAAGGAAATCCGCTTCCGCATGGCGGCGTATGCCATCGATCAGATGCCGGCCGTGGGAAACAAGAACCACCTCGCCGATGCGCGGGTGAAAATTCCGGTGGCGTGGGAGGAATTCAAGGCCCGCGCCGCGGCCGACCAGGCCAACACGGCGGCGCTCATCGCGAAGATCGACAAGCAGCTGCCGACGCTGCCGGCCTTCTTCGACAGGCTGGAAGCGGCGTACGAGGCCGACCATACCTCGGAGGTCACGCCGCTGCTCGAGAACGAGTGGCCGCGCATCCACGCGGGGATCATCAAGCCGCTCGGCCAGCTGATCCCCATTCAACGCGACGCCGCCAAGGCGACGTACGAACGGAGCAACGCCCGCGCAAAGGCGCTGTTCGCCCTGACCGGCGTCGTGGTGCTCATCGCGGCGGTCCTGCTCGTCGGCTTCACGGTGCTGCTGGTGCGTGCCATCACCGTGCGGCTGCAAGCCGCGATCGGCGTTGCCCGGAACATCGCCAAGGGCGACCTGACCACCCGGATCACCTCGGCCTCGCACGACGAGGTGGGCGTGCTGATCGAGGCGCTGCAGGGCATGAACGAGAGCCTGGCGCGCATCGTGCGCCACGTGCGCACGAGCACCGACGCGACGGCGAGCGCCATCGGCGAGATGGTGGCCGGCAACACCGGGCTTTCGCAGCGCACGGAGGAGCAGGCTTCGTCGCTCGAGGAAACCGCGGCGACCATGGAACAGCTAACCGCCTCGGCGAGGCAGAACGCCGAAGGCGCGCGCCACGGCACTGAAGTGGCGACGCGCGCTGCCACGGTCGCCGTCAAGGGCGGCGAGGTGGTCGCTCGCGTGGTGGGCACCATGAGCTCGATCAACTCGAGCTCCCGCCGCGTGGTCGACATCATCGGCCTCATCGACGGCATCGCTTTCCAGACCAACATCCTCGCGCTCAACGCCGCCGTGGAAGCGGCGCGCGCCGGCGAGCACGGCCGCGGCTTCGCGGTGGTCGCCTCCGAGGTGCGCGTGCTGGCGCAGCGCGCCGCCGCGGCGGCGAAGGACATCAAGACGCTGATCGGCGATTCCGCCGCCAAGGTGGAGGACGGCACGAAGCTCGTCCAGGAGGCGGGCCGCACGATGAGCGAGACCGTCGAGAGCATCAAGCAGGTCGAGCAGATCATGGCGCGCATCGCCGGCGCCTCGAACGAGCAGGCGTCGGGAATCGAGCAGGTGAATCAGACGCTCACGCAGCTGGACGACGTCACGCAGCAGAACGCCGCGCTCGTGGAGCAGGCCAGCGCGTCGATGGAGGCGCTGCAGCACCAGGCGCAGGACCTCGCCGGCACGATCAGCGTCTTCAAGGTGGCCGCCCAGGAGGCAGCCGCAGGCGCGGAAGCTAGGGAAAGCCTGGCTTCAGGCGGCGGCGAGCGCGCGGCGGCGGCCGGGCTTGCTGCCGGCGGCGCAGTAGATCTGGTACAGGGCGGCGAGCAGCGTCGCCGCCTCCCGCCCGGCAAGCGAGTAGTAGAGCGTCTGGGCCTCACGCCGGAACTTGACCAGGCCGCGGCTGCGCAGCAGCGCTAGGTGCTGCGAGAGCGCCGACTGGCTGACGTCGACCACGCGTTCGAGCTCGCCGACCGACTTCTCGCTCTCGGCGAGCTGGCAGAGGACGAGCAGGCGCACCGGATTGGACATCGCCTTGAGCAGGCCACTGGCGCGCAACGCGCGGGTCTGGAGCTCGGACAGGTTCATTTGGGAAATGCCGCTCATGTCGGGCAGGCCGGCGCGCAGCCGGCGAAGCCGTCGGCGGCCATCTTCGCCTCGTATTTCGCCGCGACCTGTGCGCCCGGCGTGAGCGTCCCCTTGATCGCCGGCCAGTCGGTGGGCTTGAGGATCACCAGCCAGCCCTCGCCGTAGGGATCCTCGTTGGCGAGCGAGGGCTTCGCCGCCAGCGACTCGTTCACCTGCGCGACCGTGCCGCCGACTGCGGATTTCGCCGGCCCGACCCACTTGCCCGACTCGACCGTCGCGCACGACTTGCCCGCGTCGACGGAGCGACCGACCTTCTTCGGCGTGTAGGCGACGAGCTGGCCGGCCATGCCGGTCGCCACCGTGGTCATGCCGAGCTTCACGTTGCCGTCCGGCATCTCCTGGTACCAGATGTGGTTCTCCACGTCGTAGAGCAGCTCGTCGGGCAGATTGCAGCCGCGTACGTTAGCCATGCGCGGGTGCCTCCGTTTCAGCGCTACGCAGGGGCCGGGCGGCGCAGCAGAACTCTCCCAGGCCTGCGGCTTCCATCTTGCCGCGCACGAAAAGCTCGAGGTGCTCGACCAGCATGCCCATCATCTTTTCCCGGTATTGCCGCTTCTCCTGCGACGCGGCGAGCAGGTTGTAGTGGTAGGCGATCTCGCGGCAGGTCTCGCGGCAGGCGTTGAAGCTCGGGCTGCCGCGCGCGCCCTGGCGGTGCAGCGCGAGCAGGCGAAAGCCCTCGAGCGCCTCCGCGGTGGGCGCTTCGCCGCGCGCATGCAGCCATTCCTCGAGCACGGCCTCGGCGCGGGCCAGCAGCTGTTCGCTCATACGATCGCTTTCTCTTTCAGCGCCGCCAGGCCATCGGAGATGTTCTCGTGCACGCCGACCTTGCGCGGCGAGAGGCCGAGCGCGATGCCGAGAAGCTGGGTGAAGTACAGCATCTTCACTTTCGTCTTCTGCCCGAGCACCTTCTCGGCCCGCACCTGGTGCATCTCGAGCCCGGAGTGGCAGGTCGGGCACTCGGTGGCGATGACGTCCGCGCCGGCCGCTTCCGCGGCGCGCAGGATGTTGAGCACCAGCTTGGTCGAGGTGTCGCTGTCGGAAAGCGTGTGCGCGCCGCCGCAGCAGGCGGTCTTCAGCGGGAAGTCGACGTTCTCGGCGCCGGCAGCGGCGAGCAGATCGTCCATGAAATGCGGCTTGGCGATCGACTCGCTGCCCGGACCCTGGTCCTTCTCGGGAAAGATGTTGCGCGGCCGCGTGTACATGCAGCCGTAGTAATTGGCGACCTTCAGGCCTTTCAGCGAGCTCGTGACGCGCCGCTTGAGCTCGTCCTCGCCGATGCCCGCCTTGATCCAGTCGAGGGCATGGATGGTTTCGACCTGGCCGGCCCGGTAGGCCTCGTGACCCGCCTTCTTCGAGATCCGCGCAACCACTTCCCGGGAAGCCGCGTCGTGGGAAAGGTCGTGCTCGGCGTGCTTCAGGTTGTGGTAGCAGCCGTTGCAGGGCGCCATGACCACCTTGTGGTCCATCTCGTTCGCGGCGATCGAGAGCACGCGCGAGGAGAGATAGGTCTGCAGCTTGCGGTCGACGTTCTTCACCTCCATCGCCCCGCAGCAGTTCCAGTCCTTCACTTCCTCGAGCTCGAGGCCGAGCGCCTTGCCCACCGCCCTGGTCGAGCGGTCGTAGGCATGCGCCGTGCCTTCGAGCGCGCAGCCGGGGTAGTAGGCGACCTTCTGGTATTCCGGTTTCACGATTTCTCCTCGAGCCGCAGCGCCTTGCGCTGGATGGCTTCCTGCTCGTGCAGGTACTCGCCGATCGCAGCGCCGGCCTTCCGCCAGTTCTTCGTTTTCGGCCGGAACAGCGCCGCCCACGCCATGGCGATTCCCTGCTTCACCGGAAACCGGCGCGCCACGCGCTTGACGATCTCCACCAGCCAATCCTGCGCGAGCGGCTGGCCGGTCTTGGCGAAGAAGTTGCGGATCACGCGCCCGTCCTCGATCTTGCCCGTCGCGACCACCTGCTCGGCGAACTCCTCGTCGAAGATCATCGACTTCGACTTCGGCGTGTGGCCTTTCAACGCCAGCCAGTGCGCCGTGGCCTTCATCACGCCCTCGGGCACCACGTCGCGCGGGCAGGCGCTGGTGCACTTGTGGCACGACACGCACTGCCAGATGATGTCCTTGTCGCGCAACAGCTCCGACTCCATCCCCATGCGGATGAGATAGATCCAGAAGCGCGGGTTGAAGTCCGGATTGAGCGCGTTGACCGTGCACGAGTTGGTGCACGAGCCGCACTGCCAGCAGCGATGGATGTACTCGCCGCCGGGCAGCGCGGCGATCTCGTCCTGCAGGCGTTCGTTGTAGTCGGTGACGACGCGCGACTCGATGAACGTGCTCCAGTGCCCGGAGACGTCGACGCCGTCGATGACGAGCTTGTCGTGCGTCTTCAGATTCTCCGGGCGGATGAGCGACTTCTCGTGGATCATGGAACGACCTCGGCCCGGCCGTCGGCGGCCTTCAGCCTGCTCTTGCCGCGCTCGTCGATGCCGTCCAGCCCGAGAATGCGCCGCGTGTGCAGCATCGGGTCTTCGGGCGTGGCGAAATCGGTGCGCAGATAGGAGCCCGCGCGCTCGCCGATGTAGCCGGCGTAGATCTGCGCGAGCAGGATGTCGATGTAGAACAGCACGTCGCGGTAGACGCCGTTGGTCTGCAGGTACTGCGCGAGCTCCTGGCGCAGGCCGAGGAAGGTCGCGCAGTCGTCGGGGACGTCGATGGTCATGTGATCGACCTCCTCGCCGTGCCAGATCTCGCGCAGCACCCCCGTGTTGGTGCGTGCGTCCCATACCCAGCGCGTCATCAGCGGGTAGCGCTCGGCATCGGCATAGTGCAGCAGCTCCGCCGCCAGGTCCCGCACCCAGCGGTGCTCGCGATCGTCGGGGAAGCGGGCGCAGAAGCGGCCGATGCGCGCATCGGCCGACTGCTCGCCGGCGAAAAGCTCCTCGACG
>CAYZFN010000135.1:0-17984 GCA_964477695.1 uncultured Enterobacteriaceae bacterium | reverse complement strand
GCTCGCCGAGCAGGTCGAGGAGTTCGCCGCGCTGATCGAAGAAGACCTCGGGCCGACGGCGCTCGTGTGCAACAACGCCGGCGTGTCGACCCACGGCGCGGCCTGGGAATACAGCGTCGACGACTGGCGCTGGCTGCTCGGCGTCAACCTCTGGGGAGTGATCCACGGCATCCGCGCCTTCGTGCCGCGCATGCGCGAGCGCGATGCCGGTCACGTCGTCAACACCGCGTCGGTAGCGGGCCTGATCTCGCCGAGCGGCATGGCGGCGTACAGCGTGAGCAAGCACGCGGTGGTCGCGCTTTCCGAGGTGCTGCAGCACGACCTGCGGCAGTTCGGCTCGAACGTGGGAGTCTCCGTGCTCTGCCCGGCGTACGTGCCGACGCGTATCGCCGAAGCGGAGCGTAACCGCCCCGCGGGCTACGTCGCCGGCGAGAAATCGGCCAAGACGCTCGAGCAGCAGGCGATGCTCAAGAAGGCCGTCGCCTCCGGGAAGCTCACCGCCGACGACGTTGCGCGCGCGGTGGTGCGCGCTGTGAAGGAAGACCGCTTCTACGTCCTCACGCACCCGGCGATCCTCGGCGCCGTGCGCGCGCGCATGGAGGATATCGTCGAAGGCCGCACGCCGCGCGACCCGATGTCGCTCAGGTAAGCCCCGGGAAAAGCCGCCGCAGGCCTTCGGCCATCGTCTGGATGGCGATCGCCGCGAGCACCAGGCCGAGCAGCCGTGTCGCAACATTCAGGCCCGTTGTGCTGACGCGGCCGCCTACGATGTGCGCGATGCGCAGCAGCCACCACAGAACCGCGCACACGAGCGCGATGCAGGCGATAAGGACCAGCTTGTGCGGCAGGCCGCCCGCTTCGCCGGCGATGATGGTCGTGCTGATGGCGCCCGGGCCGGCGAGCAGCGGCACGGCGAGCGGCACGACGCCGGACACCTCGCCCGCGCGCAGCTCCTCCGCTTCCTCGCGCGTCTGGCGCATCTCGCCGGTCTTGGCGTTCAGCATGGCGAGCGACATGAGGAGCAGCACGAGGCCGCCGCCGACCTGGAACGCGGGCAGGCTCGCGCCCATGATGACCAGCACGTCGTCGCCGACAATGGCCGCGCCGGCGAGCACCACGAACACGGTCGCGACCACGGCATTGGCCAGGCGGCGCTGCCCCGTCTCGTCGCGCCCGAGCGTCGCGCCGATGAAGATCGGAATGGCGAGGAACGGATCGAGGACCGCCGTCAGCGTGACGAGGTAGCGCAGGTAATCCTGCAGCGGATTCACTTCTTCAATGCGGCCTGGGAAGCCTTGCGGTCCTCCGCGACCTGCCGGAAGGCGGGCCGCTCGCCGACGAGCTGGAGATAGGGCTTCACCTGCGGCATGGAGTCGAGGAAATCGCGTCCGTAGGCGAGCCGGCTGGCGAGGCTGACGAGCGGCAGATGAACGGCCGCCGCGCAGTCGGCGAGCGTCAGCTCCGAGCCCGCGACGTACGGATCGAACTTCGCGCGCATGCGAAACGCGCGCACGCCCTTCGCGAGGTCGGTCTCGACCGCCGCCTTCACCTCGTCGCTGATCGTGCCGCCGAAGAACACCTGGCGATACAGGCGGCGCGCCACCAGCTCCATGTGCAGCTCCATGATCGCGATCAGCTCGCGCACGCGCGCGCGGGCGAGCGGATCGCGCGGGTAGAGCGGCCGTTCCGGGTAGGCGTCCTCCAGGTAGTCGCAGATCACCTGCGACTCGACGAGGTGCTCGCCGTCGACCTCGAGGAAGGGCACCTTGCCCATCGGAGTGCGCGCCAGGAAGTCGTCCTTCTGCGAGGGCCGGCAGGTGGGGTCGAGCTCGAAGTCGAGCCCCTTCTCCAGCATCGCGATGCGCACCTTGTTGAAGTAATTGCTGATATGGAAGCCGCAGAGCCTGAGCATGGCGCCCCCGCAAAAATCCTGGTGCATTATAGGTGCCATGGCGAAAGACCCGGCGCACGACGACGAGCGCGGCATCATCACCGAGCTCGGGGCGCAGAGCTCCTACGGCGGCTACCTCGCGCTCGACGTGCTGCTCTCGGCGCAGCGCCCGCGCTCGCAGCACCACGACGAGATGCTGTTCATCGTCCAGCACCAGACGTCCGAGCTCTGGATGAAGCTCATGATCCACGAGCTCGCCGCGGCGATCGCCCACGTGCAGGCCGACAACCTCGCGCCCTGCTTCAAGATCCTGGCGCGCGTGAAGCAGATCCAGCGCCAGCTGTTCGAGCAGTGGGCGGTGCTCGAGACGCTCACCCCTTCGGAATACCTCGAGTTCCGCGACGTGCTCGGCCCGGCCTCCGGCCTCCAGTCGTTCCAGTTCCGCGCCATCGAGTTCCTGCTCGGCAACAAGAATCCCAAGCGCCTGGACGTTTACAAGCATGATGAGAACATCCACAAGAACCTCGAGCAGCTGCTACGTTCGCCGAGCCTGTACGACGAGTTCCTGCGCTACCTCGCGCGTCGCGGCATGCCGGTGCCCGCCGAGCGGGTGGAACGCGACTGGTCGCAGCCCTACGAACGCCATCCGGGTGTCACTTCGGTTTTTAGAATGATTTATGAGAACACCGCGGACCATTGGGCAGAGTACGACATGTGCGAGAAGCTGGTCGACGTCGAGGAGAACTTCCAGCTCTGGCGCTTCCGCCACGTGAAGACCGTCGAGCGCGTGATCGGCTTCAAGCGCGGCACGGGCGGCAGCGCCGGCGTCGCCTTCCTGCGCCAGACGCTCGAGACGCCCCTCTTCCCGGAGCTCATCGATGTCCGCACCCACCTCGGCCCTCACTGAGGACTGGCTGAAGGCGCACGTCTGGCCGCGCTTCTCGCGCGTGCTCGCGCGCGAGGAGATCTACCTCGCCAACCATTCGCTCGGCCGCCCGCCCGACCGCATGGCCGAAGACGTGGGCACCGCGGTCGACGCGTGGTATCGCGACATGGACCGCGCCTGGGAGGCGTGGACGGAGGCGCGCGAGCGGTTCCGCTCGCTCACCGCAAAGCTCGTCAACGCGCCGCGCGCCGACTGCATCATCCCGAAAACGAGCGCCGGCCAGGGCCTGCGCGCGGTGCTCAACTCGTTCACCTCGAAGATCCGCGTCGCTACCACGGACGCGGAGTTCGACTCGATCGATTTCATCCTGCGCGTGTATCGCGAGAAAGGCCGCATCGAGCTGAAGATCGCGCCGTGGGGCGAGCTGCCGCTCGGCGCCGAGCTGCTCGTCGTCTCGACGGTCGCCTTCCGCAGCGGCGAGGTGTTCAAGCACCTGCCGCGGCTGATCCACGATGCGCATGCGGCGGGCTCGCTCGTGCTGCTCGACGTCTACCACCATGCGGGCGTGCTGCCGCTCGACCTGACCGCGCTCGACGCCGATTTCGCGGTCGGCGGCTCGTACAAATACCTGCGCGGCGGCCCGGGCGCCTGCTGGCTCTACGTGCGGCCGGGGCTGGTCGACAGCCTGCGCACGCTCGATACCGGCTGGTTCGCGAAGAAGGACGTGTTCTCGTATCTGCGTCCCGAGCCGCCCGAGTTCGGCGCCGGCGGCGATGCCTGGCTCGAGTCGACGCCGCCGGTGCTCGCGCCGGTGCAGGCGCTGGCCGGCCTCGAGCTCACGCTCGAGCTCGGCGTGGGCCGCATTCGCGCCTACAACCTCGTGCAGAAGGCGCTGCTCAAGTCACTGCTGCCGCAGGCGCAAGGCGAAGACGCCAATCACGGCGCGTTCCTCACGGTGCGCCATCCCGGCGCGCTCAAGCTGTCCGAGGACCTGCGCTCGCGCGGCATCAAGACCGACGCGCGCGGCGAATACCTGCGCCTCTGCCCGGACTTCCTCAACTCGCGCGCCGAGCTCGAGCGCGCGGTGCAGGCGATACGGCAACTGCTTGGCTAGCGCGGGCGCCATCGACGCCCTGGTGTTCGACCTCGGCAACGTGCTGGTCGACATCGACTTCGGGCGCGCGTTCGCCTCGTGGAGCGCACAGTCGGGGGTGCCGGCTCGCGAGCTGGCCGCCCGCTTCCAGATCGACGCGGCCTATTGCGCGCACGAGCGCGGCGAGATGGACGAGTGCGACTACTTCGCCGCGCTGCGCCGTCGGCTCGGCATCGCGCTCGCCGACGAGGCAATGCTCGCGGGCTGGAACGCGATCATCGGCGAGCCCCTGCCGGGCATCGATGCGCTGGTCGCGCGGCTGGCCGCCTGCTTTCCGCTGTACGTCTTTTCCAACACCAACCCCGCACACTACGCTCACTTCGCGCCGCGTCATCGAACCCTGCTCTCCTATTTCCGCAACACGATCGTTTCGTGCGACATCGGTAGCCGCAAGCCCGATCCCGAGGCCTTCCGCCGCATGGCGGCGCTGACCGGAATGGCGCCGGGGCGGCTGGCTTTCTTCGACGATCTCGAAGACAACGTTCAGGGCGCGCGCGAGGCAGGCCTGCACGCTTTCCGGGTCTCGGCGCCCGCGGAGATCGCAGCTATTTCAGAACGTCTAGTGCGGGAACGTAGGGCAGGCTGAGCGCGGTCGCGACCTCGGGGTGCGTGATCCTGCCGCGCGCCACGTTGAGGCCGTTTCTGAGGTGCACGTCGTCGCCGAGCGCGCGCTTCCATCCCTTGTCGGCGAGCGCGAGCACGAACGGCAGCGTCGCGTTGTTGAGCGCGTAGGTCGACGTGCGCGGCACCGCGCCGGGCATGTTGGTCACGCAGTAATGGACGACATCGTCGACCACGTACGTGGGATCGGCGTGCGTAGTCGGGCGCGAGGTCGCGAAGCAGCCGCCCTGGTCGATGGCGATGTCGACCACGACCGCGCCGCTCTTCATCAGCTTCACCATGTCGCGCGACACGAGCTTGGGCGCCGCCGCGCCGGGCACGAGCACCGCGCCGATGACGAGATCGGCGGACAACACGTGCTGCTCGAGCGCATCCTGGCTCGAGTAGACGGTGACGATGCGGGCGCCGAATTCGCTCTCCAGCCTTCGCAAGACGTCGAGCGAGCGATCGAGCACGTACACCCGCGCACCCGAGCCCACCGCCATGCGCGCCGCGCTCGAGCCGGAGACGCCGCCGCCGAGGATCGTGATCTTCGCCGGCGCCACGCCGGGCACGCCGCCGAGCAGGATGCCCATGCCGCCGCGCATCTTCTCGAGGCAGCTCGCGCCGACCTGGATCGACATGCGTCCGGCGACCTCCGACATCGGCGCGAGCAGCGGCAGCCCGCCGCCCGAGCGCGTGACGGTCTCGTAGGCGATGCAGATCGCGCCGCTCTTCATCAGCTCCTCGGCCTGCGGGGGGTCGGCGGCGAGATGCAGGTAGGTGAAGACGACGTGGCGCTCCTGGATCTTGGCGCGCTCCTGGCGCTGCGGCTCCTTCACCTTGACGATCAGCTCGGCTTCGGCCCACGGGTCGCCGATGCGCGCGCCTGCCTTCTGGTAGGCGCCGTCCGCGGCGCCGATGCCCGAGCCCGCCGCGGTTTCGACCACGACCTGGTGGCCGTGCGCGACCACCTCGCGCACCGACGTCGGCGTCAGGCCGACGCGGTATTCGTGCGTCTTGACTTCCTTCGGTACGCCGAGGATCACCGCGCCTTCGTTCTCCCGAGCGCCTCGGCCACCGAGGTCTGCTCGCCGATCTCGATCTTGGCGATCTGGTTGCGGTGCACCTCGTCCGGGCCGTCGGCGAAGCGCAGCGTGCGCGCGTGCGCGTAGGCGTAAGCGAGGCCGAAGTCGTCGGACACGCCGCCGCCGCCGTGCACCTGCATCGCCCAGTCGATCACCTGGCAGGCGACGTTCGGCGCGAACACCTTGATCATGGCGATCTCCTTCTTCGCCACCTTGTTGCCCACGGTGTCCATCTTCCACGCCGCGTTCAGCACCATGTAGCGCGCCGCATCGATCATGATGCGCGACTCGGCGATGCGCTCGCGAGTGACGCCCTGCTCCGCCACGCTTCTTCCAAAGGCAATTCTTGCCGAGGCCCGCTTGCACATCTTCTCGAGCGCCCGCTCCGCCTGCCCGATCAGCCGCATGCAGTGATGGATGCGGCCCGGCCCGAGCCGCCCCTGGGCGATCTCGAACCCTCGTCCTTCACCGAGCAGGACGTTGCCCGCAGGCACGCGCACGTCCTTGAGCTGGATCTCCATGTGCCCGTGCGGCGCGTCGTCGTAGCCGAACACCGGCAGGTGGCGCAGGACCTTGATTCCGGGCGTGTCGGCGGGGACGAGGATCATCGACTGCTGGCTGTGGCGCGACGGATTGTCCGGATCGGTCTTGCCCATGACGATGTAGATCCTGCAGCGCGGGTCGCCCGCCCCGCTCGACCACCACTTCACGCCGTTGATCACATATTCGTCTTTCTCACGAGCGATCCTGGTTTGGATGTTCGTCGCGTCCGAGGAGGCGACCGCCGGCTCGGTCATGAGGAACGCGGAGCGGATCCTGCCTTCGAGGAGCGGCTCGCACCATTGCTTGACCTGCCCGGGCGTGCCGTACTTGAGCAGCGTCTCCATGTTGCCGGTGTCGGGCGCCGAGCAGTTGAAGACTTCCGGCGCCCACTCGACGCGGCCCATGATCTCGCAGAGCGGCGCGTACTCGAGGTTGGTGAGCTCGCCGCCGTGCGTCTTCGGCCGCCACAGGTTCCATAGGCCGGCGGCGCGGGCTTTCGGCTTCAGCTCCTCGATGATGGGCACGACCTCCCAGCGCTTGTTGCTTCGCGTATGCGCGTGGAACTTGTGCTCGTTGGGATAGACGTGCTCGTCCATGAAGGCCATCACCTTGCGGCGCAGCTCCTGGACCTTGGGCGTGTAGTCGAAGTTCACGCGGCTCTCCTCAGAATACGTTCCACCTGCTGCCAGCCGAGCTCGGCCATGGGCTTCGCGCGCGAGCCGGCATCGCGCGCGTGCGTCGACGCAGCCGTGCCGTCGACCACGCGCTTGAGTATCCCCTGCAGGATCGCGGCAATGCGAAACAGGTTGTACGCGAGATAGAAATCCCAATGCGAGGCATCGATGCTGTCGCGGCCGGTGCGCTTGCAATACATCTGCACGTACTCGCGCTCGGAGGGGATGCCGAGCGCCGCGAGGTCGAGGCCGGCGATGCCGCGGAACTGCCCCGGCGGGATGTGCCAGCTCATGCAGTGATAGGCGAAGTCGGCGAGCGGATCGCCGAGCGTCGAGAGCTCCCAGTCGAGGACGGCGAGGATCTTCGGCTCGGTGGGATGAAAAATCGTGTTGTCGAGGCGGTAGTCGCCGTGCACGACGGTGGTCGCCGCCTCGGGCGGAATGTTCTTCGGCAGCCACTCGATCAGGTTGTCCATCGCCTCGACCCGCTCGGTCTCGGAGGCACGGTACTGCTTGGTCCAGCGCGCGACCTGCCGCTCGATGTAGTTGCCCGGCTTGCCGAAGGCCTCGAGCCCGACGGCGCGATAGTCGATGCGATGCAGCTCCGAGATCACCCGGTTCAGCTCGTCCCAGATGGCCAGGCGCTCCGACCTCGACATGCCGGGCAGGCTCTGGTCCCACAGCACGCGGCCTTCGACATAGTCCATCACGTAGAAAGCCGTGCCGATCACCGAGTCGTCCTCGCAGAGCAGGTGCGGCCGGGCGACCGGAAAGCCGACCGGATGGAGGGCGCTGATGACGCGGAACTCGCGATCCACGGCGTGCGCCGAAGGCAGCAGCTTGCCCGGCGGCTTCCTGCGCAGCACATAGCGCTTGCCGTTGGAGTCGGTGAGGCGATAGGTCGGATTCGACTGGCCGCCCTTGAACTGCTCGAGCGCGCGAATCTTTATCCCCATGTACTTCTCAAGGGACGCGGCGTCGATGCGGTGCCGCTCCTCGACGGGCTTGGTGCCGATGAACTGCTCGAACATCGCGGCAATTCTCACGATCCTGTGATCTTTTGTGAAGTCCTCCGTCGACCGTGAAGCATTCGCCATGCACTCTCGCCTCTCGGAGGGCCTATGGACCGGCTAATAAGAACGATCGCAGCAATGGCCTGCCTGCTTGCTGCATCGCACGCGATAAGCAAGGAAATCGTCGTGGCGCAGGTCGCGGCCTTCACCGGCGCCCAGGCGGGGAGCGGCAAGGCGATTCGCGCAGGAATCAAGCTCTACGTCGACCATGTCAACCACGCCGGGGGCATCGCCGGCGAGAAGATCAAGCTGGTCTCCTATGACGACGGCTACAAGGCCGACGAGACGGTGCGGCTGGTGAAGGAGGCGCTGACCAAGCAGTCGCCGATCGCCTTCGTCGGAATACTCGGCACCGCGAACAACGAGGCGCTCATCAAGGACGGCGTCCTCGCGCGCTCCAACGTCCCGCTGATCGGCGCCATCTCGGGCGCGCACACCATGATCGGCGCGCAGAACGTGTTCGTGACCAAGGCGAGCTACCAGGACGAGGTGCGGCGCCTGTTCGACATCCTGTCGCTCATAGGCAATACCCGGGTCGCCGTGGTGTACCAGGACGACGGCTTCGGCAAGGACATCCTCGCCGGCGCCGAGCTGGCGGCCCCGAAGCTCGGCATCAAGCTCGTCGCCAAGGCGCCTTACGAGCGCAACACCACGAAGGTCGACGCGGCGGTGCGCGAAGTGCTCAAGGCGGATCCGCAGGTCGTCTACCTCGGCGCCGTCACCACCGCGGCGGTGGAGTTCATCAAGCAGTACCGGCGCGGCGGCGGAACGGCGCAGATCTTCGGCGTCTCGGTCATCGACGTCGAAGCCCTGAAGCGCAGCCTGACCAACGAGCTGCTCGAGGGCTACGGCCTCGGCGTGCTCTGGCCGCTCACCACGACGCGCAGCGTCGCCATAATCCGCGAATACCAGAGCCTCGCCACCGCCGCCAAGGACCCCGACCTCGCCGAGCGCTCGATGGAAGGGTATATCGCGGCGAAGGTCCTCGTTTACGCCCTGCAGAAGAGCCACTCCAGCCCGGCGGCGCTGGCAAAGGTGGTGCGCGGGATGAAGGACGTCGACCTGGGCGACTTCTTCATCGACTTCACGCACCCCGAGCGGACCGGCTCGCAGTTCGTCGACTTCGCCATCCTCGACAAGGCGGGTAAGATCCACCACTGAATGAGCGGCCGCCTGCGGGTCTCGCACCTGCGCGATTCCAGGTTCGCGCGCCGCGGCCTGCGCAGCTACTTCGAGTATCGCGACCTTGGCATCAAGCGCGCCACCCGCGGCAAAGTCGTCGCGCACGTGATCCGCGCGCGCCCTGGCAAGGCGCCGCACGGCGAATGGCACAGGCATGACTGCAACGTGCAGTTCGTCTACGTGCTCAAGGGATGGGTGCGCTTCGAGTACGAGGGCGTGGGCGAAGTGCTGATGAAGGCCGGCAGCTGCTTCTACCAGCCGCCGCGCATCCGGCACCGCGAGATCGCGCATTCGCGCGACGTGGAGATGCTGGAGATCGTCGCCCCGGCGTCGTTCAAGACCGCTTCGGCGGAGGCACCTGCAGCCAGAAAGTCACGGGCCCGTCGTTCACCAGGCTGACCTTCATGTCCGCGCCGAAGCTCCCGGTGCGCACCGGGATGCCCTGGGCGATGGCCAATTCGACGAACTTGAGGAACAGCATCTCGCCGTCGGCCGGCGCGGCGGCGCCCGAGAAGCTCGGCCGCAGGCCGCTGTTCGTATCGGCCGCGAGCGTGAACTGGGGCACGACGAGGAGGTCGCCGCCGACGTCCTTGAGCGACAGGTTCATCTTGCCCTGGGCGTCGGCAAACACGCGGTACGCCACGACCCGCTCGGCGAGCCACTGCGCCTCGCCCTCGCCGTCGCCGCGCTCGACGCCGAGCAGGGCGAGGAGGCCAGGGCCGATGGCCGCGATCTCCTCGCCGTCGACGTGCACGGCGGCGTTGCTGACGCGCTGAACGAGAGCGATCAGGCGATGATGTCCGGGATGAGCCGGGCGCGCAGGCGCTGGATCTGGTCCTTGATGACCAGCTTGCGCTTCTTCAGGCGCCGCAGCTGAAGCTGGTCCTGCGAAGGGTCCGCCGACAGCCTGAGGATGATGTCGTCGAGATCGTGATGCTCGATCTCGAGGTCGTGCAGCCGGCTGCGGATCTGCGCCTTCTCGTCTTCGGTCAGCGGAGCGTCGGTCACCGGCAAAATGATGCTCCAGCGGGCCGCCCGCGCGCAATGCGGTTACCATGCCGCCTTTTTCAGCCATTGCCGAGGGGACCATGAAACGCAAGTACGGGTCGGCGCTGCAGCGCGAGTCGCTGGCCGAGAAGATGATGCGCGAGGCCGCCAGCCAGATGCACGACAACAGCCACAACTACGGCTCGACTTCGCGCAAAGGCGCGATCTCGCGCGGGAAAGTCCGCAGCCGGGCGCAGCGCCGGACGGCCAAGTAGCCGCCGGCCGCCATGCGGCTGCTGAGCTGGAACATCCAGTGGTGCCGCGGCCTCGACGGGGCGGTCGATCCGGCGCGCATCGTGCGCGAAGCGCGCCGGCTCGGCGATCCCGAGGTGCTCTGCTTCCAGGAGGTCAACGTCGGCTTCGCCGACCTCGCCGGCAGCCGCGGCGAGGACCAGTTCGAGGCGCTGCGGCGTGAGCTGCCCGGCTACGCGGTTTTCTTCGCCTCCGCGGTCGACGTGCCCGGCGAGGGCGGCGCGCGCCTTCAGTTCGGCAACGTCGTCGCTTCGCGGCTGCCGGTCGGCCGGGTGCTCCGCCACTCGCTGCCCTGGCCTCCCTCGCGCGCGCCCAGCATGCCGCGCGCGGCGCTGGAGGCCACCATCCAGGCACCGTTCGGCGCCGTGCGCGTGACGAGCACGCACCTCGAGTACTACTCGCCTCGCCACCGGGCGGCGCAGATCGAGCGACTGCGCGAGCTGCACGCCGAGCTGAACCGGGAAGATCCCGACCGCGACGAACAAGGCGGGTTCCGGCCGCTGGCGCGCCCGCAAAGCGCCATCGTGTGCGGCGATTTCAATCTGCCGCCGGAAGATCGGCTGCACGCACGCTTCCTCGAAGCCTTTCCCGGCGACACGCCGAAATTCGTGGACGCCTGGCAGACGCTGCATCCCGGCGAGCCGCATCCGCACACCTTCCGCGTGCACGAGCGCAAGGAAGGCGAGGCGCCGTATTGCTGCGACTACGTCTTCCTCAGCGACGATTTGCGGCCGCGCCTGAAATCGATCCGGATCGACGGCCTGAACCGCGCCTCCGACCATCAACCCGTGGTGGTGGAGCTCGCATGACGATCCGCGCGACGAAGCTCGCCGATGCCCTCGGCGCCGAGATCCCGGGCGTAGATCTTTCTCGTCCACTCCCTGAAGAAATCTTTTCCGCGATACGAGAGGCATGGCTCGAGCATCTGGTGCTGCGCTTTCGCGGCCAGTCGCTCACCGACCCGCAGCTCATGGCTTTCAGCCGGCGCTTCGGCGAGCTCGACCCGCCCGGCCCCAATCCGTACGGCCGGCCCTACCTCGCCGACCATCCGGAGATGAACGTCATCTCCAACATCAAGGTCGGCGGCGCGCCGATCGGCGGGCTGGGCGACGGCGAGGCGGTGTGGCACGCCGACATGACCTATGTCGAGCGGCCGCCGAAGGGTGCGATGCTCTACGCGCTGGAAGTGCCGGCCTCGGGCGGCGACACGTACTGGGCGAACATGGCGCTCGCCTACGAGACGCTGCCCCGGGAGATCAAGGAGCGCATCGCGGGCCTGCGCGCGGTGCACGACGCGACCTACAACAGCGCCGGCGAGCGGCGCAAGGGCTACGGCGAGGTGAGCGATCCGCGCAGCGCGCCCGGCGCGCGGCATCCCCTGGTGCGCATCGATCCCGAGACCGGCCGCCGCTCGCTCTTCCTCGGACGACGGCGCAACAGTTACGTCGAAGGGCTGGCGCTCGAGGAGAGCGAGGCTCTGCTCGACCGCCTTTGGGCGCACGCGACCGAGCCGCGCTTCGTCTTCCGCCAGCAGTGGCGCGCGGGCGATCTCGTGCTGTGGGACAACCGCTGCACGCTGCACCGGCGCGACGCCTTCGATCCCGCGGCGCGGCGCCTGATGCACCGAACGCAGATCAAGGATTCCTGAGCAGCCGACGGATCTCCTCGACGCGACGGCGATTGACCCCGAAATCGCGGCGCCCGAGGCGCGACGCCGAGCGCACGTGCAGCTCCCTGCCGACTTTCAGGAACTCCACATCGTCGACGTAGCGCAGGAGCCTCGTGCGGAACTCGGCATAGAGGTAATCGGCTTCCTCGCGGATCACCGTCACGCGCGGCAGCGCCTCGATCGCGCGGCGCAGCTCGGCGATCGAGCCGGCGAACGGGAGCGGCGCGATGTAGTGCTCGCGATCGGCCGGATCGGCCTGCGAAGAGACGCAGTTCGGCGTGCGCTTGCACGACACGAGGCGACCATAGCGCGCGCCGATGCCTTCCCGCAGGTGCGCCGGCCGTCTCCAGTCGAACATGGCGAGCGGATGCTACCATCGCCGCACCCGGAGCCCGAGGAGGAGCGATGGAGATCTCCGCGCAACAGCTCGCCGAGCTTCTGCTCGGCATCGCCCGCGCGCAGGCCGCGATCGTGCACGGCCTGGAGAACGAGTTCGCCGGCATCCGCAGCGGCCGCATCGTGCCGGCGCTGCAGAACGTCGCACACCTGCGCGACCATCCGCAGCCGACGCTGACCGACCTGCCGGTGCGGGTGCTGCTCGGCACGCTCGGCCGCCAGGTGCCCGACGCCGCCGCGCTGCTGCGCGACCTCGAGCGGCTGATCTCCGGAAAGACCGCATAGCCACCGGTCGGGATTTTCCCGACGGAAATCGTGCTTCGCGTCTTTCATTGGCGTATGGCAGAGTGCGTCTTCGTGACGCGCGCTCTGCGAATCGTCATCGCCGACGACGACCAAGACACCGTACTTACGCTCGCCACGATCCTGCAGGACGAAGGCCACGTGGTGTACGGATTCGGCACCGGGCGCGAAGCGGTCGCCGCGGCCCGCCTGTATCGCGCCGACGTGATGATCGTCGACATCCAGATGCCCGACATGACCGGCTACGACATTGCGCGCAAGGTACGCGAGCAACTCGGGCAGCCGCCGCTGCTCATCGCCATCTCGGGCCGATGGAAGAGCGACACCGACATGCTGCTTTCGGTCGTCGTAGGCTTCGACCGCCACTTCCCGAAGCCGTGCGATCCGACGGAGCTGATCGACTATCTCGACGGCTGGAGCGCGGAGCAGCCGAGCCGGCAAGCGGGCGCCTGAGGGCACAAATTGGGGCTAGACTGGCAGCAGCCACTGCCAGGGGGAGGCCCGCATGAAACGGATCGTCAGCCGCGCGGCGGTCGCTGCCGCGTTCGCGCTAGCCATGTCCGCGCAAGCCCAAAGCGATCTCACCCAGCTTTCCGCCGCCGAAGCCGCGGCGCAGATCCGCGCCGGCAAGCTGAAGAGCGTCGATCTCGTGAACGCTCTAGCCGATCGCATCGAGCAGAACCGCGACCTGAACGCGTTCATCACCTTCGATCGCCAGGCGGCGCTCAAGGCAGCCCAGGCGGCCGATGCGGCTGCAGCGAAGAAGAAATTCAAGGGACCGCTGCACGGCGTGCCGCTGGTCATCAAGGACAACATCCACGTGGCGGGCTTCCCGAACAGCGCAGGCACGCCCGCGCTCAAGGATTTCCGACCCAAGGCGAATGCGCCCGTCGTGACCAAGCTCGTCAACGCAGGCGCCATCGTGCTCGGCAAGACCAACATGCACGAGCTCGCCTTCGGCATCACGAGCAACAACGGCGAGTTCGGGCCGGCGCGCAATGCCTACGACCGCACGCGCATCGCCGGCGGCTCCTCGGGCGGAACCGCCGACGCGATTGCGTCCCGGCTCGCGCCTGCGGGCCTCGGCACCGATACCGGCGGCTCGGTGCGCATCCCGGCAGCGCTGAACGGCATCGCCGGCCTTCGCCCGACGCTCAAGCGCTATTCGCAGGAAGGCATCACCCCGATCGCGCACACGCGCGACACGGCCGGGCCGATGGCGCGCACCTTGGGCGACCTCGTCCTTCTCGACAGCGTGATCACCGGCGCGAAGGACAAGGTCGGGCCCGCCAAGCTGAAGGGCCTGCGGCTCGGCGTGGAGACCGGATATTTCTGGAAAGGGCTCGACAGCGAGACGGAGAAGCTCTCGCGCACGGCGCTGGACAAGATGAAGGCACAAGGCGTGGAGCTCGTCGAGCTGCAGATGCCGGGCCTCGCCGACCTGAACGGCAAGGTGAGCTTCCCGGTCGCGCTCTACGAGGCGAACGTCGATCTCGCGAAGTACCTCAAGAAATACGGCATCCCGCTCGACGTCAAAGGCGTCGCGGCGCAGATCAAGAGCCCCGACGTGAAGGGCATCTTCGACGGCATGGTGGTGCCCGGCGCGGCGAAGGCGATGCCTGTCGAGGCGTACAAGGCAGCGCTCAAGACGCGGCCCGCGCTGCAGAAGCTCTACGCCGACACCTTCGCGAAGAACCGCATTGCCGCGCTAGTCTTTCCGACCACGCCGCTTCCGGCCGCGCCGATCGGCGACGACCAGACGACCAAGCTGAACGGCCAGGACGTGCCCACCTTCCCGACTTTCATCCAGAACACCGATCCCGGGTCTAACGCAGGCGTCCCCGGGCTCACCGTGCCCGTGGCCATGACACAGTCCGGATTGCCGATCGGTCTCGAGCTCGACGGACCCGCGGGCAGCGATCGCAAGCTGCTCGCAATCGGGCTCTCGCTCGAAAAAGTCTTCGGACAACTGCCGGCGCCACAAAAATAGCTGCGCGCCTTCGCGCGCACTCGCAGCTTAAGATTTGCTGACTGAATTGTCGGCTTCGAGTCAGCTTGCGGCCAGATTCCGCATGCAGCGCTGTTGACGTTCCTCAAATGCGCCTCCTTCCGTTCGACCTAGCTTGATCGCCAGGCAAGCAAGAAAAGGGAGGCAACCGTGCAGGCTCGCAAAACGAAGTACACGCGTGCGCTCGCGCTCGCCGTGCTTATTCTCTGCGTTGCGATTGCGGAAAGATCGTATGCCGTGCCGTCTTTCGCGCGCCAGACCGGCATGGCGTGCCAGGCGTGCCACACCGTCTTTCCCGAGCTCACGCCGTTTGGCCGCTCGTTCAAGCTGAACGGGTACCAGATCGACAACCTGCCGCAGGTCCAGGGCATCACGACGTCCAAGGACTACGACCTGCTGCTCAACCAGCTGCCGCCGCTCTCGGTAATGTTCCAGGCGTCGTACACGCGCACCGGCCAGCCGCTCCCCGATACGGCGATCAGCGGAGCCAACTCGCAGAACGGCCAGCTGCTCTTTCCGCAGCAGGCGAGCCTGTTCTACGCGGGCCGGATTGCCGAGGGGCTCGGGGCTTTCATTCAGATGACCTACGACAGCGCCGCGGGCAACCTGCACTGGGACAACACCGATATCCGCTATGCGAAGCAACTGCCGCTCGCCGCGGACAACCTGACGCTCGGTCTCACGCTGAACAATAATCCGACGGTCCAGGACGCCTGGAACAGCACGCCCGCGTGGCAGACGCCCTTCGACCAGAGGACGAACGCGGCCCCGGTCCCGGGCGCCTCGACCATGATCGACGGCGTGCTCACCGGCCAGGGCGTAGCAGGAATCACCGCCTACGCATGGTGGCGCAACTCGCTCTACGGCGAGATCGGGATCTACCGCTCCTCTCCGCAGGGCTTCAACGTCAACGACCTGGCGGGCCCGCTCGACAGCACGGCCGGCGGCGCGCTCACCACCAGCGCGCCCTATTGGCGGCTCGTCTACGAGCATCAATGGAACCGCAATTCCTTGTCCATCGGCACCTACGGCATCGTCGCGAAGCTGAGCCCGCCTGGCGAGCCGATCGCTCCGCCTACCGATCGGTTCCGCGACGTCGCGCTCGATGGCCAGTACCAGTACATCGGCGACGAGCACATCTTTTCCGTCCAGTCGACCTATATCAAGGAGCACCAGAGCCTCGATGCCAGCTTCGCGCTCGGCGCGGCGGAGAATCCGAGCGACGACCTGAAGACGTTCAGGATCGCCGGCAGCTACTACTTCCAGCGCCGGTTCGGAGCTTCCCTGGGACGCTTTACTACGACCGGAAGCACGGATGTGCTGCGCTATCCGTCGAGCCCCGTCTTCGGCTTCGCCAACGGCAGCCCCGACAGCAAGGGCTGGATCGGCGAGCTGGAATACATCCCGTGGCAGAACGTCAAGCTCGTCCTGCAATACACGGCTTACCAGAAGTTCAACGGAGACAGCTCCAACTACGACGGCAACGGCAGGAGCGCGAAGGACAACAACACGCTCTACCTGCTCGGTTGGCTGGCGTTTTGAGGGCGGAGGATCCTATGAATCGAACGTTACTGACGCTGGCTACGCTGATCGCCACAGCCGGAGCTCCCGTAGCGAGCGCGCAGCAGCCCGATGCGGCAACACTCGCGAGGCAGGTATGCGCGTCCTGCCACGGGCCCGCGGGGCAAAGCGTATCGTCCGCGTTTCCGCGGCTCGCAGGTCAGCAGCCGCAATACGTCGCCGTTCAATTGCAGGCCTTCCGCGACCGCAAGCGCGGCGACCCGATGGCACAGGCGTACATGTGGGGAATGGCATCGCAGCTCGATGACGCGGCCATCCAGAGCCTCGCCGCTTACTACGCTCGGCAGAAGCCCATGCACGGGCCGGCTGCCGAGGCGGCGCTGGCGCAGAAGGGCAAGGCGATCTTCGACGACGGCGTTCCCGCCGACGGCATACCCCCCTGCGCCAGCTGCCACGGCAAGAACGGCGAAGGCAAAGACGCCTATCCGCGGCTCGCCGGCCAGCACGCCGAATACCTCGTGAAGCAGCTCTCGCTCTTCAAGAGCGAGCTGCGCGCCGGGGCCCAGGCACCGCTGATGCACGATGTCACGATGCGGCTCTCCTTCGACCAGATGACACAGGTCGCCGCGTACCTGGCCGGCAAATAGCCCGTGGCGCGAACGGCCCCACCAGCGCTTCTCATTGCCGCCGCCCTCATCGCCCTGCCGGCCTATGCCGACGACGCGGACGAGCTGGCACGGCTGCGAGAAGAGGCTGCGGCGCTGCGCCAATACCTGGACACGCTCGACGCCAAGATCGAGGCGATGGGGGGCGCGAAAGCACCGGCCGCCGACAAGCGGCCGGTGCCTACCGTCGCTTCCCTGCAGCGCAGCTGGTCGCAGGTACGGCCGGGCATTTCCCAGGAGCGCGTCGACGCACTGCTCGGCAAGCCGGAGCGCGTCATGCGCATAAACGGCGACCTCGTCTGGTATTACGTCTATCCGGACTTCGGTCGCGCGTCGGTGTTCTTCAACGCGCAGGACAAGGTCACCGCCGCCCAGCCGCCGCGCACGGGGTGGTTCTGATTCCGCCGCCTTAGAAGTCCTTCGGCTCGGCCGGGAACTCGGGCTTGCGCTTCTCGCGGTGCGAGGCCACGCCTTCCTTCGCCTCGGGTCCGGTGAAGCCGAGGATCTCCAGCGCGAGCGATGCATCGAACGCAGGCCCGGCCATGCGCAGCCAGTTGTTGAGCGAGTACTTCGTCCAGCGCAGCGCGGTCTGCGCGCCGGCGGCGAGCTTGCGCGCCACTTCCAGCGCCTTTCCCTCTAGCTCACTCTCTTCACAAGTCATGGAAACGAGGCCCAGCCGTTCGGCCTCCTCGCCGCTGATCTGCTCGCAGAGCAGCAGGTAGTACTTCGCCTTCGCCATGCCGCAGAGCAGCGGCCAGATGATCGCCGCATGATCGCCCGCCGCGACGCCAAGGCGCGTGTGGCCGTCGATGATTCGCGCATTCCTGGCCGCAATGGAGATGTCCGACAAGAGCCCGGCGACCAGGCCAGCGCCCACCGCCGGGCCGTGCATCGCCGAGACGACGAGCTTCGAGCAGTTGATCAGGTTGTAGACCAGGTCCTTCGCCTCGCGCCAGACGCGTGCGCGCACCGCGAAGTCGCGCGTCATCTCCTCCACCATCGCGAGGTCGCCGCCCGCCGAGAAGCCGCGGCC
>CAYZFN010000134.1:0-37768 GCA_964477695.1 uncultured Enterobacteriaceae bacterium | reverse complement strand
CGGTAGTGCGCACGCGCGCCGGCGCCGACCACGAGCGTCGCACCCTGCGCGAGGAAGGGGCGCAGGCCGCCTGCATGGTCCATGTGGTGGTGCGTGAGCACGAGCCAGCGCACGGGCTTCCCGGGAAAGCGCTGCTTGGCCTCGCTCAGCACCCACAGGGACTGCGCGTCGTTGATGGGAGCGTCGACGACGATGAGGTGATCGCTCATTTCGACCAGCAGGCTGTTGTGCGTTCCGCCCACGACGTGGAACACGCCCGGCGCGAGCTCCTGGAAGCGCAGGCTCTTCGCGGCGCGCGCGTCGAAGCTCGTGCTCTCGGAGTCGAGGTACACGCCGATGAACTGGCGGCGGATCACCCACTGATAGGGCACCGGGCCGTTGGCGGGCTGCGCGGCATCGGCACGCAGCTCGGCCGGCACCTCGAAGCGCGCGGCGTCCACCGGCGGGTTCACTCGCACATCGCTGAGCTGCATCTCCTGGACATCGCGGCCGTTCAGCTCGTACGTGCGGTGCATCGGAATCTTGACTCCGTCGACGTCCTGCCAGTCGCGGTAGACGACATCGTAGGTGACGTCGCCCCAGATGTTGTCGTAGTCGAGCGTGCGCACGCGCGCCGGCAGCCCGGTCTTCGGATCGAAGGCGACGAGGAACGGGCCGTACGACACGGTCGGATAAGTGACGCCGCCCACCGCGAGATCGACGGCCGGCCGCACGGCGGACGGGTCCGCGCTCATCGCGTTGATGAGGGCGGTCGCGCTGCCGCGAAGCCCCTCGCGCTGCGTCGCGGCGAGGCGCAGGCTCGACATCGAATGCGCTGGCGGGGTCATCTTGAGGCTCTGCGCATTGCGCCCGTTGCTGTCGACGCCGAGCACGAAGCCCGCCTGCGGCGTGACGATCTCCGAGTAGCGGAAGCTGCGCGGCGCGGGGTAGACGAAGCGCTTTTCGTAGTCGTAGCGCGCCGCGCGCCGGCTGTTGTCCACAACGGCGTCGAAGCTGCCTTCGTTGCCGAACCGCATCTCGCCGCCGGGTACCTCCGACTGCTCGGGCTCCCACTGCTTGAACGTGCCCCTGGCGGAAAGCGTGTTCAGCGCGGCGAGCCGCTCGCGGCCGCCCATGGCGTCGGCGGCGCGCTGGGTCAGGCTCTGCTCGCGCGTCGGCGTGGCGCACGAGGCGAGGGCGAGCACGGATACGACGGCGAGAACGACCTTCATGGTTTCCTCCCCGGGGAATGATCTGACTGGCGAACAGCGCCAGTGTGGGCCTATTCCGGCCTGAAAGTTGCTGCAGCGCCCGGCATGCGCGCGAGGCGCAATCTCACCCGGGTCGACCGCCTGGGCTACATCGCCGGCGGCATGGCGCTCCTGCTCTGGGCGCTGCGCAAGCCGAGCGTGGCGAAGACGGCGGGCGCCGGGATAGGGGGGTGGCTCCTCTATCAGGCATGGACCGGCTCCGACCCGATGCTGCGGCCCCTGGGCATCCGCGTGAATCCCCGGCCGGCCGAGCCGCAGGCCGCCGAGACGCTGTTGGTCGAGGAAGCGATCACTATCTCGCGGCCGCGCGAAGAGGTGTACGGCTTCCTGCGCGGCGTGGAGAACCTGCCGCGCTTTCGCGAGTACTCGATCGAGGTGATCCGCGAGGAGCCGCACGAGATCCTGGCGTGGCGCGCCGTGCGCGACGGCAAGCTCATGCAGTTCGGCTCGCTCGATTTCCGCGATGCGCCGGGAGGACGCGGCACCATCGTCGCGGCGCGTCTGGAATACGTGCCCGCCGGCGGCTCGCTCGGCACCGCGCTCGCGCACATCATGGGCCACTCGCCGCAGCGGCTCGTCGCCGAGGGCCTGCGGCGCGCCCGCCAGCTCCTCGAGACGGGCGTCGTCTCGGGCACGCACGGACAGCCCTCCGGACGGCGATGAAGGCGGTGTGCTGGCACGACAAGCTCGACGTGCGGGTCGAGACGGTGCCGGACCCGGCGCTGCTGAACGCGCGCGACGCCATCGTGCGAGTCACCGCCACGGCGATCTGCGGCTCGGACCTGCATCTCTACGGCGGCTTCGTGCCCGGCATGGTGAGAGGCGACATCCTCGGCCACGAGTTCATGGGCGAGGTGGTGGAGGTCGGCGCCGGCGTTACGAACCTGCGTGCCGGAGACCGGGTGGTCGTGCCGTTCCCTATCGCGTGCGGCAGCTGCTTCTTCTGCCGGCGCGAAATGTACTCGCTATGCGAGAACTCCAACCCCAACGCGTGGATGGCGGAGAAGGCGTGGGGCCATTCGCCGTGCGGCATCTTCGGCTACTCGCACCTGCTCGGCGGCTATGCCGGCGGCCAAGCCGAGTACGTGCGCGTGCCGTTCGCCGATGTCGGCCCGCTCAAGGTGCCGGCGCAACTCTCCGACGAGCAGGTGCTCTTCCTCTCCGACATCCTGCCGACCGGATACATGGCGGCAGAAAACTGCGCCATCGTCGCCGGCGACACGGTCGCGGTCTGGGGCTGCGGGCCGGTCGGGCTGTTCGCCATCGCGTCGGCGCAGATGCTCGGCGCCGAGCGCGTCATCGCGATCGACCGTTTTCCCGAGCGGCTGCGCCTCGCGGGCCTGAGGCTCGGCGCCGACACCATCGACTACACCGAGGACAACGTGCTCGAGGCGCTGAAGGAGCTGACGGGCGGGCGCGGCCCGGATGCGTGCATCGACGCGGTCGGCATGGAAGCGCACGCGCACCACAGCCTGACCTATGCGTACGACCGCGTGAAGCAGGCGATGGCGCTCGAGTCGGACCGGCCGATCGCGCTACGCGAGGCGATTCAGGCTTGCCGCAGCGGCGGCACGATCTCGGTGGCGGGCGTCTACGGCGGGCTGATCGACAAGTTTCCGGTCGGCACGGTGATGAACCGCTCGCTCACCATCAAGACCGGGCAGACGCACGTCCAGCGCTACCTGCGTCCGCTGCTGGCGAAGATCGAGAAAGGCGAGATCGATCCGAGCTTCATCATCACGCACCGCATGAAGCTCGACGAGGCGCCGCTCGCCTACGCCATGTTCCGACGCAAGGAGGATGGTTGCATCAAGGTCGTTCTGACGCCTTAGGCTGGGGCGCGGACCGCGTACCGCCGGCCGCGCCGGTCGCCGGCGCCGCGGCGAGGTTGCGCACCTCGCCGAACTCGTCGCGCGAGATGCGGCCGTCGCGGTTGCGGTCCACGGCAATCCAGTTGTACTGCGTCGCGACCGGCGCCGACAGCTCCTGCCGGCTGAGGTAGCCGTCGCGATTGGTGTCGAGCTTGCGGAACAGCGCCTCGTCCGCATCACCGCGCGTCTGCGCGGCAAGCGGCGAAAGGAAGGCGGCGAGCACTGCGGCGAGCGCGAGGCGCATGCCGGCAGCATAGAAGTCCACGAATACGCGCTTGCACGCGGCGTGCCCGGCGGCGCTGCGCCGCCCGGCGCGTCGCTACGGGGCGACGAGCGCGAGCCGGAGGAGTTCGGGCTCCGTCCCCGAATTTTCCGCCCGGATGCGCCGGGTGGACTGCAGGAGCTCTTCCCACAGGCCCTCGGTGTCCTTGCGGAACACCATGTCGATGTCGGCGTCGAGCACCGACCACAGACCGCGGTCGATTTCGCTCCTCAGCTCGCCGGGCAGCCAGCCGACGTAGCCGACGTAATAGCGCGCGTCGTTCGGCGTGGTCTCGATGACGTGGTCGATGGTGTTGGCGCGGAACGCGAGGTACAGGTCTTTCATGAGCGGCACCGCACCGCTGCCCGGGCTATGGTCGGCGTGCACGAGCGCGACCAGCGCGCCGCGCGAGAACGGGCCGCCGTAGAACACGGGGTCGACCACCTTCTTGGACGGCTCGTGCTCGGGGAACAAGCTACCGAGCGAGCGCTTGGTCGGCCGGTTGAGGATCACGCCGACGTGCCCGCCGTTCGGCGCCGGGGCCGCGATGAGCACGGTCTGGCGGTAGTCGAGGTCGCGGAACGCCGGATGCGCAACGAGGATGAGCGCGCGGTCCAGCGAGGTGTCGCTCTCCTGTGCGGCCGCGCCCGCCGCGGCGAGCAGAACGGCGAGAAAGGCGAGGACGCGGGGCAGGCGGTTCATCGGTAAAAGTATATCGCGCGCCGGCGCTGCGCCTTGTCGACAAGCTCACGCCACATCCCTGAAGTATCGCTGCGGAATAGGATCTCCTCGCTCGCCGGCAGCACATACCAGCCGTCGCGCTCGATTTCAGACTCGAGCTGTCCGGGCGCCCAGCCCGAAAAACCGGCGTACAGGCGAAAGCGTCCCTGCGCACGCTGCAGCAGCGAGGTGATGTTGTCCGGATGCATGCTGACATAGGCGTCATCCAGCACGCGGAACGCCGGCGCGGCGGGCGGCGCGGCGGCGTGAAAAATAGCCACGATCACCGTCTCCATCACCGGGCCGCCGTCGTAGAGCGGCTCGCCGTAGCTCGCCGCGCCAGGAAAATCGGGCGCCACGTCGGCGAGCCGCAGCTGCGTCGGGTGGTTGAGCACGACCCCGACCGTCTCCCCGGTGGGCGAGTGCGTCACCAGCACCACGGTGGCGCTGAAATTTGAATCGACGAGATCGGGCTTCGCGACGAGCACCACTGCATCGGGCTGGGCGAGCGCTCGAAGCGCGAGGAACAGGCCCGCCAGCGCGGCCCAGCGGCTCATGTCGCCATTATGGTCGCAGCGTGCGGAAGGTGATTGAGTAGCGCAGCGCCCGGGTCGCCGCGATGCTGTGCTGCCAGGCCCAGCGCGCCGGGCCCTCCATGCGATACGCGGAGCGCGGCGCCAGCTCCAGGTTGATGACGTCTTCCTTCGCCGGCGCCGCCTTTCCTTCGGGATACGGGCGCAGCCGCATGCGCGCCCAGCCGCCGAGCGAGACACCGGCGACACGGCCATACGCCGGCGCGTCGCGATGCCACCCGAGCGGCGTGCCGGGCCGGTATTCGTTCACCAGCGCGTGGCGCAGCTCGGCGGCGGGCACGTCGAGCCAGGCCGCGATCTGCGCGCGCACCGGCGCGAGGAAAGCCGGCAAGCCGTCCTCGAACAAGGCAATGCGTCGCCTTGCGGTGTACTCCTTGTAGCGCGCGGCCTCGAGCGGCAGCGCGGCGATCGCGTCGAGCAGCGCACGCTCTTCGTCCTCGCCGATGAACTCCTCGACGTAGAGGAAGCCTTCCGGCAGGGCACTTGCCGGGCCGAAGAGCTCCCGCTGCGCTGCCGTCACCGGGTGAGCGCGGCGAGGACCGCGACGCCCAGCGCGGCGATCGCGATCGCCGCGGAAAGGGCGGTGAAGATCAGTACGCGGCGCAGGCGCTCCTCGGCAAGCGCGGCGGCTTTCTGGAGCGCCGCGACCGTGTTCTCGAGCTGCGCCGCGAGCTCCTTGATGTGCGCGGACTGCTGCGAGGCCGCGGCCTGCAGCTCGGCGATCTGCTGCTGCACGAGGTCGGGCGCCGCCGCAGCGCTGTCCGGCCGCTTCTTCGTGAAGACCGGCTTCGCGGCGGACAGGATGTCGCCGACGTGGGGGATGACCGCCTTCAGCGCAGGGATGAGCCAGCTTGCCACTAGAGCTTAGTCCGGCGCCCCGTCGGTTCGTTCACCGCCTCAATGGCGCTTGCGCTTTGCCACTTTCGCGGCCTGCTTGCCGAGCGCGCGGCGCGTCTTCTTCGGCAGGTGCGCGATGGTGCGCTTGCGGCGCGCCCCCTTTGCGGCCTTCTTGATGTTGCGCCGTGCGGCCGCTCGTTGCTTTGAGGATGCCATTCGGACCCCCCATCACTTGATAAATGCCAGCAGGTGCTGCGTGAGCGTGGTGTCGCCGGTATTGATGGACTGCACTTGCGTGAGGTGGTTGTGCTTGGCGAGCACGAGGAATTGCTGGCAGCCGCGCGCGCTCGTGCACAGCGCATCGCGCAGTTCTTTCGCCTGGCGCTCGAAGGGTTCGGGATCGAGCTCGGCCTGCGACACGATGAGCGGAACGCGGCTCATCAGCAGGCCGCGGATCGGCGAGCGCTCGGTGTAGGCCTCGATGTTGTCGCCGAAGTACACCTTCAGTCCCTCCGGATCGAAGGTCTTCAGGTCGTACACGCCGGACAGGAGGATCGCCCCGGCGACCGGCGTCGTGGGCAGCTTGTTCTCCGCCGCCTGCGCGAGGTAATCGGCGACATGGGTAGCGCCGGCCGAGTTGCCCATGAGGTAGATGCGCGTCGGATCGCCGCCGTAGGCCGCGATGTTCGAGCGCACCCATGCGACGGCGCGCGCCACGTCCTGCGCGCCGGCCGGCCATTTCGCCTTCGGCGCGAGCCGGTAGGTCATGTTGACGCCGACCATGCCGTGGCGCGCCGCCCAAAGGTGGATGTTGTCGTAGAACGGGCTGCCGGGCGCGCGCTTGGTGCCGGCGATGAAGCCGCCCCCGTGCACGTAGATCATCACCGGCCGCGGGCCGAGCGCGCTCTCGGGGGAGAAGACATCGAGCACGTTTCGCTCATCGGGCCCGTAGTGCAGGTCGCGCGCCACCTTCACGCCCTTGTACGGTTCCTTCTCCTGCAGCGGCGCATAGAGCGGCGCGGTTTTCGGCGGATCGATCACGCGGCCGAACGCCGCCACCTTTGCCGCGATGTCGGGCGGCATGCCGCCCTGCGCGCCCTCGTGGAACATGCCGTTCGCGTTGGCCGACTTCTCCGGCACGTCCTGCGCGACGTCCCAGTGCTCGACGATCTTGCCGTTCTCGAGCTTGAAGATGTCGACGATCGCGCGCCCGCGCGTGCCCGGCTCGCGCACCGAATGCACGTGCAGGATGACGTAGTCGCCGTCGGCAAAGGCGCGCTTCACCTCGCTGCGCGAGCTCGGAAACTTGTCGCGCAGAAATGCGAGGAAGCCCTTCAGGCCCTCGGGGCCGTCGGCGGCGAACGGGTTGTGTTGCGTGTACCGGCTGCCGATATAGCGCGCCGCGGCCGCGAAATCCTTCTGGTTGATTGCCTTCTCGTAGAACTCGAGCACGGCCTTCTTGTTCGCCTGCTCCTGCGGCGTCTCGCCGGCATAAGCACACGCGGCGAGCGTCGCCGCGCAAAGCGCAATCACGATCCGGATGGCTGGCATCCCTCCTCCTCGGGGCGGTATTGGCCGCTATCTTACGGGACGCAGCACGGCGCGGCGCCAGCGAAGCAGGCCGACGGCGTAAGCGACGTAGTAACCCGCGAGCAGGCCGAACAGCGCCACTGTGAGCTCGCTAGGTGCGGCGCTCGCTGCGCGGAGCGCCGCGGGGGAGAGCGCGCTCAGCTCGTACATCCGGTAGATGACGCGGCCCGCGAGGAGCGCCAGCAGCGCCACGCCGAGCGGCGCGTGCGGCGTGTAGAAGAGACCCTCCGCTGTCGCCTCGAAGCGCGTCCTGCGCAGGCCATAACGTCCGAGAACCGCGCCAGCGGCCAGTGCGCCGGCAAGCACCGCCAGCACGGGAGCGTTGCCACGCGCCGCATAGCCGAGCGCGAGGATGATCGCGGGAAACACGGTGAGCGTGATCCAGGGCCGAATCCGCGACGAGCGCTGGCGCCCGACCAGGCGGCGAAAGCGCGCATACAGGCGCCACGCGACGAGGGGTAGCAGGACGAGCAGCCCGAGCGCGGGCAACGTCGGCGCGGCCATCTATCGGCCTGCGCGCCCGGAAAGCCGCCCCAGGTGGTGCGCGATTCGCCAGTAATAGAGCGCGGTGAAAGCGCCGGCGAAGAAGAACGAGAGCAGCTGGTAGGCGAACACCGGGTTGCGCAAATGGAGCCCCGGCGCGATGCGCGGAAAGGCGAGGCCGATCGCCTGGCCGAGCAGCACGGTGGCGAGCGACACCTTGATGCCCACCGGCACGCCGAGGCAGGCGAGGCGCTTCAGGAAATCTGCGCCGGCGGCCGAGCCGTTCGCCTTGAAGCATTCATGGAGGCCCGCGAACGCGATCAGCGTGACCGCCAGGAACTCGGCGAGCACCATCGCGCTCTGCGTGCCGCCGAACCAGATCGCGTAGTACACCGCTTGGAAGTAGACCAGCGCGGCGAGCATCGCGTAGCCGAGCGACGCTCGCTCGCCGACCCGGCCTGCGGCGAGATCGCCCACCAGGGCGTCGGTGCGCCACCAGTGGATCGCCATCAGCCCGGGCGCTCCTCGCGCAAGCGCACGTCGGCGATCCAGTTGCGCTTCCTTCGCGCCAGCCGCGCGTCGCTGCCTTCGCCTTCGAAGCTCATCGGCGCGCGGCGCAGGAGCGACGGATCAATGCCGTCGAAAGCATTCACGCTCACGACCGCATACAGCCGCTCGTCGAGCCGGCTCGTGACGACCGGCACCACGCCGCAGCGAGCGCAAATATGAAACTCCGCGGTGCGCGTGCCGAACGCGTACTTCGAGACCTGTCGCGGATCCCTGACCACGACCTCCAGTCGCCCGGCGGGATAGGAAGTCCACACGCCGCCGTGTTTGGTGCAGAACGAGCAGTCGCAGGCGCGCGCCGGAATCTCCTTCGGATCGGGCTCCCAGGCGAGCGAGAAAGCGATGTTGCCGCAATGGCACTTGCCGCGGATCAGCATCGTGCCGGTATATCACACCGCCGCGACGCTAGAAGGTGCCTTCCTCCTGGACGTTCGCGGGCGGCCGCGCGGCGCCCGTCTCGCGGATGATGTTGGCGCCGATGAAGAGGAACGGGATCGCGGCCACCGGGGAAACATAGAAGGTGATCGCCACGAACAGGCAGAGCGAAAAGCCGGCGCAGATGAGCAGCCGATCGCGCGTCACGAACCGGGGCACGGACAGGAACAGCGCCATCAGCAGCGCGATGAGCGCGAGCGGCCAGCCGACCGAGGGCGTCGTCAGCTGCCGCAGGCCGATGAACGGCATTGGTGACTGCGAAACGTAGGGCCAGGAGACGACGAAGAGGTAGGGAAGGGCGGCGACCCAGGCCAGCGCTACGTTTCCGGTTGACGGTTTCATGGGGACCGCCTTTGTTCTTTGTTGGCAGGCCGGACATTACGCCCGTTGCCGCCGCTCGGCAAATCGACGGCGGCCGCGCCTAGTTGCCGGCGCTCGCTTGCTCTTCCTTGGCCTTGCGGCGGGTCAGGTGGTTGAAGAGCGCCCGCAAGTCCGCTTCGCTGCTCTTGCCTTTCAGTTCCCGGGCGGCGAGGAACGTCACCACGCCGAGCATCAAGAGCAGCAGTCCGCCGATATAGCCCTGGAAGGTCGTCGCCAGCGACAGAACGACCACAGCCGCGAGCAGCATTGCGGGCGTTGCGGCCAGCAATCCGAAGGAAAGGTATTCGCGCAAGCGGGTTGGCATGGTGGGCGGCTAAGGGCGTCGATCGATCTGAGGGTGCTGCCTATCGTACCGTCCGGACCTAACGCTCGCGCGGTAGCGTTCCTCAAAGTCGATCGCGAACGTCCGCATCGGCCGCATGCGGCAAGGTGCCGATGTGCGAAACAGGGCCGTCGCGCCGCCCCCGGAATGCGTCGTCCGTCAGCTATGTCCTTGCGACGGCGCAGCCGGAGCTTTTCTTAGCGCCCGCGGCGCGAGATGAGCGACAGGGCGAAGAAGGCGAGAATCCAGCTCGCATAGACGAGCACGAAGCCGGCGGGCTTCGGCCAGGCGAACCAGCCGGGCGCTTCCATGAGGTGCCAGCGCCAGAGCAGCGGCGAGAACGGCGCCGCGAGGATCAGCGCCGGCGCTACGACAGCGTAAAAATAGACCGCGCCGAGGACTTCGAGAGCCGGATTGTCCGTGCGCGCGAGGGTCGTGGCAGCGATCGCGAACGCCGCGCCGTGTAAGGCGACGGCGATCGCCAGGGCGCGAAAGACTCGCGCGACGCTCAGCTGAACGCCTGGATCCCCGTGATCGCGCGGCCGAGGATCAGCGCGTGGATGTCGTGCGTGCCCTCGTACGTGTTCACGACCTCGAGGTTGAGCAGGTGGCGGATGACGCCGAACTCGTCGGAGATGCCGTTGCCGCCCAGCATGTCGCGCGCGGCGCGCGCGATGTCGAGCGCCTTGCCGCACGAGTTGCGCTTGAGAATCGAGGTGATCTCGGGCGAGGCGCTGCCCTCGTCCTTCATGCGGCCCAGGCGCAGGCAGGCCTGCAGGCCGAGCGCGATCTCGGTCTGCATGTCGGCGAGCTTCTTCTGCACGAGCTGGTTGGCGGCGAGCGGCCGGGCGAATTGCTTGCGATCGAGCACGTACTGACGCGCTCGCAGGAAGCAGTCCTCGGCGGCGCCAAGCGCTCCCCAGGCAATGCCGTAACGCGCCGAGTTGAGGCAGGTGAACGGACCCTTCAGGCCGCGCACCTCGGGAAAGGCGTTCTCCTCGGGACAGAACACGTTGTCCATCACGATCTCGCCGGTAATCGAGGCGCGCAGGCCCATCTTGCCGTGGATCTTGGGCGCGGAAAGGCCCTTCATTCCCTTGTCCAGGATGAAACCGCGGATCTGGCCGCCGTCGTCCTTGGCCCAGACGACGAACACGTCGGCGATCGGCGAGTTGGAGATCCACGTCTTGCTGCCGGTGAGGCTGTAGCCGCCCTTGACGCTCTTCGCGCGCGTCTGCATCGACCCCGGATCGGAGCCGTGGTTGGGCTCGGTGAGGCCGAAGCAGCCGATCCATTCCCCGCTCGCCAGCTTGGGCAGGTACTTCCCGCGTTGCGCCTCGGTGCCGAACTCATAGATCGGCACCATGACGAGCGAGGACTGAACGCTCATCATCGAGCGGTACCCGGAGTCGACGCGCTCGACTTCGCGCGCGATCAGGCCGTAGCACACATACGACAGGCCGGGCCCGCCGTACTGGGTGGGGATCGTCGAGCCGAGCAGGCCGAGCGAGCCCATCTCGCGGAAAATGCCCGCCTCGGTCTTTTCCTCGCGAAAGGCCTGCAGCACGCGCGGGGCGAGTTTTCCCTGGCAATAGTCGTGCGCCGCGTCGCGCACCATGCGCTCCTCCTCGCTCAGCTGCTGCTCGAGGAGCAGCGGATCCTGCCAGTTGAACTCGGCCTTGGTCTTCTTGATCGGCGCGTTCATCACTGCACCCGCTCGAGGATGATGGCCAGGCCCTGGCCGACGCCGATGCAAAGCGACACCGCGGCATACTTGCCGCCCGACTGCTGCAGCTCGCGCGCCGTGGTGAGCGCGAGGCGCGCGCCCGAGGCGCCGAGCGGATGGCCGATGGCGATCGCGCCGCCGTTCGGATTGACGCGCGGGTCCTTGAGGTCGTCGTTCATGAGCTTCAGGCAGCCCAGCACCTGGCTCGCGAACGCCTCGTTGATCTCGATGAGGTCCATGTCGCTCAGCTTCAATCCCGCCCGCTCCAGCGCGCGCGGGATGGCGTAAGCAGGTCCGACGCCCATGATGCGCGGCTCGACGCCCGCGCTCGCCGCCGCGCGGATGCGCGCGATCGGCTTCTTGCCATGTTTCTCGCCCCACTTCCGGCTGCCGATGAGGAGCGCCGCAGCCCCATCGTTCACCCCGGATGCGTTGCCGGCGGTGACCACGCCGCCTTCGAAAAGCGGCTTCAGCTTCGCGAGCGCTTCCATCGTCGAGTCGCGCCGCGGATGCTCGTCCACGGAAATGATTTCCTGAGGCGAATCCTTTTTCTTCGCCGGCAGCGCGACGGGGAGGATCTCGCCCTTGTAGAAGCCTTCCTTCTCGGCCGTGGCGTACTTCTGCTGCGAGGCGAGCGCGAACTCGTCGGCCTGCTCGCGCGTGATGCCGAAGTCCTTGGCCACGTTGTCGCCCGTCTCGGGCATCGAGTGGTTGCCGAACTGCTTGACCACGCGCGGGTTCGGGAAGCGCGAGCCGATGGTCGTGTCGTACATCTTGACGTCGCGGCTGTAGGGCGTGTCGCTCTTGGCGATGACGTAGGGCGCGCGGCTCATGCTCTCGACGCCGCCGGCGAGGTAGAGGTCGCCTTCGCCGCAGGTGATCGCGCGCGCCGAGTCGACGACCGCCTGCAGGCCGCTCGCGCAGAGGCGGTTGACGGTCGCGCCCGGCGTGGTCGGCGGCAGGCCGGAGAGCAGCGCAGCGAACCGCGCCACGTTGCGGCTGTCCTCGCCGGACTGGTTCACGCAGCCGAGGATGACGTCGCTCACGTCGGCCGGGGCGATGTCGTTCTTCGCAACGACCGCCTTGATGACCTCCGCCGCGAGATCGTCGGGGCGCATGGGCGCGAGCTTGCCGGCGTGCCGTCCGATGGGAGAGCGCAGGCCGTCGTAGAGAAAGGCGTCAAGCATGGTTCACTCCGGAGTAGTCAGGGATAGGCCGAGCTCGGCGCGCCGCCTGAGCCATGGGCTCGGGCGGTAGCGCGGCTCCTGATAAAGGTCGTGCATCGCGGCGAGGATGGCGAGGATGCGCTTCGCGCCGACGGCGTCGCCCATGGCGAGCGGGCCCTTCGGATAGCCAAGGCCGAGCATCACCGCGCGGTCGAGATCCTCGGGCGAGGCGATGCGCATCTGCGCGATGTCGCAGCCGACGTTGACGATGTGCGCCACGACGCGCTGGGCGACGAAGCCGGGCGAGTCGCGGATCACCGAGACGGGAACGCCGTCGGCTGCGAGCAGCGCATGCGCCTGGTCGCGCACCTCGTGCTTGGTCAGCGGATTCACCATCAGCGTGCGCCGCTTGGCAAAGCCGAAGAGCGGGTCGACCGCCACCGTGCGCGCCGGATCGAGCTTGTGCTGCAGCGCCGCCGTGGTGGCGTCGAGACCGAGCGGGGCGACGAAATTGACCGCCTGCGGCGAAGGCTTCGGCTCGAGCTTCGCGCCGAGCGCGGAGACGAGTTCGCGCAGAGCGGGCTCGGCCCAGACGCTCGCCGGCTTCGCGCTCGGCGCGGCCGCCTCGGGCGGCATCTTCAGGTCGGGAGCGTATTCGAACCAGCCGCGGCCGCTCTTGCGGCCGAGCAGCCCGGCGGCGACGCGCGGCTCGACGAGGAACGACGGCTTGTACTTCGGCTCCTCGAAGTACTGCTCGTACATCGACTTCATCACCGCATGATTGACGTCGAGACCGACCAGGTCCATGAGGCCGAAGGGGCCCAGGCGGAAGCCCGCCGCGTCGACCAGGATGCGGTCGATGCTCGCCGGATCGGCGATGCCTTCGGCGAGGATGCGCAGCGCCTCGGGGACGAAGGCGCGGCCGGCATGGTTGACGACGAAGCCCGGCGTGTCCTTGCAGCGGATCGGCGTGTGGCCGAAGCGCTTCGCGAGCGCGGCGAGCGCGTCGCCGACCCACGGCTCGGTCAGCACGCCGTCGACCACCTCGACGATCTTCATGACCGGAACGGGGTTGAAGAAGTGGTAGCCGGCCACGCGCCCCGGGCGCTTGCACCCCGCCGCCATCGCCGTCACCGAGAGCGAAGAAGTGTTGCTCGCCAGCACGCATTGCGCGCCCACGATCTGCTCGAGCGAGGAGAAGAGCGAGCGCTTGGCAGCGAGGTCCTCGACGATCGCTTCGATGACGAAATGGCACGGCGCGAGCGCCTCGAGCGAGGACACGACCGCTATGCGGGCGAGCACGGCTTGCGGGTCGGCGAGCCGGCCTTTCTCGGCCATGCGGCGCAGCGCTTCATCGACTGCCGTGCGCGCCTTGTCGGCCGCGCCCGGCGCGGCGTCGAAAAGCAGCGTGCGCGCGCCGCACTGGGCGAGCACCTGCGCGATGCCGCGCCCCATGGTGCCGGCGCCAACGACGCCGGCCGTCAGGTCGCCTTTGGAAAAATCCACCATGGAAGGGCGCTTATTGTAGCGGGCGGCCGCTCGCTATAATCGGTCGCGGAGGAGGAGACTCCATGAAGTACCGAAAGATCCTGCTGGCGTACAACGGCTCCCAGGAGGGCAGGCGCGCGCTGCTCGAGACCGCCGACCTCGCCGGTTTCCTGGGCGCGGAGACGTGCCTGCTGGCGGTGGCGAGCATGCCGCCAAGCCTCTTCCTCACCGAGGGGTTCGTCCCCGAGGAGCTTCTCGAGGAAGAGAAGAAGCGCACGCAGACCATCCTCGACGAGGGGATCCGCACGCTGCGCGAGCGCGGGTTCAACGCCACCGGGCAGCTCGCGGTCGGCGAGCCGGTCGAGGAGATCTGCCGTTACGCAAAGAACATGTCCGCCGACCTGATCGTCGTCGGGCACAACCAGAACACCTCGTTCGCCGCGCGCTGGTGGAAGGGCTCGGTCGGCGCATCGCTGCTCGACTACTCGCCCTGCAGCATCCTGATCGCGCTATCCAAGGTCTAGGGGCCGCAACGGCAACCTAAATGCTGAAAGGGCGCCTGGAAGACGACCGAATGCTGACCGGTCGGGGACGCTATGTTTCCGACTGGAACCTTCCGGGCCAGGCCTACGCGCACTTCGCGCGCTCCGACCGCGCGCACGCGGAGATTGTCGCGATCGCGAAAGAAGCGGCGCTGCGCCATCCCGGCGTGCTCGCGCTGTTCACCGGCGAGGACATCAAGGGCGAGCTCAAGTCGCTGCCCTGCGCGCTGCCGGTGAAGGGGCGCGGCGGCATGGAGCTCATCCATCCGGGCCGACCGGCGCTCGCGCAGGATCGCGTGCGCTTTGCCGGAGACGCGGTCGCGCTCGTGGTCGCGGAGAGTCCAGCCGCGGCGCAGGACGCCGCCGAGCTGCTCGAGATCGAATATCGCGATCTGCCGGCGGTGGTGCGCGCGAGGGACGCGATCACGCGTGGCGCGCCGCTCGTGCACGATTCCGTGCCGGGCAACATCGTCATGGATTACGAATCGGGCTACGACGCCGCGGCCGGCCAGGCGTTCGAGAAGGCGGCGCGCGTCGTGGAGCTCGACGTCGACATCTCGCGCGTGGTCGGCAACCCGATGGAGCCGCGCGCCTGCCTCGCGGCGTTCGAGCCGGCCTCGGGGCAGTACCACCTCTACGCCTGCACGCAGGGCGCAGCGATCATGCGCAACCAGCTCTCCGCGGTGCTAGGCGTACCGCCCGAGAAGATCAGGGTGATCGCCGAAGAGGTGGGCGGCGGCTTCGGCGTGCGCTTCAATCTTTATCCCGAGTATTGCGCGGCGCTCTTCGCCGCGCGGCGGCTCGGCCGGCCGGTGAAGTGGATCGGCAGCCGTTCGGAGGTCTTCCTCGCCGACGAGCAGGCGCGCGACGTGCGTGCCCGAGGCGCGCTGGCGCTCGACGGACAGGGAAAGATTCTCGGCATGCGCTTCGACATGCTCGCCAACCTCGGCGCCTACCTCGCGCCGACCGGCCCGTTCATCAACACGATCGGCATCGTGAACTGCCTGTCCGGCGTCTACGACGTGCCGGCCGCGTACGCGCGCATCCGCCTGGCGCTCACCAACACTGCGCCGATGGCGGCCTACCGCGGCGCCGGCCGGCCGATCATGTCCTATGCACTCGAGCGCCTCGTCGAGCACGCGGCGCACGAGCTCGGCATGGACCCCGCCGAGCTGCGCCGGCGCAACTTCATCCGCGATTTCCCGTATCGCATCGCCGCCGGCTTCGAATACGACTGCGGCGACTTCGAGGGCGTTCTGGACCAGGCGCTTGCCGCGGCGGACTGGCGCGGCTTTGCGGAGCGAAGAAAGTCTTCCGAGGCGAGCGGCAAGTTGCGCGGCCGCGGCATGTCGACCTACATCGAGGCGACCGGCGCGGGCTTCGCGCCGCAGGACCAGATCGAGATGCGCTGGAGCGAGGACGCAAGCACGCTCACGCTCTACGCGCCGACGCACAGCCACGGGCAGGGACACGAGACGACGTACGCGCAGATCGTCTCGCGGGTGCTCGGCATCCCGCTCGACGCGATCCGCCTGCGCACCGCCGGCCCGGAGTTCTATATCGCCGGCAATGCGACCGGCGGCTCGCGCTCGCTGCTCGCAGTGGGCAGCGTCCTTCTCCTCGGTGCGCAGGAGCTGGTGAAGCAGGGATTGGCGGCCGCGGCCGAGCTGCTCGAGGCGTCGGCGGCGGACATCGAATTCAAGGACGGCCATTACCGCATCAAGGGCACCGACCGGAAGATCGCGCTGCAGCGGCTCGCGCAGGCGCGCCCCGGCGAGCTCGACATTGCGTACGCCAACAAGTTCGGCGCGTGCTTTCCGAACGGCTGCCACATCGCCGAGGTGGAGATCGATCCGGCGAGCGGCGAGACGCAGATCGTCTCCTATGTCGCCTGCGACGACGCCGGCAACGTGATCAATCACCAGATCGTCGAAGGGCAGGTGCAGGGCGGCATCGCGCAGGGCGCCGGCCAGGCGCTCACCGAGCTCGCCGTGTACGACCCCGATTCCGGCCAGCTGCTCACCGGCAGCTTCATGGACTACGCGATGCCGCGCCCGGGCGACGTGCAGGGGCTGCGGATCCTCGAGCACCCCGTGCCGACGACGCTCAACCCGCTCGGCGCGAAAGGCGTCGGCGAAGCCGGCGTGACCGGATCGCTGCCGGCACTCATGAACGCCGTCGTCGATGCGCTACGCAGCCGCGGCGTGCGCCGCTTCGAGATGCCGGCAACACCGCAAAGAGTGTGGCAAGCGCTGCACGCGGCGCAGCCGCATTAGTTCCGCCGGTCCATAGCGGCGCGTCGGGTTCGCGCCCAATATTGCGCGATCTATGAGCAGGCGCGAGGCGTGGCAGCTTGCGCGGCGCGCTTACGCCGCGTGGAGCGAGGATTACGCGCCGAGCATGGGCGCGGCGCTCGCGTACTACGCGCTGTTCTCGATCGCGCCGCTGCTTCTCATCCTCACCGGCATTGCCGGCTATCTCTTCGGCGCGCAGGCGGCGCGCGGCGAGCTTTTCGCGCAGCTCGCCGGCCTCATCGGCGAGCAGGCGGCGCACGCGATCGAGGGGCTGCTCGCGAACGCCAGCCGGCCGGCGAGCGGCCTCGGGGCGATGGCCATCGGCGCCGTCACCATGCTGGCCGGCGCATCCAGCGTATTCAACGAGCTGCAGAGCGATCTGGACCGGATCTGGCGCTCGAGCGTCGCCTCGAGCGGCCTGCGCGAGCTGCTGCGCACGCGGCTGCTCGCCTTTTCGCTCATGCTGCTGCTTGCGTTCCTCCTCATCGCCTCGCTCGCCGCGAGCGCGCTGCTCTCCGCGCTGGCCGATTCGTGGCCGCTGCACGCGATCGAAGCGCTGGTCAGCATCGCGCTGCTCACGATCGGCTTTGCGCTGGTCTACAAGATCGTGCCGCGCGTGCGCATCGCTTGGCGCGACGTGTGGCTGGGCGCGGCGGTGACGGCGGCGCTGTTCGTGGTCGGGAAATTCCTGATCGGCCTGTATCTTGGACGGGCTGCGCCGGCTTCCGCTTTCGGTGCGGCCGGATCGCTCGTCGTGCTCATGGTGTGGGTCTATTATTCGGCACAGGTTTTCCTGCTTGGGGCAGAATTCACCCGGCTCTATGCGCACGAGCGCGGCTCGCGCGTCGCGATTCGCGAACCGGCGAACGACGAGCTCGGCGGCTTCCGGCCGCCGGCCGCGCGCGCCGCAGCGCGCCGGCATCCGGTCGTGAAGATCGGCACGGCCCTTGCGTTGGGCATGGCAGCGAGCATTGGCTTACGGATCTGGCGGCGATGAGCACAGACACCAACGACGGCGAAGACAGGAAGCCGAAACGGCCTTCCAGCTGGTCGGCAGCGCTGGCGCAGCTGCCGGGCTATCCGCACGAGGAAAAGCCGAAGCTTCCGGAAGTGGCGGCCGGCTCGTTGCGCGAAGTCTCCTGGGACGAAGACGGCGTCAAAGAGCACTAGGTGCTGCGCAGCGTCGAGCGAATCCTCGCCACGCATGTCGGCAGCCTGATCCGGCCCGCGGAGCTGCTGGAGTTCATCGGCAAGCGCGTGCGCGGCGCGCCCTACGACGAGCGCGCTTACCAGCAGTGCCTTTCCGCTGCTGTTAGAAAGATCGTTGCGCAGCAGAAGCAGGCCGGCATCGACGTGCCGAGCGACGGCGAGTTCGGCAAGCAGATCAGCTGGTCGCAGTACGCGCTCGAGCGGCTCTCCGGGTTCGAGCGCCGGCCGATCGCGCGGGCGGCCAATCCGTTCGCACGCGGCGCCGATCGCGCGCGCTTTCCTGAGTTCTATGCCGAGCTCGATGCCGCGGACGGCCCTCCCGCGACGGCGGGCGCGACCGGCGCGCTCGCCGTCTGCGTCGCGCCGATCGAATACACCGGGCAGGCGGAAATCGCGCGCGACATCGCGAACTTCAAGGCTGCGCTTGCCGCCGCCGGCCTGAAGGAAGGGTTTCTCCCGGTGGCCGCGCCGGCGAGCGTGATTCCCGACCGGCGCAACGAGTACTACGCGAACGACGAGGATTGCCTGCGTGCGATCGCAGCCGCAATGCGTACCGAGTACCTCGCCATCGTCGAGGCCGGCCTTCTCCTGCAGCTCGACGACGCGCGCTTCGCCGTCACCTACGACCGCATGGTGCCGCCCGCCACGCTCGCCGACTATCGGCGCTGGGTGGCGATGCACGTGGAAGTCATGAACGCCGCGCTGGAAGGCATCCCTGAGGATCGCGTGCGCTACCACGTCTGCTGGGGCAGCTGGCCCGGACCGCATACGACCGACGTACCGCTCAAGGACGTGGTCGATCTCATCCTGAAGGTCAATGCCGGCGCCTATCTCATCGAGGGCGCCAACCCGCGCCACGAGCACGAGTGGCGCGTGTGGGAAGACGTGAAACTGCCGCGCGGACGGGTGCTCGTCCCCGGCGTGATCAGCCACGCGACCAACGTCGTCGAGCATCCGGAGCTCGTCGCCGAGCGCCTGGTGCGGGTCGCCAAGCTGGTCGGCCGCGAGAACGTGATGGCCGGCACCGACTGCGGCTTCGCGCAGGGCCCGTTCCACCGCCGCGTCCATCCGTCGATCATGTGGGCGAAGCTCGAGTCGCTCGCCGAGGGCGCGCGGATCGCCAGCCGCCAGCTTTTCTGAAGGAGGCTCTGATGTCGAACCACGTTTACAAGACCATCGAGCTGACCGGCTCCTCCCCGGAAAGTATCGACAAGGCGATCGCCAACGCGCTCGCCAAAGCGTCAAAAACTTTGCACAACCTGCGCTGGTTCCAGGTTCTCGACACGCGCGGCGAGATAGAAGGAGGAAAAGTGGCACATTGGCAGGTGACGATGAAGGTGGGATTTACGCTCGACTGACGTAAAATTGAAGGCGTACGTTCCAGGAGAGTCGCCGCGCAGCGACAGGTGGTTAGCGCGGCACGCCGAAGGCGAAATCTCCCGCAACCGCTCAGGCCCCTGTACTGGAACGCTACGCGAAGCCGAATTCTGGAGAGCAGCGCCCCGGACGGGCGCTCACCGAAGGAGCAAGGCCGCCCAATGGCTGGGCGACCGAATCTCTCAGGTCAAGGGACAGAGGGAGCGGCGGCAAAGGAGCTCCTATGAAAGTCCTCGTCCTCGGCGCCGGCGTCGTCGGCGTCACCTCCGCGTGGTACCTCAGCAAGGCCGGCCACGAAGTCACCGTGGTGGACCGCAACGGCGCGGCCGGCATGGAAACCTCGTTCGCCAACGGCGGCCAGATCTCGGTGTCGCACGCCGAGCCCTGGGCCAACCCTTCCGCGCCGCTCAAGGTGCTGAAGTGGCTGGCGCGCGAAGAAGCGCCGCTGCTGTTCCGCCTGCGTGCCGATGTGCGGCAGTGGCTCTGGGGTCTTTCGTTCCTCCGCGAATGCACGCCGGCACGCACGCGGCACAACATCCGGCAGATCGTCACGCTCGGCCTCTACAGCCGCGCCAGCCTGCGCGCCCTGCGCGCCGAGACGGGCATCGCGTACGACGCGCTCGAGCGCGGCATCCTGCACTTCTATAGGAGCCAGCGCGAGCTCGACGCGGCGATCGAGCCAGCGCGCATCATGCGCGAGCATGGCTGCGACATCGAGATGGTCGACACGAACAAGTGCGTTGCGCTGGAGCCGGCTCTCTTGCAGGCGAGGGAAAAGATCGTCGGCGGCAGCTGGACGCCGAGCGACGAGTCGGGCGACGCCCACAAGTTCACGCAGCGCCTCGCCGCGCTCGCCGCGCGTCGCGGCGTGAAATTCCAGCCGGGGAAGATTCGTGCCCTCGCGCGCGAAGGCGGGCGCATCTCTTCGGTGATTCTCGAGAACGGAAGGCTCACCGCCGACGCGTATGTCGTCTGCCTCGGCTCGTACAGTCCGCTCCTTACCCGGCCGCTCGGAATCGATCTCGCGATCTACCCGGCGAAGGGCTATTCGGTGACCGTGCCGCTCGCCGATGCGGCCAGGGCCTACACCGTTTCGCTGACCGATGACGAGTACAAGCTCGTCTTCTCGCGCCTCGGCGATCGGCTGCGCATCGCCGGCACCGCGGAGCTGAACGGCTACGACAAGTCGATCAACGAGGTGCGCTGCCGCGCGATCCTGCGGCGCATGCTCGAGCTCTTTCCGGGCGCGGGGGACGCCGCGCGCGCGGAATTCTGGACCGGGCTGCGGCCGACGACGCCGTCCAACGTTCCGTACATCGGCGGCACGCGCTATCCGAACCTCTATCTCAACACCGGACACGGCACGCTCGGCTGGACGCACTCCTGCGGCAGCGGCCGCGCGCTGGCCGACCTCGTAACCGGCCGGCGGCCGGAGATCGACTTCGCGTTCACCAAGGGCGCCTCTCCGACCTCGGGCAGGCCGGAAAGGGCGCTCGTGCTTACCCGCTGAAGCGGGTTACTGCGACTTCGTTCCGCCCGAGGCGGCGCTCGACCCTTTCTTCGCCTTGGTGCCGCCGCTCGCCGACGGCTTCTTGCCGCCGGTGACCTTGTCCTTGAGCGTGCCGACGTCCTTCTTCGTCATCACCATCAGGTACTCGGTGCGCGAGAGCTTGCCGTCGCTGTTCCGATCGGCTTCCTTGAACCGCTTGAGGAGATAGGGGTTGCCGGCCGCCTCGGTGCGGGAAAGGCTGCCGTCGTGGTTCTTGTCGAGCTTGTTGAAGCCGGGGTCGTCGTTCTTTGCCGGCTTGTCGGCCGCGAACGCCGAGCCGACCGCTAGCGCGGCCGCAGACCCGGCAACGAGTAGGGTCCTTGCGAGTTTCATGAAAACCTCCTGTCTGGGCTATAGACAACCCCAGACCTGCAGTTTTCGTACCTTAAAGGCTTAATGGCGCGGCGTTGCGCCGCAGTTGACGAGATCCTGGTCGCTCATTACCGGCTTGATGACGCAAGGCGCGTTGGGCTTCGGCGCTTCGGCCCGGGCGACTATCGGAGCCGGCTTGGCAGCGCTGCTCGGGGTACTTGCCTTCGCGGCGGCGGTCGCCTTGGCGTTTGCCTTGGCGGCGCGCTTCCGTGCCGCAGGCTTCGCCTTGGCCGGCGCCTTCGGCTCGACGACGCTGAGGGCGGGCGCCTTCGATGCGTCCGGAGTCGCCGGCTGCTGCGCCTGCGCGCCGTTCGCCATGAGCAGAACCCACGGGATGAGCATCCAGCTTCTCATGCCGGCCATTATAAGGAGCCTCACGAGCTGCAGGACAGCGCCGAGCAGCCGGCCTTGTGGCGCGCCCATTCGGGGCGACGCTCGGCAAACGTCTCGTTCTCCGGCTGCTCGTCGTATGGACGCTCGAGGACACGCATGAGGTGCTCGAGCGGCGTTGCGTCTCCGGCTTCCAAGGCATCGATCGCCTGCTGGGCAAGGTAATTACGGAACACGTACTTGGGATTGGCGCGGTTCATGCGCTCGAGGCGCGTGCTGCGCGCGACACCCTCGTCGCGCGTGCGGGCGGCGTAGCGATCGAGCCAGGCGGAAAGGCGCGGCCGAGGCGCCTGCTCGTCGTAGAACGCCGGCCGCAACGCCGCAGCCGCATGCGCGCTATCGAGCGGCAGGGACGCGAGGCGGCGGAAGAACATCGTGTAATCGGTCTCCGCTTCGTCGAGCGCCTCGAACAGGCCGCGGACGAGCTCATCGTCGCCCGGCCGATCGAGCGAGGCGAGGCCGAGCTTTTGCGCGAGCGCGCGCGGCCACGCGGCGTTGAAGGCATCGGCATAGCCGGCAAGACCTTCTTCGAGTGCCTCGCGCGGCGCGAGCGGCAGCAGTGCCTCGGCCAATCGCGCGAGATTCCACTGGGCGATGTGCGGCTGGTTGCCGTAGCAATAGCGCCGTCCCTGCGCGTCGGTCGTGTTCGGCGTCCAGAGCGGGTCGTAACCCTCGAGCCAGCCGTAGGGGCCGTAGTCGACGGTGAGCCCGAGGATGGACATGTTGTCGGTGTTCATCACGCCGTGCACGAAGCCGAGGCGCATCCAGTCGACTATCAGCAGCGCAGTGCGCCGGCAGATTTCGCGGAACCAGTCCGCATACGAAAGGCCGGCGAAGTGCTCGCGGATCACATAATTGGCGAGCCGCTTCAGCGCTTCGGCCTCCTCGTGCGCCGCGAGGATCTGGAAATTGCCGAAGCGCACGAAGGAGGGCGCCACCCGGCAGACCACCGCCCCCGGCTCGGGACGCGGATGACCATCGTAGAACATGTCGCGGATCACCGCCTGTCCGGTGCCGACAAGCGATAGCGCTCGCGTAGTCGGCACGGCGAGGTGGAACATCGCTTCGCTGCACGCGAACTCACGCAGCGAAGAGCGCAGCACGGCGCGACCGTCTGCGGTGCGCGAGTAGGGCGTGAGCCCCGCGCCCTTCAGCTGCAGCTCCTGGCGGCTGCCGTGCGTGTCAATCAGCTCGGCGAGCGTGATCGCCCGCCCGTCGCCGAGCTGCCCGGCCCAGTTGCCGAATTGGTGGCCGGCGTAGCGCGCGGCGTAGGGCTGCATGCCGGGGAGCACCGCGTTGCCGGCAAGGACATCGAGTGACCGCTTCCCGGGGCGCGCGAGCCCGAGCAGGTCGCCGAGCGCATCCGACCAGCCAAGCAGGCGCGGTCCCGGCACCGGTGTCGGCGCCACTCGCGTATAGCAGGCGTTTCGTACCTCGCGCGGCACGTTGTCCCCGACCGGGTCGCCGGGCAAGTCGCGGACAAAGGTGTTCTCGAAGCTCGCTTCGGTGAGATCGCGCAGGATCGCGCGTCGGGCGGGAGCAGCGCTGCTCATCGCAGGATTTTAGGGCAGGATCCTTGCTGAACCCCGTTCATGATCCGAGCGCTGCTCGCTACCGTCAGGGAGAGAGGCTGGGCGCCGGCCGCCGTGCTGCTCGTCAGCTTTCCGGTGGCCGCGACGCCGTTCGCGGAGAGCGTGTATCCCGTGCTGCACCTCCTCGGCGGCGCCGCACTCGGTTATTTCTTTCGCCGCGCGGTGCGCCTCGTGCATACCGGGTGGCCGCCCATGGTTTCTTCGCTCATCGCGTTCTCGCTCGCTTGCACGACCGCGCTCGCCTGGGAAATCTTCGAGTTCGCGGTCGATTTTCTGTTCGGCACGACGCTGCAGGAAGGATTGCTCGACACGATGACCGACCTCATCCTCGCCGCCTCGGGCGCGGCGGTGTGGCTCGCGCTGCGGCGTTGCTCGCTGCCCGAGCTTCGCTCCTTCGTGTTTCCGTGCAATAAGGCACAGTAGCCAGCCCCGGTCGTCCTGCCCGGCGCACCGCCTGTCGGGGCGCCCCCTACAGCGCCAACTACCGCACGGCTCTCATAGCGGCGAAGGGCTATCGTGCGCACCAGTGTCTCGTTCCTCCTCCTCCTCGGGTCGGGACATGAAGCCCGGAAAATAAGGCGAAGCCGATCCGGGCTTTTTTATTTGTGCAGCCCTCAATGCGCGGCGAAGAAGTCGCAGACCAGCCGCGTCGCCTCCAGGTGCTCGCCGTCGAAGAAAGCATGCGCCGGATCGCCGCCGCTCCAGGCGTGCCCGAGGCCGGGGATCGTGACCAGCCGCGCGGCGAGCCGTCGCCCGACGTAGTAGTCGCCGTCGAGCTTCTCGCTCGAGCGAAACGGCAGCGGCAGCAACCCGGCGCGCGGTAGCGCCGCGCCGTTGGGCAGCGCGCGCGCATCGAATCCGTTGAAGAGCAGGAACTGGCGCGCCAGGTAAACCGCGTTCACCGGCGCCACGGTCTTGTCGGCCGCGCCCTGGACGATGAGCGCCGGCACGCGCGCTTTGCCCTGCGCGGCGGCGCGCGCCTGGAGCGCCGCCTGTTCCGCCCCGCTTTTCGGCCCCGACGCCATCACACGCGCCGCATCCGCGGCATCGCTCGCGACGCCGCAGGCGACGCCGGAATGGATCGCCACGGCGCGAAAAAGCTGCGGTGCGTGCAGCGCCAGGGCCGCGGCGAGCGCACCGCCCGAGGAGAGCCCCGCCAGATAGATGCGCTTGCGGTCCAGGTTGAACTTCTCGGCTACGTCCGCGGCCTGCGAGGCGACGATCGCGGCTTCGCCCAGTCCGCGTGCCGTTCGGCGATCGAACCAGTTCCAGCAGCGCTCGGAATTCGCGAGCCGGTTCTGCCGGGGCAGCAGCACGACGAAGCCGCGCTCGTCGGCATAGCGCGTGATGCGGGTGCCGGCGGCGAATTCTTCGGGGTCCTGACGGCAGCCGTGCATCCACACGACGAGCGGCGGCCGCGCAAGGCCGTCCATGCCGCGCGGCAAGTACAGGAGATACTCGCGCCAGGGCGGCGCCGCGGCCACGCCGATCAGGCCGTGAAGGCTGGACTTCTGCTTGAGCGAGAAGCGACCCGGCTGCGGCGGCGCGCGCCGCCCCGCCAGGCGCGCGACGAAGCCGAGGAACCTGCGCCAGAGATTCTTCATCGATGAGAGCGAATCTTGCCCTACGCTTCGCCTTCGCGAGGAGGGCATATGGCGGCGTTTCGCGAATGAAGTGGGGACGCATCGAGGTCGAGGGCGCGCCGCTCGAGGTCGAGCTTCGCGAAGGCGAGCGGCTGGTTGCCGAAGACGGGCGCAGCTTCGCGCTGGCGCAAACGAGGCTGCTGCCGCCGGTCACACCCGGCAACTTCTACGCCGCCGGCCTGAACTTCCGCGCGCACATCGATTGGGCGAACCGCTACCGCGGCACGGCTTACAAAGTGCCGATGCAGGCCGACATCGGCTATCGCTCGAACAACGCGCTGGTCGGCAGCGGCGCGGACATCGTCATTCCGGCCGATTCGACCGGGCCGGTCGAGTACGAGGGCGAGCTGGTCGCCATCGTCGGCCGCAAAGCCAGGAACGTGAGCGAGGCCGAGGCGCTCGATTACGTCGCGGGCTACACGCTGGGCAACGACGTGAGCGAGCGCAGCTGGCAGCGCAGCGACCGTACGCTGTGGCGGGCGAAGAACGCCGACACCTTCAAGCCGATGGGGCCGTTCGTGGCGCCGGGCATCGATCCGATGAACCAGGACATCGAGGTGCGCGTCAACGGCAAGACCGTTTCACGCTACAACACGCGCGGCATGATCTTCGGCGTCGCGCACTACCTCTCGCGCATGTCGCGCTATCTCACGCTCCATCCCGGCGACGTCGTCTGGTTCGGCTGCGATGGTCCGACCGTGCCGGCATTGCAGGAGGGCGACCTGGTAGAGGTCGCGAACGACGCGATTGGAATTCTGGCGAATCGCGTGCGACGGGAAGAAAAGAACTAGCTCCTGGCGTACTGCGCGACGCGGCGCAGGCGATCGGCGCGCTGCTGCGCCTGCCATTCGAGGACGTACGCCTGGCGCGCCGCGAGGTCACGGCCGAGGACGATCAGCCCGTAGCCGGCGAGCGCGGCGAACACGCCGAGGTGCACGCGGTCGAGCAGCACGCCGAGCAGCTTGCTTGCCATGACGAACGAGCGAGGATGGTTGGCCCAGCCCCAATCGATGCTCGGGATGAACGGCGCGATGCCCGCGAGCTGCGGATTGGCAAGCAGCGAAGGATCGACGAGCAGCCGTCCGGGCAGAGCCACCCACCCGGCGCCAATCACAGCGACGGACACCTGCCAGCCCAGCAGTCCGAGCGCATAGACGAGGGGAAAGAAGCCTAGGACGGTGAGGCCGAGGGAGAGCATCCAGGTTGCGCGAGCCATGCCTCGAGGTTAGCGAGCAGAAATTACAAGCGCCATGGCCCCATCGGACGATCGGCCAATCGGACGCAAGCCGCCTGAAAGCTCGGCAACGGTAGCCGCCGACAGGGCAACGTAGCTGGGGGAGCCATTTTGGGGTGTCGACCTACCTTAAGGCCTTCCGTGAATCCCCTAAGCTGCCCGCGATGCAATGCCCATTCAGAGGGAGCTGACATGGCTATGCGCTCTACATTGGCACTAGTTTTCTCGGCATTCGCGCTCGTCGCGGCGAAGCCCGCCGCTGCCGGCGTGATCGCCGGATCGGCGCACGACTTCACGAGCGGCTCGTGGAACCTTACGACGCAGGTGTGCGTCGTCTGCCACACGCCGCACAAGTCGGATACCGGCACCACGGCCGCCGCGCTCTGGAACCATACGAACAGCAGCGCGACTTACACGCTCTACACCAGCACGACGTTGAAGGCGACCGACATGGCGCAGCCTGGAGCGAATTCGAAGCTGTGCCTGTCCTGTCATGACGGCACCGTTGCGGTCGACGCCTTCGGCGGCACGACCGGCGCGCGCATGATCGGATCGGTGGGCGACCCGAAAGCCAACGTCGGCACCTCGCTCGCGGATGACCATCCCATCGGCTTTACCTATGACGCGACACTCTCCGCTTCGAATGGCTCGCTCGCCCTGCCCACGGATGTGGTGACGATCGGCACCGGGGGACAGACCAAGGTGGGGTCGATCGACTCGACGATGCTGTTCGCGCACAAGATGGAATGCTCATCCTGCCACGACGTGCACAATACCTTCACGGTCGGCCTGAAGGGCAGCGGGATGGTGAAGATCAGCACCGCAGGCAGCGCGATCTGCCTCGCCTGCCATAAGAAGTAAGTAACCCCATTGCGTCGCGCGCTGCTCGGCATGGCGATCGCGCTGGCCGGCTGCGCCGGCGCGCCGAAGGAGGCGGCTGTCAGCCCGGCGGTCTTCTATCCGCCGCTGCCGAATCCGCCCCGAATCCAGCACCTCACTACCATCACCAGCGAGCGCGATGTCGCGCCGCCGTCCAGCTCGTTCGCGAAATTCATCGTCGGCGAGGAGGTGAACGAGCAGCGCCTGCGCCAGCCGTACGGCGTCGCCATGTTCGACGGCAAGATGTACGTCGCGGACAGCCGTGGGCCCGGCCTGGCGGTATTCGATCTGCCGCACCGGCAATTCAAGTTCGTCAGCGGCTCCGGCAACGGCCGGATGAAGCGGCCGATCAACGTGACGATCGACGCCGACGGCACCAAGTACGTGACCGACACCGGCATCGACCAGGTGCTGATATTCGATCGCAACGAGCGCTTCGTCGCCGCCTTCGGCACGATCGGGCAGTTCAAGCCGGTGGACACCGCGATCTCGGGCGACCGCCTCTATGTGGTCGACATCCAGCACCATGAGGTGCAGGTGCTCGACAAGCGAACCGGCAAGCTGCTCTTCAAGTTCGGCAAACCGGGCTCCGCGATGGGCGAGCTGTTCCATCCGACGAACATCGCGGTCGGCCCGGACGGCGACGTGTATGTCGTGGAAACGAGCAACTTCCGCGTGCAGCGCTTCACGCCCGATGGCAAGCCGGTGCGCGTCTACGGCAAGCTGGGCGACGAGCTCGGCAACTTCTCGCGCCCCAAAGGAATCGCGCTCGATCATGAGGGGAGGCTTTACGTGGGCGATGCCGCCTTTGAAAACGTTCAGGTGTTCGACAACGACGGGCGCTTGCTGCTCTTCTTCGGCCAGCCGGGAGGCCGGGGCGAAGGGCTCAACCTGCCCGCGGGGGTGACGATCGACTATGCCAACGTCGACGTCTTCAAGCAGTACGCCGACCCGCGCTTCAAGGTGGAGTACCTCATCCTCGTCGCGAGCCAGTTCGGTCCGAACAAGGTGGACGTGTTCGGCTTCGGCCGGATGAGCGGCATCGAGTATCCGCGCGACGTTCCCTGAGGGCCGCCGGCGTGCCGCCGGCCGGTACTCTGAAGCGCGTAGCAAATCCCCCGGGTTGTCCTGTAGCGACAATGGGGCGAACTATGTACGGCCTTGGGGAGAGTAGTCGGGTATCTCAAGGCTGCGCCGCGGAAGGCGACAAAAGGATGAAATGCGAGTGCAGATCGGCAAGGCCGGCCTCGCCGCATTGCTGGGGGGAGCAGTCTCCATTTGCCATGCGCAGGAAATCGCGCCGTTTCGCAACACCGGCGTGGAGGGATACGTCGGCTTGCGGGCAGTGTCCGACCGGCTCGGGACGACCACCCAGGGTCCCGGCGGCAGCTCGCGCACTTTCCAGTCGCAATCGGAGCTGCGCGAAGAGATCTTCGTCATGACGCACAACTATCTCTATCACCCGAACCTGGCGACGCTCGATCTGGGCGGCGGGCCGATCCTGCAGCAGGGCAGCTTCAGCAACGAGCTCGGCGACACGCGGGCGAACGATACGCTGTACAACTTCGTGGCGCGCGCGAGCCTCCTGCGCGACAAGCCCTACCAGGGAACGCTCTACTTCGAGCATCTGAACCCGACCATCAGCATCGCACCGGGCCAGGTGCTCACGCAGCAGAACCAGCAGTACGGCATGAGCTTCTCGCTGCTCGAGCCGGCGACGCCTGTGCCGCTGCGCCTCGACGCTTCGCACGGCGAATTCCGCGGCCGCAGCACCGACCGGTTCATCAACGACGACATCGACCGCTTCAGCGTCCGCGCCAGCCGCTCGTTCGGCGCGCTCGGCACGACGCAGTTGCAGTACCAGACGACCGACCAGGCGTCGGAGACCGGCAACCCGAACCTGCCGGTCCAGCATACGAACTCGCGCAACCAGGGCCTGAACCTCGACTCGCGCTTCCAGCTCGGACCGCAGCGCCAGTACGACCTGGTGAACGTGGTGTCGTTCAACACCCAGGAATACACCCTCGAGCAGGGCTTCCTGCCGGACCGTCGCGACGCGCGCTTCCTCCTCGACCTGCATGGCCGGCACTCGGATCGGCTGCAGACTTATGCCGTCTTCAACTACAGCTCGAGCGTCCAGGGCGACATCTTCTCGACCCTGCGCTCGGGGAGCGCAGGCCTGACTTTCTGGGCCACGCCCAACCTCTCGGCAAGCGGCGGCGGCCACGTCGAGAATACCGATGCGTCGCAGGCGAACACACGCGTGCGCGGCGTGGACGGCTCGCTGCGCTACGGCCGGCCGCTGCTCGGCGGACAGCTGCAGGCCAGCTATGCGGGGCGGCTCGACCGTCGCGAGCAGATCGCCGCGTCGACGACCGGATCGATCATCGGCGAGCGCATCGTGCTGAACGGGATCGCGTACACGACGCTTGCGCACCAGCACGTAGTCACGTCGAGCATCGTGGTGAGCAACGTGACGCGCACCCAGGTCTATACCGAAGGCCTCGACTACATGGTGACCGTGGTCGGCGTCGAGACACGGCTGCAACGCGTGGTCGGCGGAGCGATCCTCGATGGCCAGGTGTTGCTCGTCGACTACGACTACGAGGTGGGCGGCACGTTCACCTACCGGCAGCCCGATCAGACGGTGAGCGTCAACTGGTCCTACCTCGGCGTGTTCAACACCTATTTCCGGCACTTCCAGTCGACGCCGGAGCTCGAGTCCGGCCAGCCCACCTTTCCGCTCAACGTCATCCACAGCAACCTCGCCGGCGCGCGCGCCGACGTGCCGTTGCGCATCAACTGGCCGGTCGTGGTGGGCGGCTTCGCCGAGCACGAAAGCCGCGACGAAACGATCTCGCCCTACACGCGCTCTGCTGGCGAAGGCTATGTACAGAGCGAGGAGCCGTTGTCCGGCGGCACCGTGCGCGTGGGCGTGCGGCGCACCAAGCTCGAGTACGTCAATCCCGCTCCCGGCGTAGACCTGCACGCGTACGACCTGCGCTACTGGTGGCGCCGCGGCTGGGGACTGGATCTCGGCGCCGACTATACGCACGAGACCGATACCGGAGGCACGGTGCCACGGCGGCGCGAGCTTTTCTCGCTGAAGGGGCAGTGGGTCTACCGCCGGCTGACCGTGACTTTCGACATCGGCGCCACGCGCGAGGAGCAGGGCGGAGTCGAGCGCACGCGCTCGGGCGGACGCCTGCTCGCGAGGCGGGACTTTTGAGCGCCCGCCTCGCTGCGGCACTCGCCTGCGCCGCCCTGCTCACCGCGTGCGCACAGACGCCAACGCGGTCCGAGGAGCCGCCGCTCTTCTGGCCGCCTGCGCCGGCGCAGGCGCGCATCGCCTACGTGAAGACCATCGCGCGCCCGGAGGACCTGGGAATCGAGCGCGGCTTCCTGCGCCGCCTGGTCGACTTCGTGTTCGGCCGGACGGAGGAGCGCCTGGTGCGTCCGATGGCGATTGTCGGCACCGGCGGCCTGCTCTTCGTGGCCGATCCGGGCGCGCGCGGCGTGCACCGGTTCGATCGCAAGAATGGCGACTACGAGGTGATCCGCCGCGCCAAGGGCAGGCTGCTTGCCTCGCCGGTGGGCCTTGCGCTCGGCGCCGGCGGCGACGTCTACGTCGCCGACTCGGAGCTGCGCACGGTGTTCGTCATTCGCGCCGGCACGTCGGTCGCAGCGCCGCTCGCGCTCGCCGCCGAACTGCGCCAGCCGACCGGCATCGCCTATGACGCGGCGAGCGGACGGCTGTTCGTGGCGGACACCGGTGCGCACTGCGTGCGCGTGTTCGGGCGCGACGGGGCGCTGCTCGCGACGATCGGCCGGCGCGGCACCGACCCCGGTGAATTCAACTACCCGACCTTGCTGTGGCGCTCCGCGAAGGGGCGCCTGTACGTCACCGACTCGATGAATTTCCGCGTGCAGATCTTCGACGCCGAAAATCACTTCGTAGCGAAGTTCGGCGGCTCGGGCGATGGCGGCGGTGACCTGCCGCGGCAGAAGGGCGTCGCCACCGACCAGTACGGGCACGTCTACATCGTCGACTCGCTGTTTCACGCGGTGCAGATCTTCAACGAAGCGGGGCAGCTGCTGCTCTCTTTCGGCGCGCTCGGACGCGGGCGCGGGGAATTCTGGCTGCCGACCGGCATCTTCATCGGGCCGGACGACGAAATGTACGTCGCCGACTCGTACAACCGGCGCGTGCAGGTGTTTCGCTACATAGGCGGCGCGACATGAAGCGCGTCCTCGTCGCGGCGCTGAGCTTGCTGAGCGCGGGCGCGCTCGCCCAGGTCGCCGCCACGAAGCACAACCTCTCGGTGAGCGGACCGGGCGCGCTGAAGGCGGTCTCCGAGACGCAGATCTGCATCTTCTGCCATACGCCGCACAACAGCTCGCCCCAGGCGCCGCTCTGGAACCGCGCCGATCCAGGCCAAAGCAATAGCTACATCCCTTACTCCAGTGCCACGGCGCTCGGCTTTGCCGGCCAGCCCAACGGTGCGTCCCTGCTGTGCCTGTCCTGCCACGACGGCACGATCGCCCTCGGCAACGTGCTGAGCCGCGACACGCCGATCGCGATGGCGGGCGGCCAGGACTTCATCCCCTCGGATGCGTCCAGCTACCTCGGCACCGATCTTTCCGACGATCACCCGATCTCCTTCGCCTATTCCGATGACCTTGCGACGGCGCACGGCAACGAGCTCGCCAAGCCCGCCACGCTGACCGGCCGCGTCCGGCTCGACGCGAGCGGGCAGCTGCAGTGCACATCCTGCCACGATGCGCACAGCAACACCTACGGCATGTTCCTCGTGATGTCGAACCAGGCCGGTGCGTTGTGCACCACGTGCCACAAGAAGAGCTCGTGGCCGCAGACCAGCCACGCCCTCTCGAGCGCCACCTGGAACGGCGCCGGAGTCAATCCGTGGCCGCACACCAGCGGCGCCAACGTTTCCGCCAACGGCTGCGACAACTGCCACCGCCCGCACACCGCCGGGGGCAAGTGGTGGCTCATGAACTATGTAGCGGAGGAGGACAACTGCTACTCCTGCCACAACGGCAATGTCGCGCAGAAGAACGTGCAGGCGGACTTCCAGAAAACCTCACGTCATCCGGTAGAGCTCTACACGGGCATCCACCAGCCAAAGCCGCCGCTCGCCGTGCCGATCCCGTTGGAGCCGGCGGTGGTGACGCAGCGGCACGTGGAATGCGCCGATTGTCATAATCCGCATGCCAACACCGGCGCCGCCGGAACGGCCATGAACGGCGTGCCTGGAACAGTGCCCGGCTCGCTCCTCGGCGTGCGCGGGGTCGACAAGAACGGCCTCGAGGTAGCGCAGGTCGCCTACGAGTACCAGGTGTGCTTCCGCTGCCATGGCGACAGCACCGGCCAGCCCGCCCCGCACACGGCCCGGCAAATTCCCCAGACCAACCTGCGCCTGCAATTCGCGGCCGGCAACCCGTCCTACCACCCGGTCGTCGCCACGGGTGTGAATACCAACGTCCCGAGCCTGCTTGCGCCGTGGGCGATCACGAGCGTGCTGAAGTGCAGCGATTGCCATAACAGCGACAACAGCCCGGCGGCGGGCGGCTCGGGCCCGAGCGGACCGCACGGCTCGAGCAACCCGAGCCTGCTCGAGCTGCCCTACAGCACGCTCGATCGCACCTCCGAGAGTCCGACGGCCTACGCGCTGTGCTACAAATGCCACGACCGCACGCGATTTACGACCGCCCAGGCGGGCGCCTCGCCGTTCGAAGGCACCCAGGGCCACCTGCTCCACGTCGTCACCGAGCGCACGCCGTGCAACGTCTGCCACGATCCGCATGGCATCAGCTCATCGCAGGGCGGCACCGCGACGAACAACAGCAAGCTGATCAATTTCGATATTTCGGTCGTCCGCCCGAACAGCGCCGGGCAACTGAGATTCGTTTCCACCGGCCTGAACCATGGCCAGTGCTACCTGCTTTGCCACGGACAGGACCACAACCCGCAGGGCTACTAGGGCAAATACTGTACCGGACTACTTTTTCAGCTTTGCGTCCTGGAGCAGAATCGCAGCGTGAGAAGCGCGCTCGTGCTTCTGCAGCTGCTTGCGCCGCCCGCCCTGGCGGGCGTCATAGCCGGGTCGCCGCACGATTTCTCGCGCGACAACTGGTCGGCGGGCCAAATCTGCCTCCCCTGCCACATTCCGCACCGGGCGGACGGCGCCGCAGCGCCTGCCGTGCCGTTGTGGAACCACGAAACCAGCGCGCGTGCCTACACCTTGTACAACAGCGCCACGCTGAAAGCACTCATGCTGCAGCCCGCGCCTATGTCCAAGCTGTGCCTGTCCTGCCATGACGGCACGGTGGCGCTGGACAGCTATGGCGGCGTCGTCGGCACGCGCTACGTCAGCCGCGAGAACAACCTCGGCACCGACATGAACGTGCATCATCCGACGAGCCTGCTCTACGACTCGCAGCTGGCGGTGCTGAAGAAAACCCTATTCAATCCCGACTCGCGTGTGGTGACGATAGGCATGGGTGCGCAGACGCGCACCGGCACCGTCACGGACGTCATGCTCTACAACCGTCGCCTCGAGTGCTCGAGCTGCCACGACGTGCACAACACCTTTGCCGCGAGCCCAGTGGCGCTGATGAAGATCACGGAGCAGGGAAGTGCGCTTTGCTTCGCTTGTCATAGCTTCTAGCTTCGCGCTCGCGCTGCTCGGCGCTGCGGCACCGGCATCGGCGGGGTCGATCATGGGCTCGGTGCACGACTTCACGAAATTCGCCTGGTCCGGCGGGCAGGTCTGCGTCCCGTGCCACGGTTCGCGCAATCCGAACGTCAATGTTACGGTGGCGCCGATGTGGAGCCACGACCTCTCGAAGCAGACGTACACGCTCTATGGCAGCACCACCCTGAAGGCGGCGCTCGGCCAGCCCGGGCCGGTCTCGCGCCTTTGCCTGTCGTGTCACGACGGCACCGTGGCCGTGGACAGCTATGGCGGCAATACCGGTGCGCAATACGTCGGCGCCGCACATAATCTCGGCACTAACCTGTCGGACGATCATCCGATCGGCTTCGTCTACGATTCGGCGCTTGCCGTGGCGAACGGCTCCCTTTTCGATCCGGCGGCGCGGACCGTGACCATCGGCAGCGGCGGCCAATCGCAGACCGGCACGCTCACCGAGCTGCTGCTCTACAACGGCCAGCTCGAATGCACGTCGTGCCACGACCCGCACAACGCCCTGACGGTCGGCACGGCTGCCTTGCTGAAGATGGACCAGACCACCATCTGCGGGGCCTGCCACAAGAAATGACGGCGCTCTAGCGAGCGCCGCAGCTCGCGACGAAATTGCGCAGGCTCTCGGCGCCCCCCGCGGTGTCGACCGCAAAGCCTGCCGAGCCGCGCTCCGACTGCACGGTGTAGCCCACGGAGTCCGAACCCGCCAGGCGCTTGAGCTGCCCCGGTCCGAGCGCAAAGGTCGCCGAAACCGTTCCGTCGCTCGCGGTGAGCGGATCGAGCGGCTCGGGCAGCGGCACGAAGCCCGCGCCCAGGCGCATCAAGTGATGGCGGGCGGAGCCGACGATCTCGTCGGCGCGCTCGCCCGCCGGCAGCGCCGGCTGGAAGAGCACCCGGTCCTCCTGGCACGAAAGCACGACCTGCAGCCGGCCGTCCGCCGTTTCCTGCACGCCCTGCAGAACCATCGCGCTGCCGCGCGCGCGAAGCTCCCAATGCGGCTCGAGCCGGCCGTCGTTGATCACCCGCAGCTCGCGCAGCTCTTTCGCCGAGAGGACCAGCACCTGCTCGCTGCCCATGCGCGCCATTCGGTCGAACAGCGCGACATCGGCGCCCATCTCGCGGATGTAGTTCACGACCGCCGCCGAGACGATCTGCGCCGCATCGGCGTCGACGCCGGGGCTGGTGGACGAGAAGCGGTGAACGCCGATGCGCGACTGCGCCCCGGCGAAGCGATACACGCCGCCGAGCAGCGCGAACACGCAGGCGCTGTGGCAGGCGCCGCCGCGTGCGACGGCGGTGGTGTAGCCGCGGCTGCGGATCAGCCGCCCGAGCGCCATGCCCTCGCCGAGCAGGCCGCCAGGCGAGTCGAGCACCACGGTCGCCGCGCGCAGGTCGCGCGCTGCGATCTCTTCGCGCAGCCGTTGCGTCGCGCCCTCGTCGATCACGCCCTGCAGCAAGATCGTCGCTGGCGCGACGATGTCGATGAAAAGCGAGCCGCCGTCGGGCGCCGCCGCTCGGGAGGGCGTGGCAGCGCAGAGCACGGCCAGCGCTAGCCCGTGGACGACGGCTCGAAACCTCCGTGGGACAGGCTGCGGTTTGAAAAGCGGCACGCTAGTTCGCGCGCGCGCGAGCGGCCGTCAGCTGCTCGGCGCTCATGCGTGCCTCGAGGTGAGCCCGCATCTGGCCGGCCTGTGCCATGCCATGGCCTTCTGCGACGGCGAGCCACCGGTACGCCTCGACATAGTCGAGCGCCACACCGCTGCCGGTCGAGTACAGCATGCCGAGATTGAATTGCGCGCCGGGGCTGCCGTTCGCGGCGGCCTTGCGATACAGCGCCACTGCGGCGTCCATGTCGCGCGCGACCCCCTGGCCGCTCGCATAGAGATTCGCGAGGTTGGTCTGCGCTGCCGCATTGTCCTGCGCCGCAGCCTTGCCGTACCAGTACACGCTGCGCTCCAGATCGCGCGGCTGCAGCTCGCCGTTCTGCAGCAGCGCGCCGAGGGCGAACTGCGCCTGTGCATGGCCTTGCGAGGCGGCCTTCTCGTACCAGCTGGCGGCGCTTGCGCCATCGCGCGGCACGCCCCAGCCGTTGGCATCCATCAGTCCAAGGCTGTATTGCGCCCCGGCATTTCCCTGCCTTGCGGCCTTGAGGAACCAGGACCGCGCCTGAGCAAAATCCTGCTCCTCTCCCTTGCCTGAGGCGAGCAAGAGTCCCAGGTTGTACTGCGCCCCGGCGTCGCCTTTGGCTGCGGCTCTTGCGAACCATGACCGCGCCTTCGCCGGATCGGCGCTAACGCCTTCGCCCTTCAGGTAGATCCAGCCGAGCAGCGCCTGCGCCTGCACGCTGCCCGATTGCGCCGCGCGGGTGAGCGGCGCCACGGCGGAGAGATAGTTTCGCGCGCGATACGCCGTCAGGCCGCTCTCCAGGTCGCCCGCGAAGGCGCCGAGGGCAGCCGAGGCCAGCAGGCCAGCCGCGATAAGCCGCATCCCGCGATCGTTGGCCGGGCGACGCGCGCCCGTCAACCCTGAGAAACCCCACGTTATTTCTACCGCGTTTGCAGTAGTCAGAACGCTGCTTAGCGTAGGGGCGGGATAGGGTCTATCCCTTACTGACGCGGCATGGTGCGGTGATTACTTTTGAGCCGCAAATGCGCCGCATCCGCAAGAACGTAGGGTTTACCCTCCTCGAGCTGCTGGTGGTCATCGTGATCATCGGCCTGCTCGCGTCGTTCGTCGCGCCACGCTACTTCTCGCAGGTCGGCAAGTCGGAAGTGAAGGTCGCGCGCGCCCAGATGGACGCGCTGGAGAAGGCCCTCGACCAGTACCGCCTCGATACCGGTCATTACCCCGGCATGGAGGCAGGGCTGGGCGCGCTCATGGCCCGTCCGGCTAACGAGCAGAAATGGGACGGTCCGTATTTGCGCAAGGCGGTCCCCCCGGATCCCTGGGGAAACGCGTACGTCTATCGGATTCCCGGCGAGCACGGCGAATACGACCTGGTTTCGTACGGCAAGGACGGCCAGCCAGGCGGGTCGGGCGAAGCGAGCGACATAACGAACTGGTAGGCAAGGGCACGCCAAGGGGGGAGCGTGGAATTCGTGGTGAAGGCATTCCGTGCCCCGGATGCCGTCGTCGCACTGCAGCTGCAGGCCGCCGATGAAGCCGATGCGCGCAAGCAGGCCGCGGGCCGCGGCTATGCGGTGCTCGCGGTGCGCGCGAGCGGCGGGTTGCGCGCGCGCCTGGCGCGCCGCAGCCGCTTCCCGCTCGTGCTCTTCAGCGTCGAGCTGCTAGCGCTCGTCGAGGCGGGCCTCACGCTCACCGACGCGATGGAGACGCTCGCCGAGAAGGAGGACCGGCCCGACAACGCGAAGCTCCTGAAGGAGGTGGTGCGCCAGCTCTACGAAGGGCGTCCGCTGTCGGCGGCGCTTGCCAGCCTGCCCGCGGTCTTTCCGCCGCTCTACGTGGCGACCATTCGCGCCAGCGAGACCACCGGCGGCCTGAGCGAGGCGCTCTCGCGCTACGTGGCCTATCAAACGCAGATCGACGCGGTGCGCAAGAAGATCGTCAGCGCGTCGATCTACCCGGCGCTGCTGATGGGCGTCGGCATGCTCGTGATGCTGTTTCTCATGGGCTACGTGGTGCCGCGCTTCAGCACGATTTACGAAGGCATGGGCACGGAGCTGCCCTGGCTTTCCAAGCTGCTGCTGCAATGGGGCCAGCTCTTGCAGGCGAATGGCGCGACGGTGTTCGTGGCATTCGCGGGGGCGGCGGCGTTGCTCGGGACCGCCGTCACCCGCCCGCAAGCGCGCGCGTGGGTGATGCATCGCGCGTGGCAGATCCCGGCCATCGGCGCGCGCATGCGGATCTATCAGCTGGCGCGCTTCTATCGCACGCTCGGCATGCTATTGCGCGGCGGCATCCCGGTGCGCCAGGCGGTCGACATGGTGACCGATCTCTTGCACCCGGCGCTGCGCGCGCAGCTGCGGCTCGCCGCGGCGAGCATCAGCGAGGGCCGCTCGGTCTCCTATGCCATGGAATCGCACCGGCTCACCACCCCGGTGGCGGCGCGCATGCTGCGCGTGGGCGAGCGGAGCGGCCGCATGGGCGAGATGATGGAGCGCGCCGCCTCCTTCTACGACGAGGAGATGGCGCGCTGGGTGGACTGGTTCACACGCCTCTTCGAGCCGCTGCTGATGGCGTGCATCGGCCTGGTCATCGGCCTCATCGTGGTGCTCATGTACCTGCCGATCTTCGAGCTTGCCGGGAGTGTG
>CAYZFN010000133.1:0-26369 GCA_964477695.1 uncultured Enterobacteriaceae bacterium | reverse complement strand
CTGGTTGCCGATGGTGTGCAGCGGCGAGAGCGCGGTCATCGGCTCCTGGAAGATGATCGAGATGCGGCCGCCGCGAACCTGCTGCATCTCGCGGCCGCGCGGATCCAGGCGCGAAAGATCGACTTCCGCGCCGCCGCGCGGGTCGCGAAACAGGATCTCGCCCGATTCGATGCGCGCGATGCGCGGCAGGATGCCCATGATCGACTGCGCGACCACCGACTTGCCCGAGCCCGATTCGCCGACCAGCGCCACCGTGCCGCCCTGGGGCACGCGGAACGACACGCCGTCGACCGCCTTCACGGTGCCGGCATCCACGTCGAGATAGACCCGCAGGTCGCGGACCGTCAGAAGATCGGCCATTCCCCCTCGCCTCGGGCCCGAGTATACGGGGCCGGCCTTAGAGGGGCGAAGTAAAAAGCTGCTCTGGGCTCGGCCATGCGGCGCCCGCGGCACGCGTCTCGTCGAACAGCCGTGCGAGGAAGCGCAGCGCCTGCGCGTCGTGCAGCGCATGGTGGGTGAGGATGCCGGTCGGCTCCGCCGCGTCGAGCGTTGCGTTTCTGCGCTGCCCGAGCTGGCCGACCAGCAGGCCGAGCGCCGCCTCCTCGCCGATGAATTGCCGATCGCTCCGCCACGCGATGAGGTCGACGTGCGTGTTGACCTCGCGGAGGCCCGCGCTGCGCCGGGCGCCGTAGCGGCTCACGGCCTCGAGGCCGGCCTCGGGCAGGCGGGCGAGCAGGCTTTCGCGAATCCGGTTCCAGGGCGGCGCCAGCACCGGCAGGAAGCGGCTGCCTGCCAGGCCGGCAAGGCGCAGCCGCGCCTGCGCGAGCCGCCCGAGCGCGGCGTCGTCGCTTTCCGCGGCCGGGAACTCGGTCTTCTTCTCGCCCGCCGCCGCGCGATTGCGATGGTCGCAGCCGTGCATGAGCACGGATGTCGTTCTGTCCAGCATCGCCGCATCACAGGCGAGCGGAATGGCGGCGATGGCGACCGGCACGCCGGAGGATCGCGAAAGAGCGAGCAGGCGCTCGAGCTGCGGCGTGAGCGAGGCCGCGTCGTCGTCGCGCCACCAGAGCTCCGGCGTGCGCCGGGCCGCGCGCCACTCGCCGAGCTCCGCGGCCAGCGCGGCCCAGCCCTTCATTGAAGCCATTCGCGCAATAGCGCGGCGCTGCGCCGCGCACCGTCGAGCGCGACGAGGTCGGCCGGCGGCGGCGGGCTGCGCACCGCGCGGTTCACCGCGTCGGCGAGCCGCTGCGGCGTGAGCGAGGCTTCCTCGACCATCTGCGCCGCGCCGCGCTCGACGAGGGCCTGCGCGCGCAGCGTCTGCTCCGACTCGCCTTGCGCGGCGAAGGGCACGAGCACCGAGCGAACGCGCGCCTGCAGGATCTCCGCCACGGTGTTGTAGCCCGCCTGGCTGATCGAGAGCGCGCAATTCGCGAGCAGCTGCGGGAAGTCGGGACGGCTGCGCTCGATGATCGTGCCGGTCGGCGCCTGCTTGAAAAGCGCGCGCAGCTGCGCTTCGGAGGCATTGACGCCGGCGAGCAATCGCCACCTCGCGTCGCGCAGGAGCGTGAGCGGCCGTGCGCGCAGCGCCATCTGCAGGAGCCGCTCGCCTACGGCGCCGCCGCCCGCCGAGACGACCACCTCGTTCGCGCCCTCGCTGCTCGCAGCCGCGGGCGGCTCGGCAGCAACGTAGCCCGTGTAGTGCAGGCGTCCCTCGAGCCGCGCGGCAGGCGCGAAAGTGCGCGCGAAGCCGACCAGCCGCGCGTCGCCGTGCACGAGCGCGCGGTCGTAGTAGCGCTCGAAGAGCGACAGCGCTTCCTCCTCGCGGGCCGGATTGGGCTGGATGAGATCGCGCACCGAGCAGACCACCAGCGGGCGGCGCGCCACGCGCTTCGTGTCCTCGAGCAGCGGCACGATCTCGAAACGCATCTGGCGCCGGCCGAAGGGAAAGAGCTCGACTACGAGCGCCCCGGCCGGGCCGGCGTCGTGGAAGCGGCGCCACGCTTCGAGAAGGCGCGCCGAGCGGGCGCGCTTCCATTCGTCGTCGACCGGCCGGCCTTGGGCGTCGAGCAGCGTGCGAAAGGAAAGGTCGGCCGCGCTCGCCGGCGGCAGCTGCACGTCGACCGGGATTCCCGGCACGGCGGCGCCGCCGCTCGCCAGCGCGACATCCCAGCCGTCGCCGCGCAGCGCCTGCGCGACGAGCGCCATGCGCTTCAGGTGGCCGATGCCGAGTAGGTGCTGCACGTAGAGAAAGGCCCTCATTGCACGTTGAGGCTATGCACGCTCGGGCGGCCGCCGGCCGCGACCTCGAAGACGTGTGCCGCGCGCCACTCGAGCCTGACCGGCGGCTTGCCGAGCAGGTCCCAGCCCAGCGCATCGGCGAGCACCGCGCGAATGACCCCGCGATGCGTCACCGCGAGCGTGGCCCGGCCGCGCGCCGCAACCTCGGCAAGCCACGGCCGCACGCGCTCGAGCACCTCGCGCGGCGACTCGCCGCCCTGCGGCCGGAAATCCCAGCCGCGCGCCTCGTTCTCGCGCAGCGCCGCGCCGAGCTCTTCGCGCAGCTCGGCAAGCTTGCGGCCTTCCCATTCGCCCCAGCGCATCTCGGCGATGCGCGGCTCGCGCTCGGCGTGCGGCGCGCCGAGCAGCGCCGCAGTCTGCACGCAGCGCCGCAGGGGGCTGGTCACGATTTTCATTTCCTGCAATTGCTTACCGAGGCAAACCGACGCATCGGGTAGCAACGGCACATCCGCGGCGCCCTGGATACGGCCCTCGACGCTCCATGCCGTGTCGGCATGGCGCAGCAGGGCGAGGCGAGTCATAGCGCGGCGAAGGCGCGCGACAGGGCCTGCGCCGCCGCGGCGATGCTGCGCTCGCCGGAGACGAAGCGCGCCGCCTGCGTGCCGAGCGCATGGCGCTCGGTCGCGTCCTCGAGCAGCCGGCGCACGGTCTCGCCGAGCGCCGCATCGTCGCCGTAGCGAACGAGCACGCCGGTGCGGCCGTCGACCACGACGTCCGGCACGCCGCGCGCCAGGCACGAGACGACCGGCACGCCTGCGGCCTGCGCCTCGAGAAGCGCCATGCCGTAGGCTTCGTTCACCGCCGGCCAGGGGCATAGGTCGCAGGCGACATAAACCTCGGCGAGCTTGCGCTGCGGCAGAGCGCCGAGATAGCGCGTGCGGGAGGTGACGTCCGAGCGCGCCAGCGCCTCCTCGACCTGCGGACGCGCCGGACCGTCGCCCGCGACGAGCAGCTGCCAGGGCGCATCGCGGATGGTGCCGAGCGCGGCGGCGAGCGCGCGGTACGAAGCAAGCTTGTCGCCGACGCGCATCATGGCGACGACGATCAGCCAGGGCACGTCGGAGTCGAGATGGTGCTCGGCGGCGAGCCGCGCGCGCAGCTCCTCGCGCCGGCGCTGCGCTTCGACGTAGGGCGCGACGTCGAGGAAGGGCGGCAGGTGCAGGATGCGCCGCGGTTCGATCAGCGTCTGCAGGCCGGCGATGTCGTCTCGCGAGGGAGAAATCACCAGCGCGGCCTTGCGGATCGCCTTCATGGTCGCTTCGTGGCCGATCGCCCAGAGGCCTTGCGCGCGCTTGGCCGCGTGCGAGGCTTCGGCGATGACGTACGGAATGCCGAGCTCGCCGCTCACCACCGGGCCGAGCCAGTCGGGCGCCTTGTAGTAAAGGTGGTAGGTAAACCAGAGCTGCGGCCGCTCCGCCGCCGGGCGGGCACGCCAGTCGTCGGCGAGCGCTACGCCGAGCGCTTCTCCCTGCCGGCGCAGCGCGAGCTGGCGCTCCGGATCGCCCATGCCGTCGAAGGTGCGGAAGGTCGAGGCGAGCTCGACGCGCAGGCCGGCGAGCTCGAGGGCGTCCATGAGCAGCCCGGCGACGCGCCGGTCGCCCGAAGGCGTGCCGTGCGTCGGCGACTTAAGCGGTGCGTAGAACGCGATCCGCATGCGCGCCGCCCACTCCGAACCGCTGCGCGAGGCGCTCGACGTTGCGCTCGAGCGCGAACTGCGAGCGCACCCGCGCTTCGCCTGCCTCGCCGAGCGCGCGGCGCCGCGGCGGGTCGGCGATCAGCCGCTCCAGCGCGGCGGCGAGCGCGGCCGGATCGTTCTCGGGCACGAGCAGGCCGTTCACGCCGTCGCGCACCAGCTCGCCGATCGCCGACACGCGCGTCGCCACGCAGGCGAGCGCCTGGCTCTGCGCTTCCATGAGCACGTTCGGCAGCCCGTCGCGATCGCCGTCCCGTGCGACCCGGCTCGCGAGGGCAAAAATATCCGCGCTGCGATAGACCTCCAGGAGCTCGCGCTGGGCGAGCGGGCCGCGCCAGCTCACGCGCTCGGCAATGCCCAGCGCCTTCACCTTTCGCGCCAATTTCTTCTTCAGCGGTCCAGATCCGACGTGGACGAACCGCCAGTCCAGGCGGCTCGGCAAGCGAGCGAGCGCCTCGAGCAGCACGTCGACGCCTTTTTTCTCCACCAGCCGGCACACCGACAGGATCACGACCGGATCATGCACCCTTGCGGCCCCGGCGCGAGCAAAGAGTGCCGGGAAGCGCGACAGGTCGAGCCCGTGGTAGACGAGCTCCACCTTGCCCGGCGGCGCAAGGCGCGCCAGGTGCTCGCGATTCACCTCGTTGCAGGTCACAAGCCACTCGCAGTCGGCGAGCTTCTCGCGCTTTTCCCATTCCGGCGTCGTCCAGACGTCCTTCGCGTGCGCCGAGCCGCTCCAGGGCAGCGCGGTAAGGCACGCCGCATAGCGGGCTACCGAAGCAGGCGTATGGAGGAAGTGGGCGTGCAGGTGCGCCACGCGGTCCGGCAGCTCGGCTGCGAGCACCAGCGCCTGGCCGAAGCGGCGGATACGGCTCGGCGTCGGATCGCGCACCAGATCCCGCCACCACAAAGCTCGCGCTTTCCCGTATTCGCGCCTTTTCCTGACCGCGAGCCAGGCGCGGAAAACCCTGAGCGGCTCGCGCAGCAGATACTCGGGCAGGTAGAGCACCGGCGCGCCGATCTCGTCGTGGACGGCATGACGGCGCGCATCGGTGGGCCGGCGCAGCGACACGATGCGGATGTCGAGGCCGCGCCGCTCGAGCGCGGCGATCTCCTGGGCGATGAACGTCTCGGAGAGACGCGGATAGCCCTTGAGGACGAACGCGACGGTCAATTCAGGCTGGCGGAGGCGGCGTGCGGCGCCTCGATCTCCTCGGCGGCAATCCAGGGCGCGACCAGCCGCGACACGTTCGGCAGCCCTTCCAGCAGCCCCGGAACGATGACCTCGGAGGGTTTGCCCTGGCGCGGCAGCGCGCGCAGCGCGGCCGCCATGACCGCGGGATCGCAGGCGCCGTCGTCCTTCAGCATGCTGACGAGCCCGAGCTCTGCGGCGCGCGAGGCGCGGATGTACTGCTCGAGCCGCGGCGCAGTGCGCGGCACGATAAGGGCACGCTTGTCGAGCGAGAGCACCTCGCAGAAGGTGTTGTAGCCGCCCATCGCCACCACGCCTGCCGCGCGGGCGACCAGGGCCTCGAGCTGGCCGTGGAAGGTGATCGCGTCTACGCGCTTCAGCTTCTTCGCCCGGTCCATGAACTCGGCCTGGCGCTCGGCATGCATGAACGGGCCGAGCACGAGCAGCGCCGGGTACGGCAGCAGGGGATCGTGCTCGTAGGCGCGCAGCACCCAGTCGACCAGGCTCTCGCCGTCGCCGCCGCCGCCCGTCGTGACGAGCACGAACGGCCGGTTGGCGATCTCCGGCAGGCGCGGCGGTGCGCCGTCGCGCGGCACCTCGCGGTGCAGATAGCCGGTGTAGACCATCTTGTGCCGCACGCGCAGCGGCATGGCGATGCCTTCCAGCGGGTCGCAGATCTGCGGCAGGCCGTAGATCCAGATCTCGTCGTACAGGTCGCGCAGCGCGGGCAGCGCCTTCTTCCTCTGCCATTCCGGCTCGAGCAGCCGCGGCTCGTCCATGACGTCGCGCAGCCCGAGCACCAGGCGCGTGCCGCGCCGCTTGAGCGACTTCAGCGTCTCGAGCACCTCGCCGCGCAGCCCGACCGGCTCCTTGTCGACGATGAACACGTCGGGGTCGAACATCTCCGCGGTGTGCTGGATGATCGAGGCGCGCAGCGCCAGCGTCTCGCCGATGTCCAGGTGCAGGTTGAGCGGCGTGTACTCGCCGTTGCGCAGCTTGATGACGCCGGGCACGCGCACGAAATCGACGCGCGCGCGAAAGTCGAAGCTGCCGATGATCGGCGAGCCCGACAGGATCAGGACCGAGAGCTGCTTGTAGCGCTCGACCAGCGCGTGCGCGATCGCGCGGCAGCGGCGCAGGTGGCCGAGGCCGAAGGTGTCGTGGCTGTAGATGAGAATGCGGCCATCCTTGCGTTGCTCGCGCATGCGGCCCCCTCCCCCTAAGAGGCTGGAATTGTGGTCCGGGCAAGGCATGCCTTGCAAGCCCCGCAGGCTGCGTAGCCGCTCGCCGTGCGAACCGGCCGCCGGCACGACCATGTCAGCCCGAGCAGCTCGCGGGGCAGGCGCGCCGCGAACGCCGCCTTGGTTTCCCGGTACACCGGGTAGACCCATTCGACCGTCGGCTCGCCGAGCTTGCGCGCGCGATAGCACTCGTACAGCGCGTCGAACACGCGCCGCTGTCGCGCCGAGCGATTCTCGATATCGGTATCGCGCTCGAGCGCACCGATCGCGATGCGGTTGCAGCCCGGCGTGTCGATCGCGACCTGGCAGGCGACGAAGGCGATCGCCAGATAGTCGATCGGGATCGCCTCGAGCGCGCGGAAGTCGAGCCCCGACTCCGAATAGCGGAAGGGACGATAGTGCGCGCGGCAATAGGCGACGATCGCCTCGACCGCGGCCTGCTCGGCGGCGGCGCGCCGCTCGGCATTGTCCATGTGGATGTGGTGCACGCGCAGCGGCTCGTCGCTCTCGGTGAGCAGCCGCACGAGCATCGCCGTGCTGTCGAGACCCCCGGAGAGCATCGCCAGCGTGGTCACGCGGGGAATTCTAACTAACGGTAGGATGCGGCCATGAAAGTCCGCGACCTGCTCGACCTCTCCGGCCGCGTGGCGCTCGTCACCGGCGGCTCGCGCGGCCTCGGGCTGCAGATCGCCGAGGCGCTCGGCGAGTGCGGCGCGAAGGTCGCGATCAGCGCGCGCAAGCAGGACGAGCTTCAAGAAGCAATAAGGAGACTGAGCTCGCAAGGGGTCCATTGCGAATCCTTTGTATGTGACATCGGCAAGCGCGCGGATATTCCCGGATTCGCCGAGGCGGTGCTGAAGCAGTTCGGCAAGATCGACATCCTGGTGAACAACGCCGGCGCCACGTGGGGCGCGCCCGCGGAGGATCATCCGCTCGAGGCCTGGGACAAGCTGGTGAACGTGAACCTCACCGGCGCTTTCCTGCTCACGCAGCGCGTCGGCAAGCGCTCGATGATCCCGGCGAAGTGGGGCCGCGTCATCAACGTCGCCTCGATCGCCGGCCTGATGGGCCAGGACCCGCGCATCGTGCGCACCATCGCCTACAACGCGACCAAGGGCGGGCTGGTCAACTTCACTCGCGCGCTCGCCGCGGAGTGGGGTCAGTACGGCATCACCGTCAACGCGATCTGCCCCGGGTTCTTTCCCTCGAAGATGACGCGCGCGACTCTGGACTCTCTTGCGAAGCTTATTCTGGAAACCACGCCGAACCATCGCCTGGGCAACGACGACGACCTGAAGGGCCTTGCCGTGCTGCTCGCTTCCGAGGCGTCGCGCCACATCACCGGCCAGGCGATCGCGGTCGACGGCGGCGCGACGGTCGTATGAACAAGCCCGAGCTGACGGTCGAGCACGCGCGCGCCTACCAGAAGAAGATCCCGTTCATCGGCCTGCTCAAGATCGCCACCGACGTGCTCGGCCACGGCACGGCGACGCTTTCGCTGCCGGTCGAGCCGCACCTGACCAACAGCCTCGGCACGGTGCACGGCGGGGTCATCATGTCGCTCCTCGACGTGGCGCTGTGCACGGCGGCGCGCACGCTGCATGCGGAATCGCAGGGCGTGATCACCATCAACCTCTCGACCTCGTTCATCGGCGCGGGCAACGGCGAGCGGCTGATCGCCGAAGCGCGCGTGCTGAAGGACGGGCGCAGCATGAGCTTCGTCGAGGGCGAAGCGAAGAACGGCGACGGCTCGCTCGTGGCAAAGGCGGTCGCGACCGTGCGCGTGCTTCTCAAGAAATAACCGGAGGGAGAGGACAATCATGAGCACACCTAATCCGTACGCCGCGCCGAAGGCGCCGCTCGCCGACGAGAAGACGATCCTGCCGGGCAACTTCACTCCCGGCGGACGCGCCCGCCCGGCGGGCGAGGGCTGGACCTGGATCGCCGAGGGCTGGCGCTTCTTCATGCGCTCGCCCGGCACCTGGATCGCGATCACGATCGTGCTGTTCGTCATCTTCCTCGTGCTCGCGTTCATCCCGCTGCTCGGCGGACTCGCGCTCACGCTCTTCACGCCGGTGTTCGTCGCCGGCCTGATGCTCGGCTGCCGCAGCATCGACGAAGGCGGCGAGCTCGAGTTCCGGCATCTGTTCGCCGGCTTCCAGAACCAGCTGGGCAACCTGATCGCCGTCGGCGCGCTCTACCTCGGCATGAGCATCGTCATCATGCTGCTCGTCACGGTGGTCACCGGCGCGAGCATGTTCGCGATATTCAGCGGCGGCGCGAGCGCGCAGGATCCGGCGGTGCTGGCCAGGACGATGACCACCTTCCTGCTCGCGGTCCTGATCGGCCTCGCGCTGTTCGTGCCGGTCGCCATGCTGATGTGGTTCGCGGCGCCGCTCGTGGTGCTCAACCGGCTCGGGCCGGTGGAAGCCATGAAGCAGAGCTTCAGCGGCTGCCTGCGCAACGTCGTGCCGTTCCTCGTGTACGGCATCGTGATGTTCGTGTTCTCGATCCTCGCGAGCGTGCCGATCGGACTCGGCTGGCTGGTGCTCGCGCCGGTCGGCGCCGGATCGCTGTACGCGAGCTACCGCGCGATCTATCTAAGCTAAACCATTGAAGGGGGAGTGACCATGCTCAATCAGCGAGCCTCGGCGCGTTTGTCGGCCATTTGCATGCTCTTCGCCGCCGCGGCTGCCGGCGGTCTGGCCGCCGGAGCGAAGGCCCAGGACACGATCCGCATCGGCGCTCCGCTGCCGATCACCGGCCCGCTTTCGCCCGAGGCGGCGAAGCTTCAGGCGGGCATGAATCTCTGGGTCGAGACGGCCAACCAGGCGGGCGGCATCAGGGTCGGAGCCAAGCGGCTCAAGGTCGAGGTCGTGCCGGTCGACTACCAGTCGAACACGCCGCGCGCCGTGCAGGCAGCCGAGAAGCTGATCGCCGAGGACAAGGTGCAGTTCCTCTTCTCGCCCATGGGATCGGGCGCGACCAAGGCCGCCTCGAGCGTCTCGGAGAAGTACCAGATCCCCACCATCGCGGCGACCGCCTCCTCCGAGCAGGTCTACGACCAGGGCTATCGATATCTGTTCGGCACGTTCACGCCGAACCAGACGCTGACCGAGCCGCTCGCCGAGCTCGTGCGCAAGCAGGCGCCGAGCGTGCAGAAGGTGGCGATCTACGCGCGCAACGATCTCTTTCCGCTCGCCATCGCCCAGGAGATGGAGAAGTCGGCGAAGAAGCGCAGCCTGCAGGTCGTCTACTTCGAGAAATACGCCATCGGCACCCTCGACCATGCCTCGGCGCTCAGCCAGATCAAGGCGCTCGCGCCGCAATGGGTGTTCGCCACCGGCTACGTGAACGACCTGATCCTGATCAAGAAGCAGATGGCGGACCTGCGCATCGAAGCGCCGGTGGTGACCATGATCGCCGGGCCCGCGTACAAGGAATTCGTCGATGCGCTCGGCAAAGGCTCGGAGAACATCACGAGCGCCGCGTGGTGGCATCCGGCGGTGCGCTACAAGGGCGAGGACCTGTTCGGCTCGACGGAGAATTTCAACAAGCTGTTCCGCGCGAAGTACGGACGCGAGCCGGATTACGGCGAGGCCTCGGCCGCGGTCGCCGGCGCGGTCCTGCAGCTCGCCATCGAGCGGGCCGGCACGACCGACCCGAAGGCGGTGCGCGACACGCTCGCCAACATGAAAGTCGACACCTTCTTCGGCCCGATCAGGTTCGGGCCGAACGGGCAGGTGGATTCGCTCGAGCCGCCGGTGTTCCAGATCCAGAACGGCACGCAGGTGGTGATCCTTCCCGAGGTCATCAAGCAGGGCAGCCTCCGGCTCGGCGTGAAATAGCCGCGGCAGGTAGAGCCGTGCTCTATCTGCAGATCGTCGCCAACGGTCTGGTGCTCGGCGGCCTCTACGCCTGCATCGCCGCCGGCTTCTCGCTCGTCTGGGGCGTGCTGAACGTCATCAACATCCTGCACGGCTCGTTCATCGTCCTCGGCGGCTACCTCGCCTTCTATGCCTACCGCCTCGCCGGCATCCATCCGTTCCTGTCGCTGCTGATCGCCGCGCCGCTCTTCTACGGCCTCGGCTATGCGCTGCAGCGCGGCGTGATCAATCGGGTGATCGCCGCGCCGGTCCTGCTGACCCTGACGCTTACCTTCGGTCTCGACCTGATGCTCTCCAACGCGATGCTGGCTGCGTTCACTGCGGATTTCCGCAAGATCACGCTCGATCCGCCGCTGGGGACGCTGTTCCTCGGTCCGGTCGTCCTGCCGGTGGACCGGCTGCTCGCCGTGGCGCTCGCCCTCGGCCTGCTCGGGCTGCTCTATCTCACCCTCGCAAGATCGCGCATCGGCCGCGCGATCGTCGCCGTGCGCATGGACCGCGAGGCGGCGGCGCTCATGGGCGTGCGCGTCAAGGACGTTTACGCGATCACGTTCGGCCTCGGCGCGCTGATGGCCGGGGTTTCCGGGCCGCTGCTCGCGCTCATCTTTCCCATCTCTCCGCTGTCCGGAGCGGTCTACCTCGGCAAGGCCTTCGTCGTTTGCGTGCTCGGCGGCCTGGGCAGCGTGCCGGGCGCATTGCTGGGCGGATTGACGCTCGGCCTGACCGAGAGCCTGGGCGCGCTGTGGCTCGGGCCCGAGAATGCCGGCACCGTGTCTTTCATCCTGCTGATCGCGGTCCTTCTGGTGCGGCCCGAGGGGCTGCTCGGCCGCAAGGGCTACGCGTGAGAAGAAGCGCTTTCGCGGGAATCGTCCTTTTCGCGGTGCTCGCGGCTGCGCCGCTGGCCGGGGAAATGTACTGGCTGCGGCTCGCGACCATCGTCCTCATGTACGCGATCCTCGCGCTGTCGTGGAATTTCATCGGCGGCATGGCAGGCTACCCGTCCTTCGCCTCGGCGGCTTTCTTCGGCCTCGGCGCCTATGCCGGCGCGGTAAGCCAGAAGCTCGGCGTGCCGATGGCGCTCGCCTGGAGCCTCGCCGGCCTCGCCGCGCTCGGCTTCGCCGCGCTGCTCGGTGTCGCGCTCCTGCGCCTGCGCGGCCATTACTTCGCCATCGCGAGCCTGGTCGTGGCGGAAGTCCTGCGCGAGCTCGTCAACTCGGCGACCGGCCTGACCGGCGGCGGAATGGGATTGAACCTGCCGGTGCCGCGCGCGGCGAGCATGCAGGCGCAGGCGAGCCTGTTCTTTTACGCCATGCTCATCGTCTGCGCGGCGGCCTTCGCGGCGACGCTTCTCGCGACTTACTCGAGGCTCGGCTTCGGCCTGCGCTGCATCCGGCAGAACGAGGCCGCGGCTGACATGATCGGCGTCAACACGACGCTGTACAAGGTGAGCGCCTTCATGCTGTCCGCGGGCTTCGTCGGCGTCGCCGGCGCGATCTACGCCTCGTGGGTGCACTACATCGAGCCGCCAGACGTGTTCGACGTGCTCTATTCGATCAAGCCGGTGGTCATGGTGCTGCTCGGCGGCGCCGGCTCGCTGTTCGGGCCGCTGGTCGGCGCGGCGCTCTTCCTCTCGCTCGAGGAGCTCGTCTGGCGCAGGTTCCTCGAGGTTCACACCGGCGTGCTCGGCCTGCTCATCGTGCTGCTCGTGCTTTTCCTGCCGAGGGGCTTCATGTCGCTGCGGCTCAAGGCATGACTGCGCTGCTCGAGCTCGAAGGCGTCACCCGCCGCTTCGGCGGCCTGCGCGCGCTGCACGACGTCAGCCTCTCGGTGCAGCCGGGCGAGCGGCTGGGCGTCATCGGCCCCAACGGCGCCGGCAAGACTACGCTCGTGAACGTCGTGACCGGCGTGCATCCGGCTTCCGCGGGAACGATCCGCTTCGCCGGCGCGGACATCTCGCGCATCCGGCCCTGGCGCGCGGCGCGCCTTGGCCTCGCGCGCACCTTCCAGGTGGTGCAGCCGTTCCCGGAAATGACGGTGCTGGAGAACGTCGCCGCCGCGGCGATGTTCGCCGCTGCGGCAAGCTATGGGGCGCAAGCCCGCGAGCAGGCGCTCGAGCACTTGCGCTTCGTAGGCCTGAACGCTTTCGCCGACCGGCCGGCCGCGTCGCTCACGCTCGCCATGCGCAAGCGCCTGGAGCTCGCCAAGAGCCTCGCCATGCGGCCGAAGCTGCTGCTGCTCGACGAGGTGAATGCCGGGCTCAATTCGACCGAGGTCAACCATGCGCTCGAGCTCATCCAGGCGATTTCCTCGCGCGGCATCACGCTTCTCATCATCGAGCACCTGATGAAGGTCGTGCTGTCGCTGTGCAATCGCATCGTCGTCCTGCACCATGGCGAGCTCATTGCCACCGGCGAGCCCGAGCGCATCGTCAAGGATCCGCGCGTGATCCAGGCGTATCTCGGCCGGCGCTACGCGTCCGCCGCGACATGAGCGACGTCCTTCTGGAAGTACAAGCCGTGCATGCCGGCTACGGCGACGTGCCGGTGCTCTGGGGAGTCGATCTGCAGGTGCGCCGGGGCGAGATCGCCTGCCTGCTCGGATCGAACGGCGCCGGGAAGACGACGCTGTTGCGCACGATCTCCGCGCTCGTCGCACGCAGCGCGGGCTCGATCCGCTTCGCCGGCACGGAGCTGCCGCGCGCGGATCCGGAACAGGTGCTGCGCGCCGGCATCGCGCACGTACCGGAAGGGCGGCGCCTGTTCGGCGCGATGAGCGTGCGCGACAACCTGCTCATGGGGACGTACCTGCGCAGCGACGGTGCCGCCGCCATCCATGATGACCTGCAGCGCATGTATCGCATGTTTCCGATCCTCCATGAGCGGCGCGCGCAGGACGCGGCCACCCTCTCGGGCGGCGAGCAGCAGATGTGCGCCATCGCGCGCGGGCTGATGAGCGCGCCTCGCCTGCTGCTCATCGACGAGCTGTCGCTCGGCCTCGCGCCGGCGATCGTCGACACGCTGTGCGACGCGCTGCGCGAGCTGAACCGCGCCGGGCTGACGATCCTCGTGGTCGAGCAGGACGTGGCGATCGCGCTCGAGCTGGCCGAGCACGCCTCGGTCATGGATTCAGGACGCATCACGCACGCCGGGACGAGCCGCGAGCTGGCCGACGACCCGGCGATACAGAGGGCTTATTTGGGCACTATCTAGAGAGGACCGCATCATGGCCAAAGTGGTTGTATTCGAACCGGGCGGCTATCGCTACATCAGCGCCTTCTTCCAGTATTCCGGCGGCGTCGCCGCGCAACCGGGCTTCGAGATCGAGCGCGCGCGGCTCGCGCAGCCGCTGCCGCTCGCGGAAGGCTTCCGCCGCGTAGAGCAGCACTTCAAGGAGATCGGCCGGCCGACGACGTCGTTCGCCGCCTGCGAGCTGCGCTCGCCCGCACCCTTCACCGAGCAGGGATTCATCGACTTCAATCGCCAGTACGTGCAGACCCTGGCGCGCTGGGGGGTGTACAAGGACGAGATCAATCCGGTAGCGCGAACGAACGTCTGCCCCGAATACGGCAAGCCGGCCGCGCCGTCGCTCTACGCCTTCTCGTACACGGTGCCCGCCCGCTCGCAGCGTGGCAGCTTCATCATCGCCGGCGGCGGCGACGCCACCGAGGGCCGCAATCCGCTCAAGGACTACATCGTCCGCTACGGCGAGACGTCGCTCGACGCGATGCGCGAGAAAGTGCGCTTCGTCGTCGGCGAGATGGAGCGGCGGCTGAAGGCGCTCGGCTTCGGCTGGCGCGACGCGGTTTCGACCCAGGCCTACACCGTGCAGGACATCGGAGCGCTGGTCGGCGAGGAAATCGTGAAGCCAGGCGCCGCGCCGGGCGGCCTCGCGTGGCACTTCTGCCGGCCGCCGGTCGTGGGACTCGAGTACGAGATGGATGTGCGCGGGGCGGCGCGGGAAATCGTCATCTAGGCGAACAGCCGCCGCCCGGTCCAGAGCCACGCGAGGCCGGCGGCCTGCACCAGCCACAGGGCGCCGAGCGCGTAGAAGTAGCCGCGCGGGTCGTACCCGCTCGCGGTCGGCGGAAACAGGCCGAGCACGGCGCCCATGCCCCACTGCCCAAGGAAGATGCCGACGAACGTAAAAGTATTGAGCGTGGTGTTCACGCGCCCGGCCATGTCGCGCGGATAGCGGCGCGTCGCGATGGAATGCGCGAGGCTCGCGCCGGTGCCGAAGAACACGAAGCCGCTCCACAGGGCGACCGGCGCCGCGGTGACGCCGAACGCGAGGAACGCCAGGCACACGAGCGCGCCGGCGACGCCGCCGGCGAAAAGCGGCAAGAGCGAGCGGCCGCGCCGCGCCCAGGCGTCGCCCAGACGGCCGAACACGAGGTAGCCGGCGATCAGCGCCACCGACACCCACGCCAAGCCGGCCGCCGCATGCGCTCGGTCGTAGCCCGCGACGTCGCGCAGCCAGGCCGTGATCCAGAGCGTGAACAGGCCCACCACGGCGCACTGGTTGGCGCCGATGGCGAGCGCGACGCGCCAGAACGCCGGATCGCGCGCGAGGCCGCCGAGGCCGGCGAGCTGCTCTCTCACGCGCACCGGCCCGCCGACGCGCGAGTGCTCGGGCACCCAGAGAAAGAAGATCGCGCTGAGCGCGACCGTGGAGAGCGATAAGGCGGTGAAGATATCGCGCCAGCTGTAATGATGCAGCGCTGCGTCGAGCGGCGACGAGGCGGTGATGGCGCCGAGGCCGCCGATCGAGAACGCGATCGCGATCATCGTCGACGTCCGCTCGGCCGGAAACCAGAGCACGAAGGCCTGGATCGAGGCCATCAGGCAGGCCGACACGCCCAGGCCGATCAGCGCTCGCGCGAGCACCAGCCCGGCAAAAGAATTCGCATGGGAAAAGCTGAACGCACCCGCGGCCGCAAGCACGAGCAGCAGGCCGTCCATGCGCCGCGGGCCGAATCGGTCGAGCAGCACGCCGAGCGGGATCTGGAACAGGCCGAACGACAGGAAGTACGCGCCCGTCAAGAATCCCAGGTCCGCCGCCGAGAGCGAGAACTCGGCCGAGAGCGTCGGGCCAAGCACCGCATTTACCGCTCGATAAACGTATGAGAGGTAATAGCCCGCGAGAAAGGGCAGGACGATGCGAAAGAAAAGGATTTTTACTGTCTCGGTGCTTCGAGCCCGCCGAGCAGGAATCGATTCCAGGTCGGGCTGATGATCAGCTCGTTCACGCAGGCGCGCGGCGGCAGCGCGGCGACGAAGGCGATCGCCCGTCCGAGGTCCTCGGCCTGCAGCATGCGCGCGCGCACTTCGGGCGGCGGCGGGACCGGCCGCTTCTCCAGGATCGGCGTCGCGGCTTCGCCCGGAAGCAGCGCGGTGGCGCGGATGCCGTGCGCGCATTCCTCGATGTTGATCTGCTCGGTGAGGGCGAGCACCGCGCGCTTCGACGCGTTGTAGCCCGGGCCGGTGAGCGCGCTCGGATAGCGCCCGGCCCACGACGAGACGTTGATGATCAGGCCATCCTTGCGCGTGCGCATCCCGGGCAGCACCGCCTGCGCGCAGTAGAAGACGCCCGAGAGGTTCACCGCGACGATCTCGTCCCAGCCCTCGAGCGTCACGTCGCGGAAGTTGCGCTTCGGCAGGTTGAGGCCGGCGCTCGCCACGAGGATGTCGATGCGGCCGTGGCGCTTCTGCACCTCGGCGGCGGCGCGCGCGACCTGCGACTTGTCGGCCACGTCGCAGAGCACGGCCTCGAAGCCCGCCTTCTTCAGCGTCGCTTCGCTACGCCCGGAGATCACCACCTTTGCGCCGAGCTTCTTCAGCTCGAGCGCGCCTGCCAGACCGATGCCCGAACCGCCGCCGGTTATCCAGGCGACCTTACCTTCGAGCATATTGCTGGGCGCCGAACAGCACCTCCGCCTGCTCCTTGCTGAAGCCCGGCGTCTGCCGGCGCCGGTCGGCGAGCACCTCGAGCGCCTTCTTCACCGCCGGGCGCGCGGCGATCCGGTCGCGCCAGCTCTTCACGTGCGGGTAGTCGTCGATGTTCACGCCCTGGCGCTCGGGCGCGCGCAGCCACGGCATCGTCGCCATGTCGGCGATCGTGTACTCGTCGCACGCCAGCCACTTGCTCTCCGCCAGCTGCTTGTCCAGGACTCCGTAAAGGCGGTTGGCCTCGTTCTTGTAGCGGTTCATCGCGTACTCGATCTTCTCCGGCGCATAGCCGAGGAAGTGGTGCGCCTGGCCGAGCATCGGGCCGACGTGGCCCATCTGCGTCATCACCCATTGGATCACCTGCCAGCGCTTGCGGATGTCTTTCGGCAGGAACTTGCCGGTCTTCGCCGCGAGGTAGAAAAGCATCGCGCCCGATTCGGCGAGCGCGAACGGCTTGCCGCCCGGGCCGTCCTGGTCGATCATGGCCGGGATCTTGTTGTTGGGCGAGATGGCGAGAAAGTCGGGCTTGAACTGGTCGCCCGCGCCGATGTCGATCGGGTGCACGCGGTACTCGAGCCCGGCCTCCTCGAGCATGATGTGGACCTTGTGCCCGTTGGGCGTCGGCCAGGTATAGAGGTCGATCATAGTTTGACGAGCTGCTTTCCGAAGTTCTTTCCCTGGAGAAGGTCGATCAATCCGCGCGGCGCGCTCTCCAGCCCCTGCAGCACCGATTCGCGGTACTTCAGCTTTCCTTGCGCGAGAAGTCCGGCAAGCGCCGCCAGCGCTTCGCCGTAGCGCTCGCGCCAGTCGAAGACGATCATGCCCTGCACCTTCAGCCGGTTCACGAGCACCGCACGCAGGTTCTTCAGGCGATACGGTTCGGTCGCGTTGTATTCGGAGATCAGGCCGCAGATCACCACGCGGCCGAAGAGATTCGTGCGCGCGAGCAGCGCATCGAGGATGTCGCCGCCGACATTGTCGAAATAGACGTCGACGCCTTTCGGACAGGCACGCTCGAGCGCCTGGCGCAGATCCTTTTCCGCCTTGTAGTCGATGGCGGCATCGAAGCCGAGCTCGCGCGTCACGTAATCGCATTTCTCGCGCCCGCCGGCGATGCCGACCGCGCGACAGCCCCAGATCCGGGCGAGCTGCCCGACCACGCTGCCCACGGCGCCCGAGGCCGCCGAGACCACCACGGTCTCGCCGGGCTTGGGCTGGCCGATGTCCTTCAGCCCGAAATACGCCGTCATCCCCGGCATGCCGAGGATGCCGAGGTAGTAGCTGAGCGGCGCGCCTCGCTCCTCTACCTTAATCGCCTCTTGGGTGGCACCGAACAATTGCCATCCGAGCTGCGTCAGCACCTTGTCGCCGGGCCTGAGCTTCGCATGGCGCGACTCGACGACCTCGCCGACCGTCTGGCCGACCATGACTTCGCCGATGTCGACGCCCTTCACGTAGCTCTTCGCGGTGCTGATGCGGCCACGCATGTACGGGTCGAGCGAGAGCCAGAGGTTCTTCACCAGCACTTCGCCTTCTGCCGGCTTGGGCAGCGGCGCCTCTTCGACCCGGAAATCAGCCTCCTTCACCCAGCCGGTCGGATGGCTGGCGAGCACGACGCGTTTATTGTTCATAGCGTCGCGAAGCGTGAGAGGTGCGTGTCGGCGTCCCCGAACTCGGCTGCGAGGACCGTGAGGCGGCGGAAAGTGTGGCTCACCTTGAGCTCCTCGCTCATGCCCATGCCGCCGTGCAGCTGCACCGATTCCTGGCTGATGTGCCGCGCCGCGTCGGCGATCTTGATCTTCGCCGAGGACACTGCACGGGCGCGCTCGCGCGCGTTGTCTGCCTGGTCGACCCTCGAGCAGGCGAGGCAGGCCATCGAGCGCGCCTGCTCCTGGTCGATGAACAGATCGACGATGCGGTGCTGCAGGGCCTGGAAAGTGCCGATCGGCACGCCGAACTGCTTGCGCGTCTTCAAATACTCGAGCGTGGTGTCGCAGGCGAATTTCATGGCACCGACCGCCTCGGCGCAGGCAAGCGCGGCGCCGAAGTCGTACGCCTCCTCGATCAGCTCGAGGCCGCCGGCGAGCTTCTCGGCAGCCGTGCCGTTGAAGACGAGGTCCGCGGCGAGCCGCTCGTCGATCGTGCGATAGGCCTTGGCCTGCGGCCGGTCGACGAGGTAGAGGCCGATACCGTCGGCGCCGCGCGCCGAGACGACGATCTTGTCGGCCACCGGAGCACCGAGCACTGCCGCCTTCTCGCCCTTGAGCCGCCCATTTTCGAAGGACACGTGAACCGACTCGAGCCGATAGCGCGCGCCCTTCTCGCTATGCGCAAAGGCGAGCTTCATGCGGCCCTCGACGACGGCCGGCAGGATCGCCTGCTTCTGCGCCGCCGAGCCGGCGCGCGCTATCAGGCGCGTGGCGAGCACGGTCGCCACGTAAGGCTCCACGACCAGCGCCTCGCCGAACGCTTCCATCACGCCCATCAGGTCGACCGCGCCGCCGCCGAAGCCGCCGTTGTCGGCCGGCACGACGAGGCCCGTGAGCCCCATCTCGGCAAGCTGCGCCCACGCTTGGGCGCTCCAGCCTTCGCCGGCGACGATCTTCTTGCGCGACTCGAAGTCGTACGCCTTCGTCAAATACCGCCGCACCGAGTCGGCGAGCAGCTGCTGCTCTTCGTTGTAATCGAAGTTCATAAGCCCAGCGTCATCTTGGCGATGATGTTGCGCTGGATCTCGTTCGATCCGGCGTAGATCGTCGTCTTGCGCATGCTCAGGTAGCGCTTGCGGATCGCCTGCGCGAGCTCGTCGTTCGCCGCGGGATCGGTCGCTTCCATCATCAGCTCGGTGAGCCCCTGCTGGATCTCGGTGCCCTTGATCTTGAGCATCGACACGTCGGCGCCCGGCGGCTGGCCGGTGCGGCGCATGCGGTCGAGGAAGCGCAGGTTCGTGATCTCGAGCGCGGTGAGCTCGACCTCCAGGCGCGAGAGGCGATCGCGAAATCGACTGTCTTCTTTCAAATGAGCAGAAAACTCCTTGAGCCGCGCGAGCTGGCGCTTCGACTCGCCGATGCGCCCGGTGTTCATGCGCTCGTAGCCGAGCAGGTACTTGGCGACCGTCCAGCCCTTGCCTTCCTCGTGCACGAGGTTCTCGGCCGGCACCTTCACGTCGTCGAAGAACACCTCGTTCACCTCGTGCGCGCCATCCATGAGGATGAGCGGGCGCACCGTGATGCCGGGCGCCTTCATGTCGATCAGGAGGAACGAGATGCCCTCCTGGCGCTTCTCGAGCGTGGCGTCGGTGCGCACCAGGCAGAAGATCCAGTCGGCGTAGTGGCCGAGCGTGGTCCAGATCTTCTGGCCGTTCACCGCGTAGTGATCACCTTGTCGAACGGCCTTTGTCTTCAGCGATGCGAGATCGCTCCCCGAGCCGGGCTCCGAGTAGCCCTGGCACCAGAAGTCCTCGCCGTTGTAGATGCGCGGCAGGAAGCGCTTCTTCTGCGCCTCGCTGCCGAAGCGCAGCAGCACCGGCGCGCACATCGTCAGGCCGAACGGAATGAGCGGCGGGCTGCCCGCGAAGCCGAGCTCCTCCTCGAAGATGTAGCGCTGCACCACGTTCCAGCCCGTGCCGCCCCATTCCCTGGGCCAGGCGGGCGCGACCCAGCCTTTCTTGGCGAGGATCCTGTGCCAGCGCAGCAGGTCGTCCTTCGAAATGTGCGCGAAGCGCTCGCCTTTCTCGCGCAGGTCGGCGGGCAGGTTGGCGCGCAGCCACGAGCGCACTTCGTCGCGGAAGGCGAGCTCGTCGGGGGAGTAGTTGAGGTCCACGGCGGGGAAGGAAAATTCTACAGAATAGTTACGCCGCCATCGGCAACAATGACTTGGCCGGTAATGAACGCCGCGGCATCGGCGGCGAGGAATACCGCGATCCCGCCGATGTCGCGCGGCTCGCCCAGGCGGCGCAGCGGCGTGGCGGCGATGCGCTCGGCGCGGCGCGCCTCGTCCTCCCACAGAGCGCGCGCGAACTCCGTCTTCACGAGGCCCGGCGCGATAGCGTTCACTCGCACATTCTTCGGTCCCCATTCCGCGGCCAGGTTGCGCACCAGGTGGTGGCCGGCGGCCTTCGACATGCCGTAGGCGCCGATGACGGTGTTCGCGAGGAGCCCGCCGATCGAGCCTACCAGAGTGAAAGAACCCGATTTTCCGCTACTGCTTGCGCGCTGCGCCATCGCGGGCAGCGTCATGCCGGCGAGCCACAGCACGCTCTTCACGTTGTTCGCGAAGATCTTGTCGAAGGCATCGTCGGAGATGGCGGCGAGCGGCCCGTAGTAGGGATTCGCGGCCGCGTTGGCGACCACGATGTCGACGCCGCCCCATTTGCGCACCGTCGCGTCGACGAGCGCCTGCAGCTCCTCCTTGCGCGACACGTTGCACGGCTGCGCCAGCACTTCGAAGCCGCGCTGCGCGAACTCCTGCTCGACGGCACGGCAAGCGTCTGCCTTTCGGCTGGAGATCGAGACTCGCGCACCGGCGCGCGCGAGCTCCTCGGCAATCGATTTGCCGATGCCGCGCGTCGAGCCGGTGATCAGCGCAACCTTCCCCTTGAGGTCGAAAAGTGACGAGGTCATTTCACTATGCGAAATCTGATACGACTAAGTTGACACGCAGGCGTCGCTGGTCAGAATAGCGAAACGCGAAACATCCTGCAGTAACCCGAAGAAACCAACAAGAGGAGGCACTACATTCATGGGCGCACCTGAACCCGCGGCCCCGCTTTCGCAGCCGTCCGCCGCATTCAGCTACGAGCACGAAGGCGACCGCCAGTTTGCGACGACGCTGGCGCGCGGCCTGGAAGTGCTGCGCTGCTTCACTCCCCTCGAGCCGCTGCTCGGCAACAAGGAAATCTCGGTCCGTACCGGGCTGCCCAAGCCGACGGTCTCGCGCCTCACCTACACGCTCACCAAGCTCGGCTACCTGCGCCACAACATGCGCCTCGGCAAGTACCAGCTCGGCTCGGCGGTGCTGTCGATCGGCTATCCCCTGCTCGCCTCGATGAACGTGCGCCAGGCGGCGCGGCCGGTCATGAAGGAGCTCGCCGACTACTGCAACGGCTCGGTGTCGATGGGCGTGCGCGATCGCCTGAGCATGGTGTACGTCGAGTCCTGCCGCAGCGGCAACGGCATCACCACGCTTCCGGACATCGGCACCTCGGTGCCGATCTCGCACTCGGTGATCGGCCGCGCCTTCCTCGCCGCGTGCACGCCGCCGGAGCGCGAGGCGGTGCTGAACCAGATGAAGGTGAAGGAGCCCGACTCGTACCGCAAGCACCGCGCCACGATCGACAAGTCGCTCGAGGACATCCGCGCGCGCGGCTTCTGCGCGAGCGCCGGCGAGCTCAAGCGCGAGGTGCATTCGGTCGGCGTGCCGATGCGCCGCACGGTCGACGGCGAGATCGTCGCCTTCAACTGCGTCGTGCCCGCGTTCATGGTGAAGAAGGGGCAGCTGGAGGAAGACCTCGGGCCGCGCCTGGTCGCCATGGTGCGCAACATCGAAGCATCCCTAGGGTTGCACTGAGGGAGCTCGTCGCCTACTTCCGCGAGCTGGACGCCGAGGCCAAGGCGGCGTTCATCACCGCGCTGCGGGTGCTGCTGATTCTGGCCATCGCCTGGGTCCTCCAGGTGCTGGCCGCGCACCTCATCCGGGTCTTCCGGGGCTACATGCAGCGCAAGGTGCCTAACCTGGACGAGCAGCAGCGCATCGACACGCTCGCCAAGGTGTTCCGCAACACCGCCGCGATCGTCATCGTGCTGGTCGCCGGCACGCTGATCCTCGGCGAGCTCGGCATCTCGATCGCGCCGATCCTCGCCACGGCGGGCGTCGCCGGCGTGGCGATCGGCTTCGGCGCGCAAAGCCTGATCAAGGACTACTTCACCGGCTTCTTCCTGCTGCTCGAAGACCAGGTGCGCGAAGGCGACGTCGTCGAGGTGGCGGGCAAGAGCGGGCTGGTCGAGGAGGTCACGCTGCGCTACGTGCGGCTGCGCGATTTCGAGGGCCACGTGCATTTCGTGCCGAACGGCGAGATCAAGGTCGTCACCAACCGCACGCGCACCTTCGCCAACGCGGTGATCGAGATCGGCGTCGCCTACGGCGAGGACGTCGACCGCGCTCTCGCCGTCATGCAGGAAGTCGGCCGCGGCATGCGCGCCGAGCCGGCCTGGCGCGACAAGATGGCCGGCGACGTCGAGACCATCGGCGTCGAGCGCCTCGGCGACTCTTCCATCGTGCTGCGCTGCCGGGTAAAGGTCGTGCCGCCGCTCCAGCAATGGAACGTGCGCCGTGAATTTCTCAAGCGCTTGCAGAAGGCGTACGACGAGCGCGGCATCGAGATTCCATTCCCGCACGTCACGATCCACCAGAAGCCTGCCAAGACCTGAAGATGTCGTGCAGCCGGCGCACGCCGTCGGTCAGCGCCGCGGGACCCGGCTGCAGGATTTCCGAAGACCTGATCTCGTGCAGCTGGCCGTTTTTCACCGCCGGCAGTTCCTGCCAGCCCGGCCGCGTCACGACACGCTCGGGGCGAAACTTCTTGCCGCACCATGACGCAACCATCACGTCGGGCTGTCTTTTCACCACCAGCCCCGGATCGGCCACCACGCGGCCGCTCGCGGCCTGGGAATGCGCCAGCTCGGCGAAGATGTCGTCGCCGCCCGCGATCGCCATCAGCTCGCTCACCCAGCGGATGCCGCTGATCATCGGCTCGTCCCACTCCTCGAAGTAGACCTTCGGCCTGCGCGCAAATATGCGTGCAGCCGCGCGTATCTCCGCGAGTCCATTTTCCAGTTGCCCGACCAGTGCCCTGCCGCGGTCGGCCGCGCCGACGATCGCGGAGAGCGTAAGGATCATGGACAGGATCTCGTCGACCGAACGCTGGTTGAAGATCAGGACGTTCAATCCGGCCTTGGCGAGGTCGCGCAGGATGTCGGCCTGCAGATCGGAGAAGCCGATGACCAGGTCGGGCTCGAGCTCCAGGATCTTTTCGTTCCGGGCGGACAGGAACGCCGACACGCGCGGCTTCTCGCGCCGAGCCTGCGGCGGCCGCACCGTGTAGCCGGATATGCCGACGATGCGCCGCTCTTCGCCGAGGAGGTAGAGCGTCTCGGTCGTCTCCTCGGTCAGGCAGACGATGCGCTCGGGAATACGCGGCATGGCTTCCTTTAATGCGCAATGCTCATGAGTTCATGACTCAGTCTAATGGCTCGCGCTCTCCCCGCTCATTAGAGTAGTGGGCTCGCCAAACCGAGGGGAGGCCGGCATGAGCACGAAGCGCTATTTCTACTGGGGTACGGTCGGCATCAGCGCCGCGGCGGGCGTCGCCTTGATGACACCGCTCTGGCAGCCGGTCGCGGCACCGTCGCCGCACGGGCCGCACCATGCGCCCACTTTCCAGGTCGACCCGTTCTGGCCCCGGCCGCTGCCCGACAACTGGGTCACCGGAGAGATCGGCGGCACCTGCATCGATTCGCACGATCACCTGTTCGTGGTGACGCGCGGCTTTCAGAACGGCGGCCTCGCCTCGCCGGAAGGCGTCGGCGGCCAGCCGACTCGCTCGCGCGCCGCTCCGCCGGTGATCGAGTTCGACAGGAAGGGCAACGTAGCGAATTCGTGGGGCAATCCGGCGCTCGTGCCGACCGGCCAGCCGAACGCCGGCCAGAACGCGGTGCTGCCGAACGGCATCCATGGCTGCTTCGTCGATTACCAGGACAACGTCTGGATCGGCGGCAACGGCGACGGCGTGGTGCAGAAATACAGCCACAACGGCCAGTTGCTGCTGCAGATCGGCACCAAGTTCGTCTGCGACAACCCGCCCACCATGGCGTGCGCCGGCGACTCGCCTTCCGAGGGCAGCAGCCGCACCTTGCTGCACCGGCCGGCGGATATCGCCGTCGATCCGGATCCGGACCCGGTGAGCGGACAGCGCGGCAGCGTGTACATCGCGGACGGGTACGGCAACCATCGCGTCGTGGTGTTCGATGCGCAGGGCAACTATCTGCGCCAGATGGGCGGCGTGGGAACGGGGCCCGGGCAGTTCGCGCCCGGCGGCGGCGGCCATCCGCATTGCGTGGTGCTCGGCAATGACAAGATGGTGTACGCCTGCGATCGCGCGAACGACCGGATCAACGTGTTCCAGCGTAACGGCACGTTCGTGCGCGCGATCCCGGTCATTCCCGGCACGGCGGCGCTCGGCACCGCGGGATCGGCGTGGGACGTGGACTTCTCGCCCGACGCGGCGCAGACCTTCATGTACGAGTCCGATGGCGGCAACGAGGTGATGTGGATCTTCAATCATCGCGCGGCGATGATGGGTGACGCGAACGCCATCCTGAGCGGCTTCGGCCGGCCGGGCCACATGGCGGGCGAGTTCACCTTCCTGCACATGATGGCCATCGACTCGAAAGGCAACCTGTTCGTCGGCGAGACGGTCGGCGGGCGGCGGATGCAGAAGTTCGTGCTCTGCGGCAAGGATCACGACCACGATGACGACGGCGGGAACTGTAAAGGGGGCGACGATCGCTGACGCTCCCGGCGCCACAAAGCGGCCGCAGCTAATCCCTGCGGCCGTTTTTTTGTTGGCGTTCGCCGCCGCGGTGCTCCTTCCGGGCGCGGCGCGGGCGAATGGCGCCGACCTGCCGCCCGAGGTCGAGCTGCAGGCCTTCCTGAAGCAGGAGCAGGGACGCTTGCTGCTTCTCGTTCGCGTACCGCTCGACCTGCTTGCGAGCTTCAGCCTTCCCAAGCGCCCTTCCGGCACCCTCGATCTCGAGCACATGGACGCACGGCTGCGCGAGGTTGCGGCGGCGAGCGCAAAGCAGATCGAGCTGCGCGCCGACGGCGTAACCCTCGCACCCGGGGTCAAGGCGGCGCGCATATCGCTGCCCGCGGATCGGTCTTTTGCGAGCTACGAAAGCGCGCAGGCGCACATTGAAGGCGCGTCCCTGCCGCCGGGCACGGACATCTTCTGGAACCAGGGGTTCTTCGACGCCGAGCTCGAATACGCGCTGCCCGGCGGCGAGCCGCATCTCGCCGTGCGCGTCAACGTCGCGCCCGAGCTCGGCGCGCGGCTGAAGGTGGAGCTGGAGGCGCTGCTCGCGCAAGGCGTGCGGCGCTACGTCCTGCCTGGCGGCTCGGGCTGGATCGCGCTCGACCCGCGCTGGTACGAAGCGCTGTGGCTCTTTCTGACGGCCGGATTCTTCGCCGGCCTTACGCTCGATCGGTGGCTCCTCTTCGCGTGCCTGATTGCGCCGCTGCGCCGGGTTCGCGATGCCCTTCTCCTTGCCGCACCGTTCATCGTGCTGCAGGCGCTCGCGCTCGCTGCCGCGGCGCTCGGCGCACTGGCCGGCGCGCGTTTGCCGCAGCCGGTCTTCCAGGCAACGGCCGCGGCCGGCATCCTCCTTCTCGCCATCGGCAACCTGGCGGCGCCGAGCGTGCGCGTGCGGCTCGTGGTCTCCGCATTGCTCGGGGCGCTCGCCGGCTTCGCCGTTGCCAATGCCCTGCGTGCCGTCTGGCAATTTGCCGGAAGCCATGCGTTCGTATCCGCACTGTCGTTCGACGCCGCCGTCGCGCTAGGCGCACTGGTGACGGTCGTGGCGGCGTTCGTGCTTCTGCGCTGGGTGGCCGATCGGCTGCTCGGCGCGTCGCTCTGCGTGATCGTGGCCTCGGCGCTGATCGGCCATGCCGCATGGCATTGGCTCGGCGATCGGGGGCACACGCTCGGCCACGAGCTCGAGCATGCCAACGGCGCCGACGCGCTGCACCTCGTCCTTTGGCTGCTCGTCGCGCTCGCGCCCGCCGTGGCGGGGGCCGCCTGGCTGTCCGGCCGGCTTGCCGGCGCGCCGCGCATTGCGACACTGCTCGGTCGTTTGCAGCGCGACTCGCTAGACTAGCCCCTTAGTGGGCCCCCTTTCCGGAATTCGCGTCCTCGAGTTCGAGGCGATCGGTCCGGCGCCGTTCGCCGGGATGCTGCTCGCCGACATGGGGGCCGACGTCCTGGTCGTCGATCGCGCGGGCGAATCGGGGCTCGGCCTCGAGCGCGAGCGCTGGTACGACGTGATGATGCGCGGCAAG
>CAYZFN010000132.1:0-11466 GCA_964477695.1 uncultured Enterobacteriaceae bacterium | reverse complement strand
GAACGCGAGCGCGGCCGCCGTCGGCTCGTTGATGATGCGCTTCACGTCGAGGCCCGCGATGCGGCCGGCGTCCTTGGTCGCCTGGCGCTGCGAGTCGTTGAAGTAGGCGGGAACGGTGATGACCGCTTCCTTCACTTCCTCACCGAGGTAGTCCTCGGCGGTCTTCTTCATCTTGCGCAGCACCTCGGCCGAGACCTGCTGCGGCGCGATCTTCTTGCCGCGCACCTCGACCCACGCGTCGGCGTTGTCGGCGCGCACGATCTTGAAGGGCGAGACCTTGATGGCCTTCTGCACCTCGGCGTCCTCGAACTTGCGGCCGATCAGGCGCTTCACCGCGTAGACGGTGTTCTTGGCGTTGGTGACCGCCTGGCGCTTGGCCGGTGCGCCGACGAGGATCTCGCCGTCCTCGGTATAGGCGACGACCGAAGGCGTGGTCCGCGAGCCTTCGGAGTTCTCGATGACCTTGGGCTTGCCGCCCTCCATGATGGCGACGCAGGAGTTGGTGGTGCCGAGGTCGATGCCGATGATTTTTGCCATGGGGTGTCCGCGTTAATCCGAATCTTCGCTGGATATGGGGCTTGCGCCTTCTTTTTCAACCGCTTTCGCCACGGTCACGAGCGCCGGGCGCAGCAGCCGGTCGTGCAGCAGGTAGCCCTTCTGCATTAAGCTCACGATAGTGTTGGGTTCAGAGTCGGCCTCGACGGTAGCCATGGCCTGATGGCGGTGCGGGTCGAAGCGCTCGCCGGGAACCGGGGCGACCTGCGTGACGCGGCCCTTCTCGAACGCGTTGAACAGCTGCCGCAGCGTGAGCTGCACGCCGTCGCGCAGCGCCTCCGGGCTCGCCTGCGCGTTGTCGAGCGCCGCCTCGAGGCTGTCGGCTACCGGGAGCAGCGACTCGGCGAAGCGCTCGAGCGCGTATTTCTGCGCGTTGTTGGCCTCGGCTTGCGCGCGCTTGCGCGCATTCTCGGCTTCCGCCATCGCGCGCAGCATCGCATCGCGCTGCTGCTCTATGCGCGCGTGGGCCTCGGCGAGCTGCTCCTCGATGGGCTTCGCCGCTGCCGGCGAGTTCTCGGCGTCCTGAGACTGAACGGTCTTCTCGTGCATCTTGTCGAATTGGGGTCTGCCGGGGCGCATTTCAAGCGAAGATCGCGCAACCCGGCGAAATGCCGAACGCAGTGCAAACTACTGATTAAGCGATGAAAGCTATCAAAGTCACGCTATACGTGTTCGCGGGCCTGGTGGTCCTTCTGGTCCTGTCGGCGGTCGTTTTCGCGACGCGCTTCGATCCCAACCGCTACAAGCCGCAGGTCGAGAACCTCGTCAAGGAGAAGACCGGCCGCACGCTCAAGCTGCGCGGCGACCTCGAGGTCGCCTTCTGGCCGAGCCTCGGCGTCAAGGTCGGCGGGGTCACGTTCTCCGAGCGCGCGAACGACCAGGACTTCGTCGCGCTCGATTCGGCGCACGCTTCGGTCGCCGTCCTGCCGCTGCTGCACGGGAATATCGTGGTCGACGGCATCCGCGTTTCCGGGCTCAAGGCGAACATCGTCAAGAACAAGGACGGCACGTTCAACTTCAGCGACCTGCTCCAGGCGCAGCCGAAGTCCGCCGACAAGAAGCCCGAGAACAAGGCCGAGGAAAGGAAGGAGCAGGGGGGGCAGGCGGTGGCGTTCGACATCTCCGGCATCCATATCGACCGCTCTGCCGTCTCGTACCGCGACCTGGCCACCGGGCAGGAGCTCGCGGTCTCCGATCTCAAGCTGGATACGGGCCGGATCGCGCAGCAGGCCGACGGCAAGCTTGCGCTCAAGGCCGGCGCGAAGGGCAAGAACCCCGACCTCGAGGTCAAGCTCGATGTCGCCGGCGACTACAAGTTCGATCTGCCGGCGCAGGCCTTCAGCGTATCCAAGCTCGACGCCAAGGTGAACGGCTCGGCGCTCGGCATCCGCGACCTCGCGGTAACGGCCAAGGGCGACGTGGCGGCGAATCCCGAGAAGAGCGAGTACCACGTGAAAGGCCTCGCGCTGGAAGCAAAAGGCGCGATGCCCGACCAGAGCTTCGAGGCGCGCGTGTCCGCGCCGCAGCTCGACATCAGCGCGGACAAGGCGAAAGGCGGCGCGATCAGCGCGGACGCGAAGCTCAAGCAGGCGGCACGCGAGATCCAGGCGGCGCTGCAGCTCTCCGGCGTGGAGGGCTCGGCCAAAGCGCTGGCCGTGCCGAAGCTCACCGCCGACATCACGATGAGCGGCGAAGGCGTGCCGCAGAAGAGCGTGAAGATCCCGGTGAGCGGCAGCCTGCGCGCCGATCTGGAGAAGCAGACCGCGAACGCCGAGCTCGCCTCCAAGTTCGACGAGTCGACGATCCAGGCGAAGCTCGGCCTCGCCAAGTTCTCGCCCCCGAGCTATGTCTTCGACGTGAACGTCGACCGGCTGAACGTGGACCGCTACTTGCCGGCGGAGCAGAAGCCGGTCAGCACACCCCAGCCGCCCTCGGCCGAAAAGGGCGGAGCGCAAAAACCGGCGGTCCAGGAAGACACGCCCGTCGACCTCTCGGCGCTCAAGGATCTCAATGCCAACGGCCGCCTGCAGGTCGGAGCGCTGCAGGTGAAGGGCCTAAAGCTTGCCAACCTGAAGGCCGAGGTAAAGGCCGCGAACGGTCGCCTCGACGTCGCGCCGCATTCGGCGAACCTGTACGAGGGCTCCATGTCCGGCGCGATTGCGGCGCAGGCCGATGGCCGTGTCGCGGTCAAGGAGAGCCTGACGGGCGTCGCGGTCGGGCCGCTGCTGCGCGACTTCGCGCAGAAGGACATCCTCGAGGGCAAGGGCAACGTGGCGCTCGACGTCGCCGCGGCGGGCAAGAGCGTGAACGCGATGAAGCGAGCGCTCGGCGGCACGGCGCGGCTGCAGCTCAAGGACGGCGCCATCAAGGGCATCAACCTCGCCGAGGTGCTGCGCAAGGCGAAGAGCGCGCTCGGCTCGCAGGAAGCGAAGGCGCAGGCGGCGGAGACGCAGAAGACCGACTTCTCCGAGATGAACGCGAGCTTCACGATCAAGAACGGCGTCGCGCACAACGAGGACCTCGACGTGAAGGCGCCGCTCTTCCGCATCAGCGGCAAGGGCGACGTCAACATCGCCGACTCGACCATCGACTACGTCACCAAGGCGACGGTCGTGGCCACGACCAAGGGCCAGGGCGGCGCCGACCTCGCCGAGCTTTCCGGCGTCACCGTGCCGGTGCACCTGAGCGGCCCGTTCGCGGAAATGAAATACCAGGTCGACTATGGCGCCGTCGCGCGCGACGTGGCGAAGTCGAGAATCGGCGACAAGCTGCGCGAGCGGCTGGGCGGCGGCAAGCCCGCGGAAGGCGAATCGGCGCAGGGCGGCTCGGACGTGCAGCAGAAGCTCGACAAGCTCAAGGGCCTTTTCGGCCGCTAAGCTTCGCCAGCGCCGCGATCCACTCGGGCGCCTCGTTCAGGCACGGCATGAGCCCGAGGCGCTCGCCGCCCGCGGCGTGAAACGCCGCGCGGGCGGTGATGCCGATCTCTTCCAGCGTCTCGAGGCAGTCGGCGACGAAGCCCGGGCACACGACGTCGATCTTCCGCTTCCCCGTCCGGGCGAGGGTTTCGAGCGTCGGCTGTGTATAGGGCTCGAGCCACTTGGCGTAGCCGAAGCGCGACTGGAAAGTGACCCGCCAAGCGCCGTCCTCGAGCCGCAGGTCTTTCGCCAGCAGCCGAGCGGTGGTCCGGCATTGCTGCTCGTAGAGCTCCGCGCCGCGCTTCGGCAGCCCGTGGAAGCTCATGAGCAGCAGCTCGCCGCGCTCGTGCGCGTTCCAGTAGCGCCGCACGTTCGCGGCCAGCGCACCGATGTAATCGCGATCGGCATGGAATTCGCGCACCAGCCGCGTGCCGGGCGGCAAGCAGTCGATCACGCTCTCGGTTGTGCTGACCGCGTACTGCGGATAGAGCGGCACGACGAGCGGATCTTCCATCCGCGGCAGCGTCGCGGCGATCGACGGCTGGCCGTAGCGCATGGCGTAGGCAACGGGCTGGTTCAGATGCTCGACCAGAAGCTCGGCCTGGCGGCGCGTGTGCACGGCGAGCGGCGAACCTTCGGCCATCCAGATCTGCGCGTATTTCTCGGCCGCGAGCGGCGGGCGCTTGCGCAGCACTGCGCCATACAGGATCGGCAACCAGATCCAGCGCGGCAGCGCCACCACGCGCGGGTCGGACAGGAACTCGGCCAGATAGGCGCGCACGGCCTGCGGCGTTGGCGCCGCGGGCGTGCCGAGATTGACCAGGAGGATGCTACTCGTCAGTGCTGGGAGAGCGCACTAGAGAGCAGTTTCGCCGTCACGTCGACGATCGGGATGACCCGATCGTAGGCCATGCGCGTCGGCCCGATCACGCCCACCGTGCCGACGACCGCGCCGTCGACCTTGTAGGGCGAGGTGACCACGCTCACGTCGTCGGGGGCGGTAAAGCCGGACTCGCCGCCGATGAAGATCTGCACGCCCTGGCCGCGCAGCGACACGTCGAGGATCTGCACGAGCGAGGTCTTGCGCTCGAACAGCTCGAACAGCTGCCGCAGGCGCGTCATGTCCTGCGCGAGGTCCTGCACCGAGAGCAGGTTGCGCTCGCCGGAGATCACGTACTGCTCGCTGCCTTCGGCGACCGCGCGGTTCCCAGCGTCGACCGCCGCGGTCATCAGCTTGATCATGTCCTGGCGCAGCTCGCGCAGCTCGCTCTGCAGCCGGGCGCGGATCTCCTCGAAGGTCTGCCCGGAATGGTTCTGGTTGATGTAGTTCGCCGCCTCGATGAGCTCGGCCGACGTGTACTCGCGGTCGGTGAAGAGGATCCGGTTCTGCACAGTGCCGTCGGGCGTGACGACGATCAGCAGCACCCGCTTCTCGGACAGCTTGAGGAACTCGATGTGGCGGAACGTGCCGGCCCTGCGCCGGGGCGTCATGACGACGGCCGCGAACTGCGTGAGCTGCGAGAGCAGGTGCGAGGCGGCCTGGAACACCCGCTGCGGGTTGTCGGGCTGCAGCTCGCCCTCGATGCGATGCACCGCATCGGACTCGAGCGGCCTGATGACGAGCAGCGTATCGACGAAGAAGCGGTAGCCCGCGGGCGTGGGCACGCGGCCGGCGGAAGTATGGGGGCTGGCGATGAAGCCCAGGTCCTCGAGGTCGGCCATCACGTTGCGGATCGTGGCGGGCGAAAGATCGAGCCCGGAGTAGCGCGAAAGCGTGCGCGAGCCGATCGGCTGGCCTTCCGCAATGTAGCGCTCGATCAAGGTCTTGAGCAGCACCTGAGCGCGCTTGTCGAGCATCAATTCATTGTACACTCGACGCGATGTTCAGCCGCATCGCGCTGATCGGCAAGCTCGGCAGTCCCGAGATCGCGGCATCGCTCCGCGAGCTGATCGGCCTTCTCGAGAAGCGCGGCTGCGAAGCCCTGGTCGAGAAGGAGACCGCTGCCGAGCTCGGCGCGCGCGGCCTCGATTACGAGGCGCTCGGCGCGCGTGCCGACCTCGCGGTGGTGATCGGCGGCGACGGCACGATGCTCGCCGCGGCGCGCAACCTGGTGCGCTACCGCGTGCCGGTCGTCGGCGTCAACCTGGGGCGCGTCGGCTTCATGACCGACATCGGCCATCGCGACATGGCGCGCGGGCTCGGCGCCATCCTCGACGGGAAATACGCGATGGAGGAGCGCACGCTGCTCGATGCGGAGATCGTGCGCGGCAGCGAGTCGCTGATGAGCACGCTCGCGCTCAACGAGGCGGTGGTCGGCAAGGGCTCGCAGGGCCGGCTCATCGAATTCGATCTTTCCATCGACGGCGAATTCATCTACACGCTGCGCGCCGACGGCATGATCGTCGCGACGCCGACCGGATCGACGGCGTACGCCCTTTCCGCGCAGGGGCCGATCCTGCACCCGGCCGTGCCGGCGCTCGCGCTCGTGCCGCTCAACCCGCACACGCTGTCGGCGCGTCCGGTCAGCGTAAGCGACCGCTGCACCGTCGAGATCACGCTGGCCCGCTCGCTCGATGCGCGCGCCCATTTCGACGGCCTGGCGCTCGCCGACATGCAGGAAGGCGACCGGCTGCTCCTCAAGCGTTCGGACGAGGTCGTGCGCTTCGTGCACCCGCCGGGCTATCGCTACTTCGCCACGCTGCGCGAGAAGCTGCGCTGGAGCGAGGCGCCCGCCAAGGTTGATTAGCGCGGTGCTGCGCGCGCTCGAGATCCGCGACTACGTCCTGATAGGCGAGCTTTCGCTCGAGCTCGACGGCGGCTTCAGCGTGCTCAGCGGCGAGACCGGGGCGGGCAAGTCGATCCTGGTCGACGCGATCGAGCTCCTGGTAGGCGGCCGCGGCGACGCCGCGGTGGTGCGCGAAGGCGCCGAGCGCGCCGAGCTGGCCGCCGAGTTCGAGGTCACGAATGCCGTTGCGGAATGGCTGCGCCAGGGCGAGCTCGAGGGCGACCCGGGGCGGCTGCTCATCCGGCGCACCATCGATCGCGCCGGGCGCTCGCGGCTCTTCGTCAACGGGCACGCTGCGACGCTCGCCCAGGTGAAGGAAGTGGGCGAGCAGCTCCTCGACATCCACGGCCAGCATGCGCACCAGTCACTGCTGCGTCCGGCCGCGCAGCGCGCGCTCCTCGACGCCCACTCCGACGCGGAGGCGCTCGCGCGCGAGACCGCGGAGGCCTATCGCAACTGGCGGCGTCTCGAGGACCTGGCGCGGGAGGCGCACGAGAAGTTCGCGCAGCGCCTGGCGGAGCGCGCCGAGCTCGAAGAGCGGATCGCCGATCTGCGCAAGCTCGCGCCTGCGGAAGGCGAATGGGAGCGCGTCAGCGCCGAGCACAAGCGCCTCGAGCACGGCTCGAGCCTGCTCGCCGGTGCCCAGTCCTCGCTCGAGGCGCTGGAAGAGTCCGAGGGAGCGTGCCTTTCGCAGCTCGCCGCCGTGGCGAGCCGGCTGCGTGCGCTCTCCGAGCACGATGACCGGCTGACGGGCGTGGTCGAGATGCTCGAGTCGGCCGAGGCCCAGGCCGCGGAAGCGGTGCGCGAGCTTCGCCACTATGCGTCGCGCATCGAGCTGGACCCGGAGGCGCTGCGCGACACCGAGGCGCGCATCGAGGCGTTGCATGCCGCAGCCCGGCGCTACCGCGTGCGGCCCGAAGAATTGTTGTCGTCGCAGAAAAACATGGAATCACGGTTGGCGGAGCTCGCGCTGTCCGGCGATCCCGAGGCGCTGAAGCGCGAAGTGGAAGCGGCTCGCGGGCGCTACGATGCCGCGGCGAAGAAGCTCTCGGCGAAGCGCGCCGCGGGAGCGCAGTCGCTTTCCAGGGCGGTCAGCGCGGCGATGCAGCAGCTTGCCATGGCCGGCGGGCGCTTTTCCATCGAGCTCGCGCGGCTCGCCGAGCCTGCCGCCTCGGGCGTCGAAGACGTCGAGTTCCAGGTGGCCTCGCATCCCAGCCTGCCGCTTCGGCCGCTCGCGCGCGTCGCCTCGGGCGGCGAGCTGTCGCGCATCAGCCTCGCCATCCAGCTGATCGCCGCCAGGGCTTCGCCGGTCGGCACGCTCGTGTTCGACGAGGTCGATGCGGGGATCGGCGGCGCGGTGGCGGAAACGATCGGCCGCTCGCTCAAGAAGCTCGGCAAGGAGCGCCAGGTGCTGTGCGTGACGCATCTGCCGCAGGTCGCGGCGAGCGGCGATCACCAATGGTCGGTGATGAAAGGCGGAGCGAAAGTGCGCGTCGCGAAGCTCGACCGCGCTTCACGCATCGCGGAGCTCGCGCGCATGCTGGGCGGCGCCGAGACTACGGCGCGCAAGCACGCGGCGGAGCTGCTCGACGCCCGCTAGCGCGGGCGATAGGGGCAGTCGGCCTTGATGCAGTCGGCGTACAGCGCGAGCGAGTGGCCGTGCAGCTGGAAGCCGCGCTGGCGAGCCACCTCGTTCTGCCGGCGCTCGATGTCGGTGTCGTAGAACTCTTCCACTCGGCCGCACTGCAGGCACACGAGGTGGTCGTGGTGCCCGCCCTCGTTCAGCTCGAACACCGCCTTGCCGGTCTCGAAGTGCTGGCGTGACAGGAGCCCGGCATGCTCGAACTGCGTGAGCACGCGGTAGACCGTGGCGAGCCCGATGTCGATGCCCTCGGCGATGAGCGCCTTGTAGACGTCCTCGGCGGACAGGTGGCGCACCTTGCTCGACTCGAAGAGCTCGAGGATCTTTTTTCTCGGCAAGGTCGCCTTGAGGCCGCTTTCCTTGAGGCTTTGCACCGGGCTCATCGACTATCATTATAAGCGCCATGATGGTGCGCCTCGTCCTCGCCGTTGCAGTCACCGTGCTCGTCGGAGCGTGCAGCGGCGTGCCGCGCATTCCCGGCATTACGCCGTACAAAATGGACATCCAGCAGGGAAACTTCGTCTCGCAAGAGATGGTCGCGCAGCTGAAGCCCGGGATGACGCGCGAGCAGGTGCGCTTCATCCTCGGCACGCCGCTGGTCGCCGACATCTTCCATGCCGATCGCTGGGACTATGTCTACTGGCGCGAGGCGCCCAATGGCAAGCGCGAGGAGCGCCGCGTGGCGCTGTTCTTTTCGGCCGACAACAAGCTCGAGCGCATAGCGGGCGACGTGGTGAGCTCGGCCGCCGGCCCATCCGCGGAATTGCAATGAGCGTCCGGGTCGCAGTCGCCGGCGCCGGCGGTCGCATGGGACAGGCGCTGATCGAAGCTTTGCGCAGCGATCGCGAGCTCGTGCTCGGTGCCGCGCTCGAAGCCCCGGGCCATGCCGCGATCGGCCGGGACGCGTCGGGAATCAAGATCGGCGCCGATGTCGGCGCGGCGCTCTCCGCCGTCGAGCTCCTGATCGACTTCACGCGGCCCGAGGGCGCGCTCGAACACGTGCGGGCCTGCAAGCAGCGCGGCAAGGCCATGGTGATCGGCACGACCGGCTTCTCGGCTGCGCAGAACGAGGAAATCGAGGAAGCCGCGAGCGCCATCCCGATCGTCATGGCCGCCAACTTCGCGGTCGGCGTGAATGCGCTGTACAAGCTCGCCGAGACCGCGGCGCGCATCCTTGGCGAAGGCTACGACGTCGAGGTGATCGAGGCGCATCATCGCCATAAGGTCGATGCGCCGTCGGGAACCGCGCTCAAGCTGGGCGAGGTGGTGGCGAAGGCCCTGCACCGCAAGCTTTCGGACGTGCAAAGGCACGGCCGGCACGGCGAGCCCGGCGCCCGGCCGACCGGCGAGATCGGCTTCCACGCCATCCGCGGCGGTGACATCGTCGGCGAGCACACCGTCCTGTTCGCCGGGATGGGCGAGCGGCTCGAGCTCACCGTGCGTTCTCAGAGCCGCGCCACCTACGCTGCGGGGGCGCTGCGCGCGGCGCGCTGGCTGCACGGGCGGAGGAGCGGCCTCTACGACATGTACGACGTTCTTGGTTTGAAGTAGCCGCGCGCGTATAATTCCGGCTTCAATGAAGCGGGGAGGGCAGGGGCCTTTCCCGCTTTTCGTATCCAGATCATGACGATCAGTGCTCAGGATGCCGTCCTGGCCCTCGCGGACGGCACGCTCTTCCACGGCCGGTCGATCGGCGCAGCCGGCGCCGCCGTAGGCGAAGTCGTTTTCAACACCGCCATGACGGGCTACCAGGAGATCCTGACCGATCCGTCGTATTGCCGGCAGATCGTTACGCTGACCTATCCCCACATCGGCAACACCGGCACGAACCCCGAGGACGGCGAATCGCCCCGGGTCTATGCCTCGGGCCTGGTCATCCGCGACCTGCCGCGGCGCCATTCGAGCTGGCGCGCCGAACAAGGTCTGACCGCGTTTCTGCAAAAGAACCAGATCGTGGGAATCGCCGATCTGGATACCCGCAAGCTGACGCGCATCCTGCGGGAGAAGGGCGCGCAGAACGGCTGTGTCATGGCAGGGACGGTGAATGTGGCCGAGGCGCTCGCTAAGGCCAGGGCGTTTCCGGGCCTGGCCGGCATGGATCTCGCCAAGATCGTCACGGTGCGCGAGCCCTACGAGTGGAGCGAGGGCTGCTGGAAGCTCGGACAGGGCTACCAGCGAACCGACAACCCGAGGTCGCACGTCGTCGCGTTCGACTACGGGGTGAAGCAGAACATCCTGCGCATGATCGCCGCCCGCGGGTCGCGCGTTACGGTGGTCCCCGCGCAGACACCCGCCCGCGAAGTGCTGAGGATGAAGCCCGACGGTGTCTTCCTGTCCAACGGGCCCGGCGATCCGGAGCCTTGCGACTACGCGATCGAGGCGATCGGCGAAATCCTCGATGCCACGCGCATTCCGGTATTCGGGATCTGCCTCGGCCACCAGCTGATGGGCCTCGCTTCGGGCGCGAAGACGCTGAAGATGAAGTTCGGCCACCATGGCGCGAACCATCCGGTGAAGGACCTCGACACCAGCCAGGTGGTCATCACCAGCCAGAACCACGGCTTTGCAGTCGACCCGGCGACCATCGGCGGACACCTGCGGCCCACGCATGTCTCGCTCTTCGATGGTTCTCTCCAGGGATTGGCGAGGACCGATCGGCCGGCGTTCTGCTTCCAGGGACACCCGGAGGCGAGCCCCGGGCCGCACGACATCGGCTACCTCTTCGATCGCTTCGCCAAGCTGATGGCGGAGGCGAAAGGCTAGATGAATGCCTAAGCGCACCGACATCGAAAGCATCCTGATCATCGGCGCCGGGCCGATCGTCATCGGCCAGGCCTGCGAGTTCGATTACTCGGGCGCGCAGGCGTGCAAGGCGCTGCGTCAGGAGGGCTACCGGGTCGTGCTGGTGAACTCGAACCCGGCGACGATCATGACCGACCCGGAGATGGCCGATGCGACCTACGTCGAGCCGATCACCTGGCAGGTCGTGGCGCGCATCATCGAGAAAGAGCGGCCGGACGCGCTGCTGCCGACGATGGGCGGCCAGACGGCGCTCAACTGCGCGCTCGACCTCGCGCGCGAAGGCGTGCTGGAGAAGCTCGGCGTGGAGATGATCGGCGCCTCTCGCCAGGCGATCGACAAGGCCGAGGATCGCGAAAAGTTCAAGAACGCGATGAAGAAAATCGGGCTCGCCTGCCCGCGCTCGGCGCTCGCGCATTCGATGGAAGAGGCGGTGCAGGTGCAGGCCGGAATCGGTTTTCCAGTAGTCATAAGACCGTCCTTCACGCTCGGCGGAACGGGCGGCGGCATCGCCTACAACCGCGAGGAGTTCGTCGCCATCTGCGAGCGCGGGCTCGATGCGTCGCCCACCCATGAATTGCTGATCGAAGAATCCGTCCTGGGGTGGAAAGAGTTCGAGATGGAGGTAGTGCGCGACCGCAAGGACAACTGCATCATCGTCTGCTCGATCGAAAACCTCGATCCGATGGGCGTGCACACCGGCGACTCGATCACCGTCGCGCCGGCGCAGACTCTCACCGACAAGGAATACCAGATCATGCGCGACGCC
>CAYZFN010000131.1:0-4830 GCA_964477695.1 uncultured Enterobacteriaceae bacterium | reverse complement strand
TCGATGCGCCGCGCCTCCGCTTCGTCGTCGCGCGTCTCCCAGGGCCAGTGCGGCGCGGTGTAGTGCAGCGAGAGCAGGAAGGGTTGACGCGCGCGCTGGATGAATTCAGTTGCTTTTTCCGAAAACAGATCCGTCAGGTAGCCGGCCTCATGGCGCTCCGTTTCGCCGTCCCAGAGATCGTGCGCGCCGCTGGAATCGCGATGGGTGAAGTAATCGAGCCCGCCCGAGAGCGCGCCGAAGAATTCCTGGTAGCCGCTCTTCAGCGGCCCGAAGTGCGGCGGCCAGCCGAGGTGCCACTTGCCGACCAGCGCGGTCGAGTAGCCGGACGCGGCGAGGAGCGAAGGCAGCGTCGGATGCCCGGGCGGCAGGCCGAGCGTCGCGCTGCCGCGCCGCGCGCTCGCGATCGGCTCGTCGGCGCCGCCGCGCAGCCGGTGCTGCCAGCGGCCGGTCATCAGCGCGAAACGCGTGGGCGAGCAGACCGAGGAGTTGGCGTAGCCCTGCGTGAAGCGCAGGCCTTCGCTCGCCATGCGATCGAGCACCGGGGAACAATCGAGCCTTCCTCCATAGCAGCCGAGGTCGGCGTAGCCGAGGTCGTCGGCCAGGATGAAGATGAAGTTAGGCCGCACCACGGGAACTATCGAGTCGCCCCCGCGAAGGCGGGGGTCCAGTTTTCTTTTTGAAAAACGGGGTCCCCGCCTCCGCGGGGACGACGGCTCGCGGCTTTTTCGCACATCACTATTCGCCGGGCTTGAAGCCGGAGGCGCGGATCACCGGTCCCCACTTGTCGTAGTCGGCCCTGAGGATCTTCGCCAGCTCCTGCGGTCCGAGGCCGGTCGGCTCGAGGCCCATGTTCTCGAGCCGGTCGTGCATCGCAGGATCGCGCACCGCGGCGATCGCCGCGGCCGAATACTTGTCGATGATCGCCTGCGGCGTGCCGGCCGGCGCGAACATCGCGTACCAGGGCAGCGCGACGAGGTCGTAGCCCGATTCCTTGAACGTCGGCACGTCGGGGAATGCCGCGGCGCGCTTCTCGCCCGAGACCGCGAGCAGCCGAGCCTTGCCCGATTTCACGAGCGTGCCGATGTCGGCGGCGACGGTCGAGAGCGCCGAGACCTCGCCGCCGGCGAGCGCCTGCAGCGCGGGCGCCGTGCCCTTATATGCGACATGCGTGAGCTCGATGCCGGCGGCGCGCGCGAACATCACGCCGAAGAAATGCGGGATGCTTCCCGGCGCCGCCGAAGCATAGAAGCCGAGCTTCGGATCCTTCTTCACCGCGGCGACGTACTCGGCTAGCGTCTTCGCCGGCACGCTGGCGTTGACGCCGAAGCCGAGCTGGAAGTTGGAGAGGTGCGCGACCGGCGCGAAGTCCTTGAACGGGTCGTAGCGCAGCTTGCCCGCGAACGAGTGCGGGAAGATCGCCATCGTCGCGACCGGCGTCACGAGGATCGTAGCGCCGTCGGGCGCCGCCGCCTTCACCACCTCGTTGGCGATCTGCCCGCCCGCGCCGGGCTTGTTCTCGACGATCACCGGCCGGCCGAGCGAAACCCGCATGTGCTCGGCGAGCAGCCGCGAAAGCAGATCGCTCGTCGCGCCCGCCGGGTAGCCGAGCACGATGCGCACCACGCCTTCCTGCGCCGCGGCGGACTGGGCAATGGCGAAAAGAAACAGCAGAAGCCTCGACCACCGCAGCATGGGGCTCTCCTCCTCTCGTTAGGAGGCCGAATATAACGCGGCCCCATGCCGGTTATCGCCCGATATGATTTCGGCATGCCGATCACGGGAGGTTATCGATGCGCCTGAATCACATCCGCGATTTCATCGCCGTCGCCGAGGCTGGGAGCATGCGCGCCGCAGCCCGTACCTTGACGCTCAGCCAGCCGGCGCTCACGAAAAGCATCCGGCAGCTGGAGATGGAGCTCGGCGGCGTGCTGCTCGCGCGCGGCGTGCGCGGCGTCCGGCCGACGGAGCTCGGGCACGCGTTTCTCGCGCGCGCACGTGCGATCACCCTCGAGCTCAGCAGGGCTCGCGAGGAGATCGATCAGCTGCGCGGCGGTCGCGCCGGACGATTGGCCATCGGGTGCGCGCCCGGTCCCGCGCTCGGCCTGGTGCCGGCGGCGCTGCCGCGCCTGCGCCGCCGCTGGGCCGCCGCGACCATCTCGGTGACGGACATCTCCGCCGGAGAGGTGATCGGCGCGCTGCGAGAGGGCAGGCTGGACATCGCGCTGAGCGTGCGCGTCGGTCCGCTCGCGGAGAACGGCATGCAATGCCTGGTCGAGCCGCTCTATCACAATGCGGTGCGCATAATCGCGCGGCGCGGGCACCCGCTGGCTGCGGCCCGCTCGCTGGCCGAGCTAGCCGAGGCGGAGTGGGTACGAACCGGCGGCAGCGATAGAACCTCCTTGTTGCCGGAAGCCTTTCGTGCCGCCGGTCTCCAGCCGCCGCAATATCGCGTGGAGTGCGGCTCGCTTTACGCCGTGCCGGAAATCGTCGCCCAGAGCGACCTCCTCGCCGTCGTGCCCTGGCAGCTGGCCAAGCGCGAGGCGACCGCCGGGCACGTTGCGCAGCTGACCTTGCGCGAGGCGCTTCCGACGCGGGAGATCTGCCTGTGCCGGCGCGCCGACCTGCCGCTCACGCCGATCGCCGCCGAGTTCGCGCAGATCGTGCGAGGCGCGGCGCAGCGGCTTGCGGCGCGCAGCTGATAACCCCCGGTAATCAATATAAGGAATCGTACGGCTTTCGGTTGTCGCTGGAGTTCTATATCGTTTCCCTGCCCGAGCCCAGAGGAGGGAACGATGAAGACTCTGCTATGCGCAGTCGCACTGTCGCTCGCGTTCGCGGGCAGCACTTTCGCCGACGACGACGCAGGCCGTAACCACTACACGCTGACCAGCCTCAACGCTCCCGACCCGGTGTTCGTGCCGAGCAGCGACAGCGTGCCGATCAACGTGACCGCGGAACCGGCGGCGCTCGCGCGCAAGCTCGCCGTGCGGCTGAACGGCGACGACATCACTTTCCAGCTTTCGAGCGACGGCGCGGGCAGCCTGAGCGGCACCGTGACGGGCCTGCAGCCCGGCATCAACACCTTCGAGGTCTTCGAGAGCCGCCGGGCGAAGAAGGCCGTCGCAACGCTCAAGGTCGCGCGAGGCCGCGCGCCGGTCGCCGCGTGCAGCGCCGCTGCCTTCGCCGCCGCCGCGCTGCCGGTGGCCAATACCGTCATCACCTCGGTGACGATGGCGAGCACACCGGTTCCGCATTGCGTGATCAACGGCACGATCAACGCGGGCCGCGTCGGCACCGTGACGCCGACGCCGACGCCGCCAAGCCGCTACACCTACCAGATCACATGGCAGGCGCGCCTGCCGAGCGCCTGGAACAGCAAGTTCGACATGCCGGGCGGCGGCGGCACCGACGGCAGCGTGCCGGGCACGACGTCGCGGCTCGCCCAGGGCTACGCCATCGCGGCGAACGATTCCGGGCACAGCAACGCGACGAACAGCGACCCGCTCGCCGGCGGCACCGCCTCCTTCGGCACGGACTTCCAGGCGCGCGTCGACTTCGCCTACAACGCGATCGACGTCACCACGCAGACCGCGAAGGCGCTCGTCAACTACTACTACGGCATGGCGCCCGTGTACTCCTATTTCGAGGGCTGCTCGATGGGCGGGCGCGAGGCGATGATGGTGACGCAGCGCTTGCCGGCTTACTTCAACGGGGTCGTCGTCGGCGACCCGGCGCTCGGATTCCCGCGAGCCGGCGTGAAGACCGCCTACTACGCGCACCAGCTCAGCGCGCTCGCGACGTCCATGGGCCTGATCTCGGGCTTCGGCGTGCCCTATGTCAACAACACCTACACGCTGCAGGACCTGCAGCTCGTGTCGAAAGCGATCCTCGATGCGTGCGATGCGCGGGACGGCCTGGTGGACGGCATGGTCAACAATTCGCGCGCCTGCACCACGGCGGTGGTCAGGCCGCATCTGGACGCGCTGCAGTGCACCTCGGGCAAGACGCCGGCATGCCTGACGGCCGACCAGATCACGACGCTCGTCAACCTCTACGACAAGGGCGCGCCGAACTCGCAGGGAGTGCCGCAGTACGCGAAATGGATGTGGGACCCGGGCATCGCCGGATGCACCAGCGCGGTCGACTGCAATGCGCCGGACTCGACCAACATCGGGCAGGGATGGCGCCAGTGGAACATCGGCCCGTACAACGCGAACTTCGTCCCCAATGTGAGCAAGGTTACGAACGGCGCGACGACCTTCAATCTCGGCGGCGGAGCGGTGCCCGTCATCGACGCCACGCCGCCGTACCTTCCCTCCTCGACCGCCAACGATGGGCTGCCGTACCAGCTGATGACCATGGACATCGACGAGCTGGCACGGCGCATCTTCGCCGCCACGCCCGAGTTTCCGGTGTCGAGCTGGGATCTGCTGAACGTCAATGCCGTCGACCTGTCGCCGTTCCGGAACGCGGGCGGCAAGGTGGTGATCTGGCAGCCGCAGTCGGGCGGGCCGTTCTCGGCGATCTACATGGTGAGCTGGTACACCGACATGAGCCGCCACATGCACCACGGCAAGGGCAGGGACCATGGCGACAAGGCGGACAGCTTCGCCCGCCTCTTCCTCATGCCGGGGGCGAACCATTGCGGCGGCGGCCCGGCGACGAGCAACGCCGACTTCTTCTCGCCGGTCGTCAACTGGGTCGAGAACGGCGTGGCGCCGGAAAGCGTCGTCGGCACCGCGCCCGCGGCGACGCCATGGCCCGGCCGCACGCGGCCGCTATGCCCGTATCCGCAATACGCGCATTACAAGGGAAGCGGCGACATCAACG
>CAYZFN010000130.1:0-13052 GCA_964477695.1 uncultured Enterobacteriaceae bacterium | reverse complement strand
TGGCGGCCGTCACGCGCCACGCCTTCGCGCAAGGCGCGCTGGAAGGCTTGCTCGGACCAGGCGCCGATGCCGAACGCCACGTCGGGCGTGATGTTCGCGCCGTAGATCGTGCCGAAATTCGTCTTGAGCGGCACGCCGCCGGCGAACGGCGGGCCGCCGCGCCGCGTGTGGCAGCCCGCGCAGTCGCCGACTGCGGCAAGCTCGGCGCCCCGCTTGACCAGCTGGACGTTGGAAGCTTCGGGCGGCGGCTCCGTCGTAGGTGCAATGCTCGAAGCGCAGCCAGCAACCGCCGCCATTGCAAACCATGCCCAACACCGTGCCCGGGTGTTGGGCTTCATTTGTTCAACCCGGCTAGGCCTTCACTTTGGCCCATATCTGGCGCGCGGACTCCTTGACCACGTCGATCGCATCGGGATCGCCCTTGACCAGCGCCTCAAGATACGCCTTCGCTTGTTTCACCGTTATGTGAGGCGGCAGCGGCGGCACGCTGGGATCGGTCACCATCTCGAGCACGGTCGGCTTGTCCGAGGCGAGCGCGGTGTCCCAGGTAACGCCGATGTCGTCGGGATTCTGGACCCGCATCGCGGTGAAGCCCAGCATTTCGCCGTACGCCGCGTAGGGGAAGTCCGGCAGCACCTGCGAGCCCTCGAATTTCGGATCGCCTTCCATTGCGCGCTGCTCCCAGGTGACCTGGTTCAGGTCGCCGTTGTTCAGCACCATGAAGATGAGCGTCGGGTTGGACCATTCCTTCCAGTACTTCGCCGCCGTCACCAGGCCGTTGATGCCGTTCATTTGCATCGCACCATCGCCGACCATGGCGATCACCGGCCGGTCGGGATGGACGAACTTGGCGGCGATCGCGTAGGGCACGCCGGGACCCATGGTCGCGAGGCCGCCCGAGAGCGAGGCCATCATGCCGCGTCGCAACTTCAAGTCGCGCGCGTACCAGTTCGCAGCCGAGCCCGAGTCACAGGTCAGGATCGCCTGCTCGGGAAGCCGCTTCGAGAGCTCCCAGAACACGCGCTGCGGGTTGATGGGCTCGGCGGCCGCCATGGCGCGGTTCTCGAGCACCTTCCACCACTGCGCGACGTTCTTCTCGATGGTTGCTCGCCATTTCCTGTCGGATTTCCTTTGCAGCATCGGCAGAAGCGCCCGCAGAGTCTCGCGCGAGTCGCCGACCAGGTTGAGCTCCATCGGATAGCGAAGCGAGAGCATCCGGCCGTCGATGTCGATCTGCACCCCGCGCGCCTGCCCTTCCTTCGGCAGGAACTCGGAATACGGGAATGCGGAGCCGACCATGAGCAGCGTGTCGCAGTCGGTCATCATCTCCCACGAGGGCTCGGTGCCGAGCAGGCCGATCGAGCCGGTCACGAACGGCAGCTCGTCGGGCACCGCGGCCTTGCCGAGCAGCGCCTTGGCTATTCCGGCGCCGAGCACTTCCGCAGTCTCGATCAGCTCGTCGGTCGCGTGCAGCGCGCCGGCGCCGGCGAGGATCGCGACGCGCTCGCCGGCGTTGAGGATCTCCGCGGCGGCTTGCAGCTCGCTTTCATGCGGCACCAGCGAGTGGCCCGATCGGCCGATGCCGCTGTGCACCGTGCCGTGCTCGCGCGGCGGCGTCTCCACCGCCTTCATTTCCTGCAGGTCGTTCGGGAAGATGATGCAGGTGACGGTGCGGTGCTCGATCGCTATGCGCACGGCGCGATCGACGAGGTGGCGGACCTGCGCCGGCGTGGTCGCCATGTGGACGTATTCGTTCGCCACGTCCTTGAAGAGCGAGATCAGGTCGACTTCCTGCTGGTAGTCGCCGCCCAGGCCGGAACGCTTCTGCTGGCCGACGATCGCGACCACCGGCTGGTGGTCCATCTTGGCGTCGTACAGGCCGTTCAGCAGGTGGATCGCGCCCGGGCCCGAGGTCGCGAGGCACACGCCGACGTGGCCCGAGAACTTGGCATGCGCGCAGGCCATGAAGGCGGCGAGCTCCTCGTGGCGAGCCTGGATGAAGCGCATCTGCTTCGAGCGGCCGAAGGCGCCCATGATTCCGTTGATGCCGTCGCCTGGGTAGCCGTAGACCTGCTTCACGCCCCACGCCGCGAGGCGCTTGAGAAGGAAATCGCCTACCGTTTCCGCCATGGCCGCCGCTCCTTTTCTTGCTGACTGGACAGGAAGGCGCATGCATTTGCCGTTCCCGGCCCCCTTAAGCGTGGCTTAAGTGCGAGCAAGCTAGACCGTGGAGCACGGAGGCTCTAGCATCCGCACCTGCCCAACCTGAGGAGGAAGAGGCTCATGTCGCATCGCCGTAAGTTTCTCAAGACCGCGGCTGCGTCCGCTGCCGCGCTCGCATTCCCGTATATCCGCACTTCGCATGCCGCCGGGTCGCTGACCGTCGCGTTCTGGGACCACTGGGTGCCCGGCGCGAACAACACGCTGACCAAGCTCTGCCAGGACTGGGCGAAGAAGGAGAAGGTCGACATCAAGATCGACTACATCACCTCGCAGGGCAACAAGGACCAGCTCACCATCGTCGCCGAGGCGCAGGCGCGCTCGGGCCACGACATCCTGCAGCACCCCGCCTGGTTCGCGCAGACCTATGCCAAGCAGCTCGAGCCGGTGGACGACGTGATGAAGCCGCTCATCGAGAAGTACGGCAAGGTCGCGTCCGCCGCCGAGTTCCTCGCCACGTCGAAGGGCCACTGGATCGCGGTGCCCGCCGTCACCGGCACGCAGGTGAAGCCGCCCTGCGTGCGGCTCGACCTCTTCAAGAAGGTCGGCATCGACATCCTCGAGATGTACCCGGTGAACAAGGAGCCGACCAAGGCGGCCGACCACTGGAACTGGGACACGATGCTCAGCGCCGCCGAGAAGCTGAAGAAGGAAGGCCATCCGATCGGCCTCGGCTTCGGGCAGACCACCGACTCGATCGACTGGGTGGGCGCCGCGTTCCACTCCTTCGGCGCCGACCTGGTGGACGAGAAGGGCGAGATCATCATCAAGAAGAACGACACGGTGAAGCAGGTGCTGGAGTACATGCAACGCCTCGCCAAGGCGATGCCGGAGGACGTCTACGCCTGGGACGACGCGTCGAACAACAAGTACATCATCTCCGGCCAGGGCTCGATGATCATGAACCCGCCCTCGGCCTACGCGGTCGCCAAGCGCGACAACCCGAACGTCGCCAAGGAGCTCTACGAGATTCCCTATCCCAAGGGCCCGAAGGGCCGCTTCGCGGGCTACCTGCCCTACCTGTGGGGCACCTGGAACTTCTCGAAGAACAAGTCGGCGGCGAAGAGCCTGCTCTCGCACCTGCTGCAGCGCGAAAGCGTCGAGCAGCTGGTCAACGCGAGCATCGGCTACGACGTGCCCTCCTTCGAGAGCATGCGCAACTTCAAGATCTGGGAAGAGGTGAACCCGCCGAAGGGCGTCGTGTACCACTACCCGCCGCGCAAGGACCAGACGACCTGGGTCGCGTGCGCGCCGGCGCCCGCCAGCATCGCGCAGCAGATGTACACGCAGGCGATCATGACCAAGATGATCGCCCGCTGCACCACGGGCGGCGACTCGATCGCCAAGACGATCGACTGGGCGGCTTCCGAGCTCGAGGGATATCAGCGCTCCTGACGCGCGGCTGATCCGCCTCCTCATCCGCCACAGATGGCTGTAGCACTGCCTGGAGTAGGGGCCGCCGCGCCTCGGCGCGGCGGCCTGCGCCGGCTTGCCCGGCGCAAGTCCACCATCGCGTTCCTCATGGCGCTGCCGTTGATCGCGCTGATCGCGGCGCTGGTGGTCTACCCGACGTTCTACGCCATCTACCTCGCCATGCTGAACAAGAGCCTCGAGCGGTTCGTCGGCCTGGCGAACTTCAAGTTCCTGTTCACCCGCGAGACGTTCTGGATGGTGGTGCGGCAGTCGTGCATCTTCGCCATCAGCGCGGTGATCTTCAAGGCGCTCATCGGCTTCTGCGTCGCGCACTTCGTGCATAACGTGCCGGCGAAGGGGCAGAGGAAGTGGCGCGGCATGCTGCTCATTCCCTGGGTGATCCCGCCGGCGATGAGCTGCCTCGGCTGGTTCTGGCTGTTCGACCCGAGCTACAGCGCGTTCAACTGGGTGTTCGTGCGCCTGGGCATCCCGGCGGTGCACTGGCTGGGCGAGCCGAACTGGGCGCGCTTCTCGGTGATCCTGGTGAACGTCTGGTACGGGGCGCCGTTCTTCCTCATCATGTACCTCGCGGCGCTGAAATCGGTGCCCGAGCAGCTCTACGAGGCGGCGGCGATCGACGGCGCCAACTGGTGGCAGAAGATCTGGTACGTGACGCTGCCGATGATGCGCAACATCATCTCCATCACGGTGCTCTTCTCGCTGATCGTCACGTTCGCCAACTTCGACATCGTGCGCATCCTCACGGCCGGCGGGCCGATCGACCGCACGCACATCTTCGCCACCTGGGCGTTCCTGGTCGGCATCAACGGCGGCGACATAGCCCTCGGCGCGGCGGTCTCGCTGTTCATGTTCCCGATCCTCGCGGTGGCCGCCTACTTCATCCTGCGCGACATCACGCGCCGGGGCAACGAGGCATGAGCGCGGTCCTGGAAGTCCCGGCAGCGGGCAAGGTGCGCAGCATGAAGCGGGACCGGCGCAGGGTCCTGGTCCTGTCGTACTTCTTCCTCATCCTGTTCGTCGTCTTCTTCCTCACCCCGCCCATCTACATGTTCATCACCTCGCTGAAATCCAGCGCCGAGGTGGGCGCGGTGACGAACCCGTGGTGGGTGTACCACCCGACGCTCGAGAACTATCAGGCGCTGATCTTCTCGCCGGACTACCAGACGTTCTTCATCAATTCGGCGCTCGTGTCGGTGGTGGTGGTCATCGTGACGATGCTGGTCAGCATCCCGGCGGCCTTCGCGCTCGCGCGGATGAAGTTCTGGGGCTCGGCCGCGCTGGCGACCGGCGTGTTCCTCACCTACCTGATCCCCGAGACGCTGCTCTTCATCCCGCTGTTCAAGATCTTCGCCTGGGTGAACGAGACGTTCGACATCCAGCTCATCAACCACTGGTGGGTGTGCATCATCATCTATCCGACGCTCACGGTGCCCTTCTGCACCTGGATCATGATCGGCTACTTCGCCAGCATCCCGAAGGAGCTCGACGAGGCGGCGCTGATCGATGGCGCGGGCTACCTGCAGATGCTGCTGAAGATCTTCATTCCGGTGGCGCTGCCCGGCATCATCGCCGCCACGATCTTCGCGTTCACCGTGTCGTGGGCCGACTTCCTGTATCCGCTCGCCTTCACCACGTCGGCCGACCAGATGCTGCTGCCCACCGGCATCTACAGCACGCTCATCAAGGGCGACGTGTACGCCTGGGGGCAGATCATGACCGCGTGCCTGCTCGGCGCGCTGCCGCCGCTTCTCATCTACGCCTTCCTCATGGACTATTACATCGCGGGTTTGACGGCGGGGGCGACCAAGGGGTGATGCTCGGGATATGGCACACGTAAATCTCAGGAAGCTGGTAAAGCACTACGACGCGACGCCCGCGGTGCGCGGCATCGACCTCGACATCCCGGACAAGGAGTTCGTGGTGCTGGTCGGCCCGTCGGGCTGCGGCAAGACCACCACGCTGCGCATGATCGCCGGGCTCGAGGACATCACCGGCGGCGAGGTGATCATCGGCGACACGATCGTGAACGACGTGCCGCCCAAGGACCGGGACATCGCCATGGTGTTCCAGAACTACGCGCTGTACCCGCACATGACGGTGCACGAGAACATGTCGTTCGGGCTGCGCCTGAAGAAGGTGCCGAAGCCCGAGATCCATCAGCGCGTGCAGGACGCCGCGCGCATCCTCGGCTTGAGCGACCTGCTCGACCGCAAGCCCAAGCAGCTATCCGGCGGCCAGCGCCAGCGCGTCGCGATGGGACGGGCGATCGTGCGCCATCCCAAGGTTTTCCTGTTCGACGAGCCGCTCTCGAACCTGGACGCGAAGCTGCGCGTGCAGATGCGCACCGAGATCAAGAAGATCCACCAGAAGGTGCGCACCACGACCGTCTACGTGACGCACGACCAGGTCGAGGCGATGACGCTCGCCGACCGGGTGGTGGTGATGAACGCCGGGCGCATCGAGCAGGTCGGCGCGCCGAACGACCTCTATCACTCGCCGGCGACCAAGTTCGTCGCCGGGTTCATCGGCTCGCCGGCGATGAACATGGTGTCCTGCGGGCTCGAGGCGGCGGCGGGCGGACTGCGGCTGCGGCTGAACGGCTCGATCGCGCTGTCCGTTCCGGCCGAGCGCGAAGCTCGCTACCGTCCCCATGTCGGCAGCGACAAGCTGCTGTGCGGCCTGCGGCCCGAGCACCTTTTCGAGCAGCGCCCGCACCTCGAGGCAGGCCAGCAGCCCTTCGAGGCGACGCCCGAAGTGGTCGAGCCGATGGGCAGCGAGACGCTGGTCTTCTTCCCGGTGAACGGCAGCGACGTGTGCGCGCGCGTCGATCCCGGCTGCGGCGCCCGTCCCGGCTCGCCGCTCAGGCTGGTCGCCGACCTGCGCCACCTGCACCTCATCGACGACTCGACCGGCCGCGTCCTCTAATTCGGGGACGGAGCCCGAACTCGGCTGACTCGGGGACGGAGCCCGAACTCAGGCCGCCGCAAAGTCCTTCCGGAAATCGCGCCCCATGGCGGCGGCGATGCGCGCGAAATCCGCCGCGCCGATGTTCAAGTGCCCGAAGCGGAACCGCGCTCCCCAGTGCGCCTTGTCCTTGATGAAGGACAGCTCGTCGATGAGCGGGTGAATCGGCGCCTCCTTCGCCTTGAGCCATTCGACGTCGGTTCGAAACGGTTTGAATCGCGACGTCATGGCCACCTGGTACACCTCGCCGGTCTTGACGCGTCCGATTGCGGTGAACGCCTGCAAGGGCTCTCCGTCCGGATAAGAGGTCCTCGGCGAGTAGAACACGACTCCGTCGCAAGCCGAGAGCCTCTGGAGCGGCGCCCTCTTGCCGTGATTCAGCTGCATGAACCCGCCCTTCACGCCGATCATCACGTGCTCTTTCGATACAACGCCAATCCAATAGCGTCGGTCGCTCATCTCGCGGGCGCTCCGGTGTCCGGCTTGCCGCTATAGTCTACTTGCGGCCCGAAGCGCAAACTCACGGAAGGTAGTCAGTGGACCTCGAGCGCAACAAGCGCAACGTCACGGCGTTCTACGACCTCATGTTCAACCAAAGCAAGCCGCGAGAGGCAATCGAACAGGAATGGCCCGGGTTCAAGGACAAGGATTGGGCCGGCATGGACATCTTCCGAGTCGATGACGACGGAAGGGTGCTCGAGCACTGGGACGTCTTGCAGGTCGTTCCCGGCAGACCGGCCAACGGCAACACGATGTTCTGAGCGGGCCCATGCTAGGACGTGCCGCCGTCGCGATGTGGTGGGACATCGCACCGGAGATGCAAGCCGAGTTCGAGGACTGGCATACGCACGAGCACATGCCGGAGCGCCTCGCCATCCCCGGCTTCCTTCGCGGAACGCGCTTTATTGCTCCTGAACGGCCGTCCTACTTCGTGCTGTACGAAGCGCGGTCTCTTGCCGTGCTGAACGCCGGAGCGTACCTCGAGCGGCTGAACAACCCGACGCCGTGGTCGCGCAAGCTCATGCCGCATCACCTCAACATGGTGAGGAGCGTCTGCAGCGTGCGCGCGAGCTTCGGCGGCGGGATGGCGCGCGCCGTTTCGACGGTCCGGTTTGCTCCGCCGCGCGGCAAGGCGCGTGAGATCGCGGCGCGCCTTCGGCAAATCCTGCCCGCCACGCCGCAACGGAAGGGTCTCGCCGCTGCGCATCTGCTGCATTCGCGCGCGATGAGCGCCGGCCCGCGCACCGCGGAGCAGGAGATTCGCGGCAAGGACGCGCAGGCGGACTGGGCGCTCCTCGTCTGCGGCTACGATCCGGGCGCCGTCGTCGACTTCGTCGATCGTGAGCTGCAGGATCTTCCGGGCGCGGCGGTCGGACATTACGGGGCGTCCTACAGCCTCGCTTCCAAGGAGCTTGCCTGACGCAAATTAGTGAACCTTTGTCACGTCCGGTACCGGGGTAAGAACCGTCATTGGCACAGGGCCTACACTTTTTCCATGCAACCCAGACCCGTACACGCCTGGCAAACCGCTTGCCTAGTGGCCGGCGTCGTCTGGACTGCCGTCGTCGCGTTCTATGCCATCTGGCACAACGGGACCTATAGCGAGCGGCTGCATTTCTGGGCCGACGTCATCGAATGGTCGGTCAACGGCGACCCGACGACCGAAGTCAACGTGAAGCAGCGTCGCTACGCGCTCGGCGACGAGCAGTTCATCGCCACCGCTGCGACCGCGTATCCGAAGTTCGATCTTCGCGACACCCTGCGCCGCTATGAGCAGGACAGGACCGCGCACGATCGATTCCGCTATGGCGGGATCGCGCTGCTGCTCGGGTGGCTTGTCCCGCCCTGTCTGCTATACCTCGGCTGCACAGCGATCGCGCGCAGCCGAGGAAAGCGCGCCGAAGCAGTTCGGGCTCCGTCCCCGAATTAGGCCGCTTCGCGGATGCGCAGGGAGTCGCCGGGCTGCAGGAGGTGGCGCAGCTGGGCGCGGATCGAGCCGAGGCCGAGATGGCCGAGCAGCCCGCCGTCGCTGCCGTCGACCACGATCTCCGCGCAGTGCTTCTCGCGCGCGAATTCGACAATGGTCTCGGCCTTGTTGCCGACCCGCACTTCCTCGCGGTGCGCGATGCCGGCCTCGTCCAGGCGCGCGATCGCCTCGCGCATGGCGCGCATGCCGTTTTCGTGGTGGAACGCCTGCCGCTCGGCGGCCGGGATGAAGCGCGCGACGTAGCTCGGCAGCGGGGTGCGCACGTTGAGGAGGTACAGCCGCACCGGCTCGGCGCGCGCGAGCTCGATGACATGGTCGATGGCCGAGGAGACGTCGCGACCCTCTTCGATCGGCAGCAGGAGGTTGATCATGCGACCTCCTGCTTCGCGCGCGCACCGGTCCGCGGCAGCTCGATCTCGGTCTCCGGCTCGGCTGCGGCGGGGCGGCGATGGGCGAGCATGCGTCCGGCGATAATCACCGCGGCCGCGCCGAGCACCGGCGCGACGAAGTCGAGGTACTGGGCGCGCGATTCGACGGCGACCTTGATCGCCGGATCGGCGATCGCCATCTCGCCGGCCACCCAGCCGAGCAGGCCCGCGCCGAAGGTGATGAAGACCGGGAAGCGCTCCATCAGCTTCATGATGAGCGCGCTGCCGAACAGGATGAGCGGGATGGTGATGACCATGCCGACGAACAGCATCGCGAGGTGGCCCTTGGCGGCGCCCGCCATGCCGAGCACGTTGTCGAGGCTCATCACGATGTCGGCGATGATGATCGTCTTCACCGCGTCCCAGAAGCCGCTGCTCACCTTGCCTTCGCCGTCCTCCTCGTCGCCGGGGGCGAGCAGCTTGATGCCGATCCACAAGAGGAGCGCGCTGCCGATGAGCTCCAGGTAGGGCAGGCTCATCAGGTAGGCGGCGAAAGCGGTGAGCGCCGTCATCAGGACGATCACGCCGATGGCGCCGATCGCGAACGCCTGCTTCTGCTGCTTGCGAGGCAGGTTGCGGCACGCGAGCGCGATGACCACGGCGTTGTCGCCGCTCAGCAGGATGTTGATGACGCAGATCTGGAACAGGGCCACCCAGACTTCCGGGCTGGTCAGCATTGCGCTCACGCGGGCGCTCCTCGGCTTGGGAAAGGGAAGCGACCACGTTAGGGGGATGCACTTACGCGCCCGTTCTGCACTGCTGATTACGCGCTTGCGGCCGGATTACGCGCGACTTCCCGGTACGTTACGCGTGGCTTGCCGTGGTATTACGGGGCTGTAAGGTTTCGGCCGGACCGGCGGCGGGCGGACCGTAAGCCGGGAAGGTGACGATGAAGGTATTGCCGACGCCGTCCACGTCGTCCCTGAGCTCGATCTGCGCCTCGTGCAGCGCGGCGATGTCGCGCACGATGGCGAGGCCGAGGCCGCTGCCTTCGGCATGGGTGCCGAGCAGGCGATGGAAGCGCTCGAACACGCGAGTACGGTCCTCGACCGGGATGCGCGGCCCGTCGTCGCTTACGACGAGCTGCGGGCGCGGCTCGGCCCGCACGTGCACCGTCACCCGGCCGCCCGGCGGCGTGTAGCGGATGGCGTTGTCGACCAGGTTGTTGATGAGCTCGGTGAGCCGCGTCGCATCGCCGCGCACCATGACCTCGCTGCCGGCGCCCTCGAAGCCGAGGTCGATGTTCTTCTTGTAGGCCTGCGCAACCCACTCGGTCGTGGTGTCGAAGGTCAGCTTGTTGAAATCGAGCGGCGCAAAATTCTCGGTGCGCGCCGAGTGCGGCTCGTTGCGCGCGAGCGAAAGCAGCTGCCCGACCAGGCGCGACAGCCGTTCGGCGCCGGTGTACAGGTGTGCGAGCGCGGTGCGGGTCTGCGGCAGCGTCTTCTCGCGCAGCGCGACCTCGATGTGCGCCTTCAGGCCGGCGACCGGCGTACGCAGCTGGTGCGCGGTGTCGGCGATGAAGCGCGCCTGAAAGTCGAGTACCGCGCCGAGGCGGCGAATCAGGTCGTTGATTGCGGCGACGAGCGGCTGCACCTCGCCGGGCACGTCGTGCGCGTCGACCGCGCTCATGTCCAGGTGCGAGCGCGCGGCCACGGCGTGGCGCAGCTGCTCGAGCGGCGCGAGGCCGCGCGCCACCCCGAGCCACACGAGGAGCGCCGCGAGCATGATCAGCCCCACCTGCGGCAGCGCGACCCCGAGCAGGAGCATGCGCGCGAGCCGGCTGCGCTTGACCGTCGTCTCCGCCACCTCGATCGTCGCTTGCCGCGCGCCGACGGTGCGCGCGAGCGCCGCGATACGGACCGGCGCGCCGTCGTACGCTGCATCGGCGAAGCCGAGCGCGCCGTGCTCGGGCGGCAGGTAAGGCAGGTCGGCCCGGCCGGCGATGACGCGTCCGCTCGCGTCGCGCACCGCGAAGTAGACCTGGTCGTATTCGTCGAGGAGCAGCGTGCGCTCGGCATCGCTCGACAGATCGAACGCCGTGTCCCCGCCTTCCGCGCGCACGTGCAGCACCAGCTCCCGCGCGATCTCGGCGAGCTCGCCGTCGTAGATGCTCTGCACGATCGCGTGCACCGCGACGTAGCTGCCGACCACGTCGACCAGCAGGACGAGGCACAGCGGCACGAGCAGCCAGTGCAGCAGCTTCTTACGGAGCGTCGGAGGATTCCGCCTCACCAGCCTTCTCCATGAGATAGCCCATGCCGCGCACCGTGCGGATCTCGATCCCGTAGGGCTCGAGCTTGCGGCGCACGCGGTGCACGCATACCTCGATGGCGTTGCTGCCCACCTCTTCTCCCCAGCCGAACACGCGGTCGACCATCTGCTCCTTCGTCACCACGCGGCCCTGGCGCGACATCAGGAGCTCCATCACGGCGAGCTCGCGCGCCGAGAGGTCGAGCGGCCGGCCGTCGTGGAACACGCGGCGCGCCTCGAGGTCGAGCTCCAGCTTGCCGTGGCGCAGGACGTTGGTCGCGTGGTGCTGGCCGCGGCGCATGAGCGCGCGCACGCGCGCCTCGAATTCCGGAAGGTCGAACGGCTTCGTCATGTAGTCGTCGGCGCCGAGGTCGAGGCCCTTCACCCGGTCGTCGAGCGAGTCGCGCGCGCTGAGGATCAGCACCGGCACCCGCGAGCGCCGGTCGCGCAGCCGGCGCAGCACGCTCAGGCCGTCGACCTTGGGCAGAGCCAGATCGAGCACCACCAGATCGTAGGAGCCCGAGTCGAGCGCCGTGTTCGCCGTATCGCCGTTGTCGACCAGGTCGACCGCGTACGCCGCCTGGTTGAGCGCACGGGTAAGCGCAGCCGCCAGCACCGAGTCATCTTCGACGACGAGAATTCGCACGATTAGTCCTGCGCGCTTCTATAGCACGGAAGGTATGTCAGCGTCGCGTCAGGTGTCGAATTCGGGGCCGCGGAGCGAACGTTTCGTTCGCGGACCGCGTTTACGGCTTTTGCGCTCCGCAGGCGCTCAGAACAGTCAGCCTCAATCGTTCGCGCGCCTCGGCATCTCCGTACTTGCTGGTCAACGCAGGCACGTCGATAAACGCGGTTGCCCCGAGGCTTCTGCTCGCGATTTCCACCGCCTCGATCGTGAACTTGGTCAGGTCCCTGGCAAGGGCACGAGCGCAGATGAAAGCGACGCCAGGCAGCTCGACCTTCACCCACCTGAGCAAATCGAACATCCGCGATTCATCAAACAGGACCGTACAACAGACGAGTGCCGGCGGTGGTTCATTCTTCAGGTAAAGGAGGCTCTCCTGCAACGTCGTCGTTTCGATCAGGTCGGCGTGCCCGCTCAGCGCCGTGCGGAACAGTTCTCGGGCAACAGGCCGCGCGGCAAGAAGAACGCGCGGCATGGAAGCATCCATCTCGCCAGTCTACCCGCTCGTCGGGGGACAAAAAATTCGGGGACGGAGCCCGAATTGATTGGATCAATCGTCGTTGAAGCATGTCCGCTTTCGGCCGAGGGCGGACAGACATTCCGCTGCTTTCTTTGAGCCTAGATCGGCACGTTCCTTGCGGTGCGGTTGCTGTGCCGCGTCCTAACCCGAAGCGCTGCGGACCTTATCAGGAGGTGCGCCATGAAATGGGCAGGAATGTATTTTTTCGGATTTGTCTTGCTGATCGGTGGCGTTCTAGCCGCACTTTGGAAGCTCGGACTTCTGCAGAACATCGAGACTACCTGGATCGTGATCGGCGTCGTAATCCTGACGGGCGTCGGGATAATGGTCTCCATCGCCAATAGCGGCACGAAACAAAACATCGAGATTGACCGGGAGTAAGGCAGCGGCACCGCTTCCTTTGCGTCGAGTCGGAAGTCGAAAGTAACGGCGCGTGCTTGCCGATTCCGCTTCCGGCCTATTGTGTTGAAGAACTCGCTGTTCGTCACGTATTTCTGAGGTGGGTTTTCTGTTGGATCGGTCTTCTATCCGCCTGCAGCGAGGCGGTTGAGGTTTGAATGGCGC
>CAYZFN010000129.1:0-10025 GCA_964477695.1 uncultured Enterobacteriaceae bacterium | reverse complement strand
GCGATGCCGGGCATATCCTGGGCAGTGCGATCCTCGAGATCTGGCTCGAGGGAAAGAAGCTTGTCTTCTCCGGCGACCTCGGCCAGCCGGGGCGGCCGATCGTCGCCGACCCGACGCCGATCGCCGAAGCGGACGTGCTGCTCGTCGAGTCGACCTATGGCAATCGCGACCACAAGACGCTCGCGCGGACGCTGGACGAGCTCGCCTACGCGGTGAACGACACGCTTTCCGGCCGCGAAGGCAACATCGTCATCCCGTCGTTCGCGGTGGGGCGCACTCAGGAGATCCTCTCGCTCATGGCGGATCTGCAGCGCGAGAAGCGCCTACCCGAGCGCATGAACGTGTACGTCGACTCGCCGATGGCGCTTGCCGCGACCCGCATCACGCTCAAGTACGCCTCGATGCCGTCCCCCGAGCGGGTGCGCTTCACCGAGGACCTGGCCGAGTCGAAGAAGATCAACGAGGTGCGCGCGGGTGCGGTGATCCTCTCGGCGAGCGGCATGTGCGAGGGCGGGCGGATCCGCCACCACCTTCGCTGCAACATCTCCCGGCCGGAGTGCGCGATCCTCTTCACGGGCTTCCAGGCCGCGGGAACGCTCGGCCGCCGGATCGTCGACGGCGCGCCGTCGGTCCGGCTCTTCGGCGAGGCCTACCCCGTCCGGGCCAAGGTGTTCACCCTGGGCGGCCTCTCGGCGCATGCCGACCAGTCCGCGCTGATTGGCTGGCTGGGCCATTTCCGTCGCGCGCCGGCCGCGGCCTGGATCGTGCACGGCGAGCCGCTGGCGGCGAATGCCTTTTGCGATGCGGTGAAGAGCCGGCTGGGCTGGCGCGCGCAGGTCGCGGGCGCTGGCCAGGGGGTCGAGATCTAAGGCGCGGTCTTGGGCGCCTTCGCCGCGGCCGGCAGGAAGGCGCTGAAAAATTTACGCGGTTCGGCAGAACTTACCGTCTTCGGTGCCGGACGCTTGGCGCTCGCGGCAAAGACCGCGACCAGCTCCCACACCCGGTTGGCGCCGTCCAGGCGCAGTACGAAGCGCCGGCCGTCGTCCACGCAGACCTCGAAATAGCGCTGCGCGCCATCGGTCCAGCGGTCGAGCACCTCGACGATGTGCAGGCGCCGGCCGCCGACATAGAAGGTCCAGGGTGTCTCTTCGCCTCGGGGTCCTCGGTTGCTCGTCACGCAGATCTTCATGGCGCTTGCTCGCGTAGCTAGTGTCCTCCCCGAAGAAGCAAGATTCGCGACTAGACAAATGATCCAGTCGGCGCGCGCTCCTTGACTTGCGTCAACCGGACCGGAATGCGCCTCCGTAGAGTAAGAAACATGAGCGCAAAAGAGATCCTGTTTGGCGAGTCCGCGCACGCGAAGCTGCTGCGCGGGATGAACATCCTGGCCGACGCCGTGCGCGTCACGCTCGGCCCGAAGGCGCGCACCGTGGTGCTGGAGAGAAGCTTCGGCCCCCCCACGGTCATCAACTCGGGCGTCGTCGTCGCCAAGGAGCTCGAGCTCGAGGACCCCTTCGAGAACATGGGCGCCCAGATGGTGCGCGAGGTCGCGGCCAAGACCTCCGAGGTGGCGGGCGACGGCACGACGACCGCGACGCTGCTCGCCGCGGCGATCGTCAACGAGGGCATGAAGTACGTCGCCGCCGGGATGAACCCGATGGACCTCAAGCGCGGCATCGACCGCGCCGTCGACGCCCTGATCGCCCGGCTCAAGCAGGCGGCCAAGCCCTGCACCGGGCGCATCGAGATCGCCCAGGTGGCGGCCATCTCCGCCAACAACGACCCGTCGATCGGCGACATGGTCGCCGATGCGATGGAGAAGGTCGGCCGCGAAGGCGTCATCACCCTCGAGGACGGCAAGGGTCTCGCCAACGAGCTCGAGGTGGTCGAGGGCACCCAGTTCGATCGCGGCTACCTTTCGCCTTATTTCATCAACAACGCCGAAAAGCAGTCGGTAGTGCTCGATGATGCGCTCGTCCTGCTGTACGACAAGAAGATTTCCACCATCCGCGAGCTGCTGCCGCTCCTCGAGCACGTGGCGAAGGAGGCGAAGCCGCTCCTCGTGGTCGCCGAGGAAGTCGAGGGTGAAGCCCTGGCGACACTTGTCGTCAACATGCTACGCGGCGTGATCAAGGCTTGCGCGGTGAAGGCGCCGGGCTTCGGCGATCGCCGGAAGGCCATGCTGGAAGATCTCGCGGTGCTGACCGGCGCAGCCGTGGTGGCCGAGGAAGCCGGCCGCACGCTCGAGAAGGCGGATCCTTCGGTCCTCGGACGAGTGCGGCGCGTCGAGGTCGACAAGGACAACACCACGCTCATCGGCGGCGCCGGCGATGCCACGGCGATCGCCGCGCGGGTCGCGCAAATCAAGGAGCAGGCGAAGGAAGCGACGAGCGACTATGACCGGGAGAAGCTCGAGGAACGCGCCGCCAAGCTCTCCGGGGGCGTGGCGCTCATCCGCGTCGGCGCGGCGACCGAGACGGAGATGAAGGAGCGGAAGAGCCGCACCGAAGATGCGCTGCACGCGACGCGCGCGGCGGTCGAGGAAGGCATCCTGCCGGGCGGCGGCGTCGCGCTGCTGCGCGCGCGCGTGGCTTTGCACGATCTGAAGGCAAGCAACGCCGACCAGGACGCGGGCATCCGGATCGTCCTGCGCGCGATCGAGGAGCCGCTGCGCCAGATCGTGCGCAACGCCGGCGCCGAGCCGGCCGTCGTCGTGCAACGCGTGCTCGACGGACAGGACAACTTCGGCTTCAACGCCGCTAACGGCGAGTACGGCGACATGATGGCGATGGGCGTCCTCGACCCGTGCAAGGTGACGCGCGCGGCGCTGCAGAATGCAGCCTCCATCGCCGGCCTCATTCTGACGACCGACTGCATGATCGCGCGCAAGCCCGAGCCGAAGCCGGCCGCCGCGCCCGAGATGGCGGAGATGTAATGGTTCTTACGCTCGAAGATTGCCTCGCGCTGTGCGAGCTCGGCGAAGACGAGGTGCTCGCCATCGCGGAGCATGAGCGCATCCCCGAGCTCGCGGCCGCCGAGCTCGGCAACTATCTCGTGCACACGCCTGAAGGCGAGGTCGCGATCAAGGCGATGATCCGCGACGACATCGCTGCCGCCGCGGCGCGCGGCGATCACAGCCGGGAGCTCGCGCTCAAGCTCTTGCTGCGCAACTTCGTGCTGCACCATCCGCGCTGCGAAGCGCGGCACCGGGCGCGGCTCTACTCCCCGGAGCGCCGCGTCGCCTGATCGGACGGAAAGACCGCCTCGCCCGCGCCGCGGTACCAGCGCTCGATCAGCTGCCAGATCTCCTTCGCGGTGTCGGCATAGCCGAATAGCCGCCGGTCTGCGCTCGCCACGGTGCCCTGCGCGACGAGGAAATCCATGTCGAACGCTCTGCGCCAGTAGGCTTCGCCGGCCAGCACGATCGGCATCGGGCGGATCTTGCGCGTCTGCACGAGCGTCAGCGCCTCGAAGAGCTCGTCGAAGGTGCCGAAGCCGCCCGGGAAGGCGACCAGCGCCCGCGCGCGCAACAGGAAGTGCAGCTTCCGCAGCGCGAAGTAGCGGAAGTTGAGGCACAGCTGCGGGGTGAGGTAGGGGTTCGGCCGTTGCGCATGCGGCAGGCTGATGTTGAGGCCGATCGACAGCGCGCCGGCCTCGAGCGCGCCCCGGTTCGCCGCTTCCATGAGGCCGGGGCCGCCGCCCGTCATGACGGCGCCGCCGCGCCGCTTTCCCGCCCTGGCGATCAGGCGGCCAAGCTCGCGGGCCGTGGCGTAGTAGTGCGCCGGGTCGGTCGCCCGGCGGGCAGGGGCGCGCGCGCCGATGCGCGTGCTGCCGAGCACCAGGATCGTGTGTCGTATCCCCCGGCTCTCGAGCAGGCGCTCGGCCTTCAGATACTCGAGCTGCAGGCGGACGCCGCGCGTCTCATCGTGCTGCAGGAAGGCGACGTCGCGGTCGGCCACCAGGTACTTGCGTTTTTCCGCCATGCCGCGACCGTACCGCGCGCCGATACGCTGCAATTGACCTTCATCAATGGCCGCCGCGGCGCGTCGCCTAGCATGGATTCGGAAAGGACAAGCCCATGACCTACCGGACCCTAGTCGTGCATCTCGGCGCCGACGAGCGCCGAAGCGAGCGCGTGGGCATTGCCTGCGACCTGGCGGTCGCGTTCGACGCTCATCTCGTCGGGCAGTTCGCGCTGGCGGAGTTTCTCGTGCCGTTCGCGCTCGGCGGCGGCGCCGCCGCCATGGTGGAGGCGGAAATGCGCTGGCGCAACGAGCTCGCCGAGCAGGCGAAGCGCGACTTCGACGCCGCCGCGGCGCGCGCCGGCGTGCAGAAGACCGAATGGCGGCGCTCGGAGCGCGGGCCGCTCTCGGCCGCGGCGCTGAGCGCGCGCTACGCCGACCTGATCGTCATCGGCCAGCACAACCCGGACCGCTCCCCGGACGAGTTCCGCATGCCCGCCTATTTTGCCGAGGAGCTCGTGCTTTCCGCCGGGCGCCCGGTGCTGCTCGTCCCCTACGCGGGAAGGTTCACGCGCGTCGGCTCGCGCGTGCTGGTCGCCTGGAACGCAAGCCGCGAGGCCGCGCGCGCGGTCACCGACGCGTTGCCGCTGCTGCAGCGCGCGGGCGCGGTCGAAGTCGTCGCCTTCGAGCCGCAGCGCGCGGACGCCGACCATGGCGACGAGCCGGGCGCCGACATCGCGCTCTATCTCGCGCGCCACGGCGTGAAGGTCAGCGTGGCGCGGCAGCGCGCCGGCATCGACATCGGCTCGCAGATCCTCTCGCGCGCCGCAGACACCGACGCCGACCTGATCGTCATGGGCGCCTATGGCCACTCGCGCGCGCGCGAGCTCGTGCTCGGCGGCGCGACGCGCAGCCTGCTCGAGGCGATGACGGTGCCCGTGCTCATGGCGCATTGAATTCGGGGACGGAGCCCGAACTGTCTGTGAATCTGAAAGCCCTGTTGCATGCAACGCCCGGCCGGCGTTTCAGCGCCCTGCACCGCGTGCGCCGGCGGCGCCACGGCGCGCTGAAAGCGCTCACCATCTTCGCCGGCGCGCTGCTGATCGCGCTCGGCGCGATCCTTGTCGCAACGCCCGGCCCCGGGGCGCTTGCCGCGCTGCTTGGCGCCGCGCTGATCGCGACCGAGTCGCCGTCCTTCGCGCGCTTTCTCGATCGGCTCGAGCTGCGCCTGCGCGCGCTGCTCGGGAAGAGCGCTAGCGGCCCGGCGAGCGGACCAGCATCACCGGCGCCGGCGAGTTGCGCACCACCTGCTCGGCGTCGCTGCCCATGAGCATGCGCCGCACGCCGCGCCGGCCGTGCGTGCCGAGGACGATCAGGTCGGCCTTCGATTTCTTCGCCTGGCGCACGATCGCGTCGGCGGCCGGCCCGGTCGGCGACTCGAGCAGCACGCTGCTTACTGTTACGCCGCTCTTGCGCGCCAGCTCTTCGGCACGCTTGAGTATTCGGCGACCCGACTGCGTCAGGCTCTGCATCAGGTCCTCGATATAGGCGCCGGCTTCGAGGCCCGTCATCGCCAGGTAGTGGTAGTCGACCACGTGGACGAGCTGCAGGCTCGCGCCTTGCCCCTTCGCGAGGTCGATCGCCTCGCGCAGGCCGGCATTCGATGTGGGACTGCCGTCCACCGGCACGAGAATCCGTCTGTACGCCATTCGCCTCTCCTTGGGTTGCCTTGGCCGCCACTCTAGGTTCGCGCGCGCGGATCCGGATTGACCTTCGTCAAGCAGGCGCGGCGGTACGGCGCTAACTTGGCGTCGTCACTCAGGAGGACGCCATGGATATGCCTGTCTTCTCTACCGATGCCGCGGTCACTGCATGCAAGCGACAGCTGGAAGTCGCGCTCGAGATCGCCGAAGCGCTCGTCGAGGCCGCGGAAAAGGCGCGCGAGATCCAGCTCGCCGCCGCGGTGGACGCGCACGCCGCGCTCGAGGCGACCCGCAAGTCGCTCGAAGGCGCGAGCACGCTGCCGCAGCTCGCCGATGCGCAAATGCGCTTCATGACCGGCAATCTTGGCAAGGTCGTCGGCTACTGGGCCTCGCTCGCCGGCAACGCGCGCGACGCGCAACTGCGCATCGCGGCCATCCTGGGCAACAGCGCTCAGGCGGCCGCTGTCCCGCTCGAGGCGTTCCGGCAGCTCGAGAAGGCGATGGAAAAGGCGGCGTGAACGACCAAGCCGAGCGCGCGGCGCTGACGACACGCTGGGAGCACTATTACCACGGCGCCGACACCGGCGTACGCGGCTTCGGCGCGACCAAGGCGGAGGCCTTCGAGCAGGCCGCTCTTGCATTGACCGCGGTCATTACCGACCCGGCGATCGTGGCCCAATTCGACGTCGTCGACCTGGAATGCGAGGCGCCCGACGACGATCTCCTGCTGGCAGAGTGGCTGAACGCGCTCGTCTACCAGACGGCGACGCGCAAGCTGCTCTTCAGCCGTTTCGCGGTGCATATCGAAGGCACGCGGTTGCGCGCCCGGGCGTGGGGCGAAGCGATCGACGTCGAGCGCCATCGCCCGGCGCTCGAGGTGAAGGGGGCGACGTACAGCACGCTGCGCGTGGCGCGGCACGGCGAAGGCTGGGTCGCGCAGACCGTCATCGACGTCTGAATTCCGGGACAGTTGCTGGGGCGTAAGCGCCCGCGCGGCGCACTCAATGCAGCGTGCGGACGAAAGTTCGCCCTTGCAGCAGCCCGCGCGCGGCGGGCTCCTCGTCCATCAGGTCGAGCAGCGGACCGGCGATCTTGTCCATCAGCTCCTCGCGCTCCGCGGGCCAGGGGAACGTCTCGACGTCGGCCAGGACCAGCTCGGGCTCGAGCTCCACGGAAAAGCACACCAGCGCCGGCAGCCGGTCGAACACTTGCGCCACCGCCGCTGCGACTTGGGATTGGACTGTGTTCATGCCCCTCAAGTTACCCTGCGCCGCCTGGCTGGCATATCGGTGGGGGACTATTGGGACGGTGGGAAAAACGCTGTATTCGGCCGTAGGAAAGACGGTAATTCCCGACTGCGGCCTTTTCCGTCCGCTACGCCGAGTGGCGCTTCACGTCGCCGCGCTGCTCGCGCGCATAGTCCTCGAGCTGGCGGCGCGCCGCGTCGAATGCCTCGCGCAGCGCGACCTGGATTTCCTCGCCGTGCTCGCGCGTGACCGCGATTTCGCTGCCCGGCACCTTGAGCTGGATACGCAGCGTGAGCTGCTTGCCATGCTGCTTACGGCGCGCATCGAGCTCGAGCACCACGCGGCAGCTCACGATCCGGTCGTAATAGCGCTCGAGCTTGTCGAGCTTGTCGCGAATGGCGTTGTACAAGGCGTCCGAGTGCTCGACGCCATGGAACGAAACCTGGAGAGGAATTTTCATGAGGCTACGCTACTGCTGCCGAGCGCGGCGGCCTTGATTTCCGTCAAAGCCGTTCCGGGCTGCGTTGCGGCCGGCAGAGCGCGCAAACGAGCTGCAGGATGAGCGCGCATTCCACCCCGAAAGGCAGGTAGCCCGCGTAGCCGAGAAGCGGCATCTCGAAAATGTGGAAGCGCTGCACGTACGGGATGCTGTAGTGCCATTTCGCGAGGCTGCCGTAGTTCCACAGCTCCCAGAAGAATCCGCACACCAGCGCGGCGGCGGCCGGCTGCAGCACCGCACGCCAATCGCCGCGAGCGAGCGGCGCGAACAGCGTTTCCCCGGTGAGCAGGTATTGAAGCGCCGCGAAGACGAGCAGCGGCGCGAGCCAGAGCATGGCAAACAGCGCATCCGCCGCTAAAGGCAGCGCCATGAGCGAGGCGGCGCCGGCAGGCAAAGCGAGCCACGCGAGCCAGCGCTTGCCCCGCACCCTGGGGAGTGAAAGCGCGTTGCAGCGCGGGAATGTCGCCAGCCAGGCCCACGTGCTCGCGACTGCGGGAAGCACGGTCGAGAACGGCAGGCTGCCCTGGATGAAATAGCTCCAGGAATCGCTGGCGGCTACGCCTGTGTAGTACCAGTTTCCCGTGAACTGGTTGAGGTATTCGAAGAGCCACCAGAACACGGCGCTCACCAGGAAGAGCGCGCCGAGCGTTCTCGTTTCGTGCGTGAGCGGCGAACGGCCGGAACGGCGTTTGGCGAGCGCGTTCATGACGACGATGTAGCCCAGCCAGAGCAAAGTGAACGTGTTTCTTCGCCACTCTGCCGGCACGAGCCCTTCCCGCCAGGCGAGCGTCCAGCCGATCGCGATCAGCGCGAAGCCGAGCCAGAGCCACCCTGGAGCCCGTTGCACGCTGGTCTCCTTTATCGGTGCACGCGAAAGCGTCCAAACGAACGCGGCAAGGGCGACCAGAGCCGGCAGCGAAAGCAGCGCGAAGGCAATCCAGCTGAACGGAGCGTGCGCTACGTACGCGGTGCGCGGAGGGAAGCTCAGGAAGGACGCGACCGGCCGGCCGGCGAGCGCGAGTCCCGCGAGCGGGGCCGTCCAGACGATGAGCGCGCCCAGCACGAGCGCGGCTGCGGCGCCGATCCGATGTCGCATCGACGCTAGCATAAGAAATGGAAAGGCCCGCCACCGCGTCGGAAAGGCGGGCCTTGGTGGAAATCCCGGTCGGCGTCTTTAGACCTCTCCGGCCGGTCTGAGCGTCGTCTCCATCCGACATGGCGCCGAAACGGCCCATGTTCTTGCCCGGTGCCCGGGCCGCTCATCTCGCGCGTCCCGACCAGGATCGCGCAACTTGCATGCTAGTTCCTGCGACGCTGGCTGCCTTGACGGAAATCAAGGCTGCGTTTGATGGCGCTCAAAGCGCCCTGCGCCGCCGCCGGGCAGGATTTGCTCACAGCCTCCCCGTTCGTCCCGGCACGAAGATCGCTGGCCCCTCCTTCCTCCTCTTGGTCAGCGGCGCCGGGACGATCTTTTTTCGCGCTCAGTCCGCGCCTTCGTGCCTCAATCCCCGGCTTACGGCACAATCATCCATGGCAAAAGAGAACCACAACGAACCGGAACAGGCGCGCGCGGCGGCGGAGCAGCAGCGGCAGGTATCCGAGGAACTGCGCGATGCCGCCGAAGCGCAACGCCAGCTGAAGGAGAGCGAGCGCGACATCGCTGAGAAGCTGCGCGCTCATTTCGAGCGCCTGCGGGACCAAGTCGAGTCGCAGCGCGAGCTGTCCGAGAACGCGCGTACCAAAGCCGAAGGCGCTCGCGCGATAGCGGAGAGCGCTCGCGCGACGGCAGAGAGCGCTCGCATGGAGGTAGAGAAAGCTCGTCACGAGGCGAGCGACCTGCGGCGGCGGCTTAACGAGCAGGCGGCTGTGCTGCGAGACGTCCAGGCCACGCTCGCGTCGCTCGAGCTGAAAGCCAAGTCCAGGGCCTAGGGCCGCTGCGCCCATCGTCCGCGCTATAGCGTCCGAACCGAGAGAGCAGAGGCCTCCAGTGGATGGCGAACTGGAGCTGGAACGGTTGCGTACGGAAAACGAGCTCTTGCACGCGACCATTGCGCGCCTGAAAAAAGAGCTGGACCAGCTCACGGATACGCAGCGCAAGCTCAGGGAAGCCCATTCCCGCCTCGAGGAGACTTTCCGGCGCATCATCCGGAAAGAGCCCAACGGGTCTCGCTAGCGACTCAGGCGAACGATCTCGCGTGCCAGCACCGGCGCGACGGAAACGACTTCGAGCCCCGGTCGCAGCGCGAGCGGCACGCTGTCCGTAGTCGCTACGCGCTGAACGCCCGCCGCGGCGAGGCGCGCCAGCGCCTCCGGCGCCATGACCGCGTGCACGAAGAACGCGTGCACCGACGCTGCACCCGCGTCGTGCAGCACTTTCGCCGCGCCGGCGAGCGTGCCGCCGGTGCTGACCAGATCGTCGATGAGCACGCAATTGCGTGCGCGCACGTCGCCGTGCAGCGCAAGCGACGCGACTGCATCCGGCGCGCTGCGGGTCTTCGTCACCGCGGCGAGCGGCGCGCCGAGCGCGGCGGCGTAGCGCTGCGCGCGCTTCACGCCCCCGGCGTCGGGGGCGACGACCGTGAGCGCGTCGAGGCGCCAGGCGCGGATGAGCGGG